>CAMXIF010000004.1 GCA_947243845.1 uncultured bacterium
ATGTGTTGGTTGCTGTTATGGCACAAAGAAGAAATCGAAATCCGGTGCTTTGGCTCATAAGACGCTGACCGCTCACAGCCGAGATGAAGATGATTTCTGCATAGGGCATAAAGGAAAGCACCTGCCTGATCTTCTGTGTATACTCCTTTACGGTCTTATCATTTTTCTCGATGATATCCCATTTGTTGACCGCAATGATAACCGCCTTACCCCGATCATGCGCAATCCCCGCAATCTTCGCATCCTGCTCGGTCACACCTTCCGCAGCATCTATGACTAATACCGCAATATCCGATCGTTCCACGGCCGACACCGTTCGAATGATCATATAGCGTTCCAGTTCTTCTTTGATTTTATTCTTCCTGCGAAGCCCCGCTGTGTCGATAAACACATATTCTTTGCCATCATGGGTAATCTCCGTATCAATGGCATCTCTGGTGGTACCTGCTATATCCGAAACAATCACGCGGTTTTCCCCGATCAGGCGATTGATGATGGAAGATTTGCCCACATTGGGCTTACCAACGATCGCTACTCTGATTCGATCGTCTTCTTCCTCCTCGGCCGCCTCCTGATCAAAATGAGAACTCACCTCATCCAACAGTTCGCCAAACCCGAGACGATTCACTGATGAAATCGGATAAGGCTCCCCGATGCCAAGATTATAAAATTCATAGACATCTGCCATATATTTTTTGAAATCATCCACCTTATTGACTGCCAGTACCACAGGCTTTCTGGACCGTCTGAGCATGTCCGCCACCTTGGCATCCGCATCCTGCAGTCCCTGCTTCACATCCACAAGAAAAATAATCACATCCGCCGTATCGATGGCGATCTGCGCCTGTTCCCGCATCTGCGAAAGGATAATGTCCTTACTCTCCGGTTCAATACCACCGGTATCAATCAATGTAAAATTCATAGTAAGCCAGGTCACATCCGCATAAATACGATCTCTGGTAATCCCCGGCGTATCTTTTACAATCGATATATTCTCACCCGCCAAAGCATTAAACAGTGTGGATTTACCCACATTGGGCCTTCCCACTACCGCCACGATCGGCTTGGATTTCTTCTTACTCATGTCATCCTCCATTATCTGTCAATGATACCGCTTGATTTTACACCATCTACCGGCACTTGTAAAGTTTTTATCTTTTTTATCTTTTACTAAAACCTTATTTTACTAGAAATTCCTTGACGTGTCACTAGCATAATGATATAAAAAAAGAAGATACACAGACAGCGAAAAGTTTCTCCAGTCTGTACAGCTTATACGATACAGGAGGACCAAATGCCTAATACAGAACAACTGGAACATTCCATGCCAGTGGCCGCAGTAAAACTTCTTACCGATAAATCTGCTCTTCCACTGGCAGAAAAAGTCAACAGTCATCTTGTGGATTTCCGCAAGAATCTCAACAACAATGTCAAAAACGATCCCGCTTTCCACGGTTATATGGAAAATAACTATCTGATGGAAGTAGATTGTCCCCGTTTCGGAACCGGTGAGGGCAAGGCAATCCTAGATGATTCCGTCCGCGGCAAGGATATCTTTATCCTGGTCGATGTTTGCAACCACAGCATCACATATAGCATGAACGGATTTCAGAATCATATGTCACCCGATGACCATTATCAGGATTTAAAAAGGATTATTTCCGCCATCAATGGCAAGGCACACCGCATCAACGTAATCATGCCCTTTCTCTATGAAGGCAGACAGCATAAGAGAAACGGAAGGGAATCCTTGGACTGTGCTTACGCCATCAAAGAACTGATGGATATGGGCGTATCCAATTTCATCACCTTTGACGCCCACGATCCCAGAGTACAGAACTCCGTCCCCATCAAGGGATTTGATAATTTCACACCCCCCTACCAGTTTATAAGAGCCTTACTCCGCATGGAAAAGAACCTGATCATCGATAAGGAACACACCATCGTGATCAGCCCCGATGAGGGCGCTCTGGACAGGGCCGTATACTTTGCCAATGTACTCGGCGTGGATACAGGCATGTTCTATAAACGCAGGGATTACTCCACCATAGTCGGTGGCAAAAATCCGATTGTCGCCCATGAGTTTCTGGGGGATAATATCGATGGCAAGGACGTGATTGTAATCGATGATATCATTTCTTCCGGCGGCAGCATGATAGACACAGCCAAACAACTCAAGAAAATGAATGCTAAGCGTGTCTTCGTCTGCTGTACCTTCGGACTTTTTACAGATGGATTGGCAGCTTTCGATGCTGCTTATGAGAAATGCTATTTTGACAGGATCGTAACCACCAATCTCTGCTATCAACCGCCGGAACTTAGGGAGAAGCCCTATTATATAGAGGCAGATATGAGTAAGTTTATCGCATCCATCATTGATTTTATGAATCATGACGCTTCCATGGCCAATATCTACACGCCCACGGATAAGATTCACCAGATTCTTTCAAAGTACAATAACCGGGAAATGAACGCACTGGATATGTGAGCAGAAAACGCCTTCCGATTTCCCGACAGACAAAGAGACAGACTTCCCTTCTATACTATGGAAAGTCTGCCTTTTTATTTTCTATTTCACTTTTTCGTCATGGTACATATCTAACAGGTGTTCAAAATCAGCCTTCACTTCCGTGAATGCCTTGAGCAGTTTCGGTGAAAATGCTCCGCTATGTCCATTGATGATCATCTGGTACGCCTTATCCGGTTCATAGGCCGCTTTATAGACACGTTTGGAAATGAGCGCATCGTATACATCCACCAGAGAAACTATCTGCGCCGCAATGCTGATCTCATCACCCTTCAGTCCATCGGGATATCCCCTGCCATCATATTTCTCATGATGGTGTCTGGCAATATCATATGCATAATCAAAAATCACCCGGTCATTCAACTGTAATCTTTGCTGAATGATTTCCGCTCCCTTAGTGGTATGAGACTTGATCAGTTCAAATTCATCCGGCATCAGTTTGCCCGGCTTTAGGATAATGGTATCCGGAATCACAATCTTACCGATATCATGAAGAGAAGAAGCCCAGCCAATCTGCTGAATCTTCTCCGGCGTCAATTCATACTCCGGATATAGTTTCATCACGCTCCCACCAAGACACATGGAATATTCCCTGATTCTTCGGATGTGCTGCTTGGGCTCCATATTCCTGAATTCCACAATATTGCTCAGGGAATCTATCAGAATCTCATTGACCTGCGTGAGTTTCTTAGCCTGCTGTCTTAAGATGCTGTTCTGCTTCTGGATGTTAATGTTCTGCTTTTTGACCATCAGCTCAAGCTGCATCTTATACTGGAACCAACTGGCCGCATTGTAGACCACCTGCTTTACCACATCAGACTGATACGGTTTCTTCAGATAACTCACAATACCATACTCATAGCCTCTTTTCTCCAGTTCCGAAGAATATTCCCCTGTAATCATAACAAAGGGAATCTTGCTCATGATATTTTTATCTTTCAAATGCTCCAATACCGCAAACCCATCCATCACAGGCATCAGATTATCCAGAAGTACCAGGGCAATCTGCGCAAAATGTTTGTTTAAGAGCGCAATTCCCTCTTTACCATTGGAGGCTTCCAGAATCTTATAATCTGCTTGGAACAATTCTACCAAAATGGCTCTGTCTATTGAATTGTCTTCAAAAATTAAAATTGTGTCACGCTTCATATTATACTCTTTCTATGCTTTTATTCTTAAACTGTGCTGCCCGACAGTTTACTACATACTTACCATAACTACCTGCTTATTCTTAAGTTTAAAGATAACCCTCTTCACTTCTGCAGGCAGCATATATTTGATAGCGTTGATAATGATGAGACTGCCTTCGTATGCCTTTCCCCTGACATAAACCGGTTCCGTCATAACCTGTTCCGTCAGATTGGCCAGTTTAGAAGATTCTCCGTCCAGTTCTGCCAGTCTTTGACCCTCTACCTCTATCGCGGCATATATCTTTCGCTGTATCTCTTCCGGAACTTCCTTACCCGCAGCACACAGAGCAAGTACCTTATCCCGCTGTTTTTCCAGGGCCTCCAATTCTTTCAAGAGTTTGTCACGGTCTCTCTCATACTCCATCTGCCGTCTGTCATACAGTTCGTTCCTGCCCACATCCAGAATGGTCTTAATATGCAGTCTGTTTCCCAGATTATACGTATCCACACCTCTGACCGCCCTGATAGTGCCGCCAAGCAGTACACCCTTACTTCCTGAGACAACCACCTTGCCCATGGTATTGATGTTGCTGTTCATGATGTAATTGGCTTTGACATTTCCTCCCGCACTGATATTGACTGCCTCAAAGAAACTGCCGGAAACCTCACCACCTGCCTCAATAAAGCAGTCGTTCTTGGAACAGCTTCCCTGTTTGATCATAATATTGCCACCGGCAATCAATTTGGCTGTCTCCACATTCTGGTCAATGATGATATCCCCGCTGGCCTTGATATAACCGCCGGAAGAAATACTGCCGACCACATACACGGAACCGTCCACTTCCAGTTTACCGGTAACAGCAGTGACATTCTCCCGCACCACCAAGACATTGGTGATCGTAATACGTCCAGCCGTGTATTCAAACTTGCCATTCATCTTGGAAATATAGGTTACGCCGTCATCCGCAACCGTAAAACCAACGCCTCGAAGCGGTTTCTTTTCGGTACCATTCTCTCCATGAATGCTCTCTCCATAGATGTTCTTTCCGCTGATTCCCTTTTGCGCCCGATGATAGACGGCTAACTTTTCTCCCTCATCCACCATCTCAAAAGCTTCTATGTTCACATAGTCAACACTGCCATCCGGAAGCGGCGCCGGGATACGGGGCAGATCAAGGCGGACAAAAAACTCAAACCACCCGTCCTCTCCTCTCTGAGCCGGTATTCCTTCTGCAATCAGTATTTTCTCATTTAATCTCTTTTTGTCAATCAAATCTGCAATCGCATCATGCTTGATACCATATACGATTTCCCTTCTCTCCAAGTCATGATAAATATCTTCCTTGGTGACCATGTTGCCGGGAACCCATGGAATATAGGCATATGCCTTATTACCGTTCTCTTCTATGGAAATGACAAATTCATTCTTTCTATGAGATTCCAAAAATGACTTATTGGCGCTTTCATTTACTTTAACCGGTTTCTCTTCTGCGTGTCCGCTGGATCTCTTTTTGTTGATAATCTCCTGACGCTTTTCCTTCATATCCGTGGCAGAAAAAACCAGGCTGTTGTAAATGGATACATCCAGACCTGCCTCCATGCCCAGACGGATTTCCCTCATCTGCGCATGGCTGTACAGATAGTTCGCATAAACGGTTACATCCAGCTTTTTTTCCAGTCCCAGACGAATCTCCTGCATCTGCATCCAGTTGTATCTGCTGTCAGCATAAGGGGAAATATCTAACTCTTCACACAAGCCGATCCGAATCTCTCGAATCTGCGGTGCACACATATCATCCTTGATCCATTGATCTAACGGGAGCCTGTTAAGCAGTGCAAGCCGAATCTCCTCTAAATCTTCTTCTATAAACCCCCGCTTTACATAGGGCATCAAATCAGTTGCTGAATACAAACCAAGTCTGACCTGCCGCATGGTCTCATAGCTATACTTGGGATTGGCATAGACGGAAGCATCTACATTGTCTTTAAGCCCCATACGGATCTGCTCCATCTGCAGCCAGTTGAACTCAGGATTGGCATAGACCGAAATATCCAGTCCCTGCTCTTTTCCTATCTTTATTTCCTGCTTCTGCGCCTTTTGATATTCAGCATTTTCCATCATGGGAAAATGCATTTCCTGCTGTTTACCAGACTCCAGATGATCCATATCTACTACCTATTCTTTCCTGCGATATCTATAATTTATTTTCGGTTAAATCAGGGATAAAAATGAAAATGACAACACTTCACAGATACCAATTACATGGGAAATTTATATTTCATCCATTATAACAAGTTCCTGCTCAAAAGTCTACTGTTTTATTGTGCCAAGACAGTAAACCGGCGCCGTAATCCACCGTGGCATTTTCATATAAAATCAGGAAAAACCGCCTGATATCACAGCTTTTCCTGATCATTTCAATTCTTTATTGTTCCTGGCTTACCGCCGCCGGAAATGTTAAGATAACCTTAAACAGATCTCCGTCCAGCTGAATCTCAAATGTCCCCTTCTGAGCTTCTGTCAGGTTCTTGGCTATGGAAAGCCCCAGCCCGCTTCCCTCCGTTGTCCGGGAAACATCTCCTCTGATAAAACGCTCCGTCAATTCTTCCGCATTGCAGTTTAACGGCGTGGCGGATATGTTCTTGATGGAGATCACAACATTCTCCGGCACATCCTTTTGTCCGTCAATACTCACATAAATGCGGGTACCTGTCATCGCATACTTAAAGATATTGTTGAACAGATTCTCCATCACCCGCCAGATTCTGCGGCTGTCCGCCTCGATCACCGTCTGCTGGGTGTTGACATTCATCACTGTGGTAAGACCCTTCTGCTCAAATTTCTCCGAAAACTCCCCGATAGTCTGATTCATCAGTTCCGTCAGGTTAATCCTCTCAAAGTTCAAACTGATATTGCCGGAAGTAATCTTACTGGCCTCCACCAGATCATCCGTAAGCTGCTTTAAGCGCTGGGACTTCTCATCCAACACACGGATATAATTCTGCACCTTCTCATTATCCACCTGTTCTCTCTTTAACAAGTCCACATAGTTGATGATGGAAGTGAGCGGTGTTTTAATGTCATGGGATACATTGGTGATGAGATCCGCCTTCATACGCTCATCCTTCATACTGATCTCTACCGCATCTTTAATGCCTTTCCCAATACTGTTGACTGAATTGGCAAGTGTCAGGTTATCCCCGTGCAGATTTGCCGTGTCAATCTGGTGATCCACTTTCCCGCCGGCAATCGTCTCAATCCCCTTTACAATTCCCTGTCGCTCCTTCGTATCCTTGTAAATCAAAATACCTACCAAGATATCTGCGATCACCGCTATGAAAAATAGGAACATGCCTCCTCTTCTCATACTCCACAACACCAGGAACAGATTCAATCCAAGGAAAATGCCGTATGGAACCCATGTACGAACTACAATACCGCCGTTATCATACACATTCCAAGCGAACTTCTTCGCCCGGCACATAAGCCTGTAGAGATAACTGTTCTTCCACAGAGTCCTGGCCTTAATCCTCCTGACCAGACTATAGAAAAAGAAGGTAAATATCACATCTATTACAAACGCGCTGCCCAATATGAGCCCCTTAAACCACTCCTCATGGAGCGCCTCCCTGTAGTAAGCCAGGTTTGTGACATCCACACCTGCAAGTTCTGTCACTACGATCAGTACCCACACTGTCAGAACCGCCACACCGGCCGCTATCAGAACTGCCGCTTCTGTAGGCACCTTATCAAAAGACTGTAGTCTGGTATATCTGTTCCCCTCCTCGTTCAGACTTCTTCCTGTTACCATAGTCTGATAGAAAAACAGTATCAGGTACAAGATACCTGCTATCAAAAGCACTGCATACCACTGCCACAGATAGGGAAGATACTCCGCACTCTGGGTAAAGGCATCCTTGGCCGGATAAGACGTGTCCACATTAATCCATATCTTCACCGTTTCCGGATAAGCATAGTCATAATCCTGGAGAATCTTGCGTACGGTATTCTCCTCGATAGTCGTGTTCGTTTTATAAATCATCTCGGAAGGACTGTAATAAATATACTTCCCTCTGGGCAGTTTATGACTGCTTTCATACTCCGTAAATCCTTCCATCATTTCCAGAGTAGACTCCCGGTCAGGATCTCCATCTTTCAAATTGCTATAGTACTGTACCTCATCTCCTACAGTCTTAGCGATCAGGTATCGTACATTGGAATTTTCCACGCTGTAGTAATCCTGATAATCCATATATTCCTTGTAATTATAAGCAAGATTTTCCGCAGCGCTTTTCACATTCCCGCAGAGTTCCTGATAGAGTGTCCAATCAGACACATACTCCTCCAGATTTTTATCTTCTACGGTCTTATAGCGGTTCACCATCACATGGTAGGTGTACACCGGAATGCCATCTTCATCCATACTGCCTGTAACCTCGCTGGCTTCTGCATCTTTATGTTCACCCAGTTCGTTGACGGGCTGATAATCCGCCACAAATCCATCTCCCCCATCAATGCCCGGTGTCAGAATCTGATTGGCAGATACATCATTTACAAAAGTATAACTCTGGATATCGGACTTCAAATAGCTGGCATCCGAAGTATTAAAATATTTACTCTTGGAATCCACCGTGGTAACTTTGGTCATCGCTGCCAAAAACTTATCTGCCTGCTCTCTGGTCATGTCCGTTGGCACATATTCAAAACCATAATTGGCCCATTTAAGCAAATCTTCCAGATAATAATTGGCTGTTACATACTGCTCTGGCAGCCCGGTGTCCCTGCAATTATAGGCAGTTACATCCACCACCTTACTGCCATCAAAGTCCCCTTTTGTCTCCATCTGACTGCTCACCACGCCAAAACGGATGATATCCGCCATCGCATAGCCAAAAATAGTATTGAACAAATCAGATTCCTCAAAGTTCTTTTCTTTGCTGGAATAATGCGTATAGCTTGTATAACTGCCATTCCAGCGGAATCCTTCAATCTGCACTGTTATGTTGGACACAGTCACCACCAGGGCAAGCACCATAACCGCCAGCGCCACATGCTGCAAAATACGGCAGAGAGTTCTCATACCGTTCCTTTGTTTTTTCGGCCTTCTCTCTTTCTCCTCTTTTTTTCCCATCTCTTTACCTTTCTATTGTTTCTCGATCTTATAACCTACGCCCCACACCACCTTGAGATATCTGGGTTCCTTGGGATTGATCTCAATCTTTTCCCGAATATGTCTGATATGTACCGCCACCGTATTATCTGCGCCGATCGCTTCCTCATTCCATATGCTCTCATAAATCTGATCAATAGAAAATACCCTTCCGCAGTTCTTCACAAGCAGCAGCAGGATGTTATACTCAATAGGCGTCAGCTTCACGCCTTCCCCGTCCACCGTCACTTCCTTGGTGTCGTCATTGATACACAGCCCTCCCACCTGAAAAAGTGCATTGTTCTCTGTGTTCAGATTTCCAAGTGTTGTGTACCTGCGCAGGTTAGATTTGACTCTTGCCACCAGTTCCAGAGGATTAAAGGGCTTTGTGATATAATCATCGGCGCCGATGTTTAAGCCCAGAATCTTATCACTGTCCTCTGACTTGGCAGAAAGGAAGATGATCGGAATACTGGAATACTCCCTAATCTTCAGCGTTGCATGAATCCCGTCCAGTTTTGGCATCATGATGTCAATGAGAAGCAAATGTATCTGCTGTTCCTTTAACACCTTGATCGCCTGCTGTCCATCGTAAGCCTTAAAGATTGTGTAGCCTTCCTGTAACAGATAAATCTCGATTGCATCTACAATTTCCCTGTCGTCATCGCATACCAGAATATTCGCCATGTGTTTTCACCTCTCTTGTGCTTTCGTATACTATCATTCAAACATAGAAACATAAAGGAATAGATGGGAAATTCTTTAATTGTTTCTTAATTTAGTTCCTATATTAATCCTAAAAAAGCGCCCAGATTGCCCCGTTTTCCCTGACTGGCCCGATGGGAAAAAAGATACGCACTGTTATGGCAGGTACAAAGATCCGTCACCTGAATCCTGGATGGCAGAATCCCTGCCTCCGTCAACACAATCTCATTGGCACGCCACAGATCCAGTTGATACTTCCCGCCGCCTTTAGAGATCAGAATTTGCTGCTCCTGACCAGGCTTACAAAATTCTCTGCAAAAAGCCTCCGCCACATCCTCGCTGACTTCATAACAATCTTGACAGATAGAGGGCCCCACTGCCGATACGATATCTTCCGGTGCCGTTCCATATACCTCTTTCATCTTCTCCACCACACACTGTCCCATCCGGGACACAGTTCCGCGCCATCCGGAATGTGCCAGCGCAATGGCTCGATGCTTTGTATCCACAAAATACAGGGGAACACAGTCCGCAAAGAAGGTAGCCAGAACAATACCTGGTTCATCCGTCAGGAGTCCGTCTATGTCATGATAATCACGGGGTCTGATAACACCCTTACCGCCATCCTGTCTGCCCACAATCTTAAGATTGGTAGTGTGTGTCTGGTCGGAACAGACGATATCCTCCACCTGACAGCCAAGCGCCCCGGCAATGCGCCTGTAGTTTTCATCCACCGCTTCCTTTCTATCCCCTCTGGTATAACTCAGATTCATGGAAGCATAGATTCCCTCACTGACGCCTCCAAGCCTGGTAGAAAACAAATGCCTGACCATACCGGTTTCTGTCAGCAACGAAAAGGTTAGATACTCCAGTTCACCCAACCGATTCTGTTTCATCTGTCTGCCGCTCTGATGTCTGTACAATTCCATATGCTGATCCCTTCTTTAACTGATTTTGCACTGCAGTTCTTTCAACTTCCATGCAGCATGCAGTCCCTACCGCCTGGACACATATGCAAAGGCATTTTTAATCCACTGCATTTTCTCCCCATCCACGGCCACTACATCAAACCGTATGGGTGTGTCTTCCGTACAGTGATGCTTCATCCGATAATAGTCCGCCACCTGACAGATTTTCCTCTGTTTGGCGTTTCCCACCGCCTCTGCCGCACTGCCGCATCGGTCTCCGGTTCTATATTTGACTTCAAAAAATACCAGATATTCCCCGTCTCGGCCGATGATATCTATCTCTCCCTGTCTGGAACGGAAATTTTTCTCCAATATTACCACGCCTTCAGACAGTAAACAGGCACAGACCTGCTGTTCTTTCTGTGCCCCTTTTTCTCTCGTATTCATCTTCAATGACCTTTCGCCATCTTGGCTCTGATTTTATCCATAGAATCCACAAAGACAAGAATCTCCGCCACCACCTCGTAGAGTTCCGGCGGGATCATATCTCCAATCTCCAGACGCGACAATGTCTCCGCCAGTTTATCGTCCCGGTGCACCGGTACATCCGCCTCTTTTGCCTTCTCTATGATACGTTCCGCCAGCGCTCCCTTACCGGAAGCTATGACCCGCGGCGCCGCCTCATCAGGATCGTATTCTAGGGCAATCGCCTGTTTCGGTTTCTCCCGCTTCCTATTCTCCAAAGCCATTCCCGCTCCTTTCCTCAAAAACTTCAAATTGAGAAGTTCATATTTTAGAAGTTCTGCTCGTACTATGCACGCATATCAAAAGAAGTCCTGCTTAAAACAGAAATATTCTTCTGTTGGTGCAGTATCGTCCTCATAATGGATTCCGAATCCTGTTCTTCCTGTTCTTCTTTAATCTGCATATTAGCCTTGAAATCATACCCCCGTTTGACCAGACGATCATGCAGCAGATCGATATGTTTCTCGATCAGATCAAGAATACTCTCATCCTGTACCGTAAAGTTCGTACTGACCTTCTGTTTCTGCATAGTCACATAGATATCCAGAGGCCCAAGATGCTCCATATCCAGATGCAGCAGAGCGCTCACGTTTCCATCCTTGGCCGCTAGATTTTTCTTATTGGTATAGACATACAGATCCCCGTGAGCATTGTTGCCCAACATCTTAAGCGGCAGCTGGACATAGGTATACATATGATTCATCTGATTCATAAAATCCACATTGTTCTGTAGATTCTGCACACTTCTGGCAAGCGGCGCATCCCCCTTTTCTACAGCCGTCAGTGCCTGATGCAGCCGCATAGTCTGTTCCCTGACCTTCTCATAAAGCTGCTCCACCCGTTTGGGATCGGCCACCTCTCTGGGCTCGATCAGCCACTGTTTCCCAATTTCTGCTTTTAATAGATTCTGGAATTCTTTTCCGCCGAGAAGTCGTTCCATCACTTTGGACATATCCTGATCATGTATGATTCTGGGCAGCAATTCCCGCACCAAATTAAGCACTTCCTTGGGCGGGATTTCTCCCTTCTGTATCTGTCCCGCAGTCTCTTCGTCTGCACCAAGATTCCTCAGCATATCAGCTAGGCTGTTCCACTGCCTAGCGGTGAGGACAGTCTGTCTGCCGCCTTCCTCCCCGGCTGTATCTGCCATATGCAGCAATGTTTCATCTGCTTTAGCCTGTAATGTCTGTGCCGCATCCAGCGTCTGCTGTGTGCCTGCCTGCTGTTCCCCAGCCGGCAATGTTCCGGTCTGTGCCGCGTCCTGCGAACCGGCCTGTTCGGGCGTCCGGACAGCATTTTCCTGTACCGCCGCCTGTTCCCCAACCGGCTGTTCTGCTCCCTGCTGTCCCTGCAGAATAACGCTTCCATCCGCTTCTTCTTCCGTGAAAATGTTCAGCACCGCTTCATAGAAAGCAAACGCCTGACCTTCTTTCCCTGCCGTTATCAATTCCCGAAATACCTGCGGCAGTTCATCCATAATAGTCTCCACACTGCCAAGGATCTGATGACTGGCATTCATATAATGCTCAAACTGCTCTATATTCGCTTCTGTGATCGGCAGTCCCAATTTCGTCATCTGTATGATGGATGCCGGATTCTGTCCCGGAAATTCCAAAATCTGCCTGCTCATGCTTAAGATGGATTCCTTGTCAATCGGCATCCCCTCTTCCATCATGGCAGCCACCATCTCGATATTACCCGCTGTCTCCGGCAGGCCTGCCGCCGCCAGCGCCCGCAGAATCGTGGCCGTATTGGCCGTATTGGTATACAGGGGCGCCAGAGATAAAAGAGACCCATTATTGGCCTTAATCTCAAAACTCATCATCTGCCCCATAGCCAAACTCACGCTCTGGTCAATCTTGGCATTGATGCTGAAATCCTGAGCCAATTCAATCTGCACGGAATTCCCATTCCTGTTCACCACCGTACCCTGCAATGTCTGTCCGGGTTTCATCGCCCGGATTTCATTCTGCAGACGATAGAGACGTTCTCCCTTACTCATGGATTCCGATACCCTGCTCGTATCATTTGTCCTGGCTGTTCGACTGTCTTTCTTTAAAATATTTCCCAGATTCAAAGTCACACCTCACAAAAATGTGTAATAAATGTCCTGCGGTGAATCGGACAGGGCCCGCACTTCTTAAGCGCCTCAATATGCATCTGCGCACCATATCCTTTATTCGCTGCAAAACCATATTCCGGATACACCTTGTCATACTCTGCCATAAGTCGATCCCTGGTGACCTTAGCTACAATGCTGGCCGCTCCGATGGAAATGCTCTTCGCATCTCCCTTGATAATAGGCACCTGCCTGATATCCACCTGTGGAATCGTCACCGCATCATTGAGCAGGATATCCGGCGCCACACCAAGCTGTCCGATGGCCTCCCGCATGGCCTCATAAGTGGCCTGTAGGATATTGATCTCATCAATCCGCTGCGGTGTACTGTATCCAAGACCCACCGCCACGGCTTTCTCCATGATAATCTCATAAAGTTCCTCTCTCTTTTTTTCGGACAGTTTCTTGGAATCATTGATATATAAAATGTCACAATTTTTCGGCAAAATGACTGCACCGGCCACCACAGGTCCCGCAAGCGGCCCTCTGCCAACCTCATCTATCCCGCAGATATGGGCACAGGCACTATACTTGCGTTCATACTGCTTCAGTTGTTCCGTGCGCGCCAGTTCATTTTCGTATTCCAGAATCCGTTTCCTCCCCCTGGCTACTTCCTTCTGCACTCCTGCCCGCGAATCTGTTTCATATTGCTGAAACAAAACAGGCAGCTCTTCGAATGCCGCTGCCTGCAGTTTTTGCCTAATCGTCTTTATATCCTCTGCCATCTTATCCCCCATACTAGCGGTGTTTAATCAACCCAAACTTATCCAAAGGCCATATCCTCAGCCACGCCCTGCCGATGATATTCTTCCTTTTGATATTCCCCACGGAAGCCTCCCTGCTATCCATACTGTTGTTTCTATTATCTCCCATGACAAAATACTCATCCTCTCCCAGTTCTACCGGCTCATATGCCCGACCCGGATTTATGATGACTTCTTTGCCGTAGGATTCCTCCAAAATCTCACCATCAATCATGATGTTTCCTTCTTCATCGATCTGCACCGTTTCTCCCGGCAGCCCGATAATCCTTTTGATATAAAAGGTATCTTTTTCATCCTGAAATGGGAAAACGATGATATCGAACCTTTCCGGGTCACGAAACCGATAAGTGATCTTATCCACAATCAGATTATCTTCTGTACTGAGTTTAGGTTCCATGGAATGTCCCTGTACCTGCGTTCTCTGTCCCACAAAGTGAATCACTAAATATACAGCGCACAGTACGCCCAGCAAATACAAGCTTGTACTCAATATCTCCCGCAATACCTTTTTCATGACTCTATCCTCCCCTGCTCAGTCTTTCCTAATATGCGGATATTCCAGCCGCATCAGACGGGTTCTTCCAGGGTAATCCTGCCTATTCTCCCGCTTCTGAAATCATCAACCACCAGTGCGGCAGCTTTCTCATAATCCGGTTCCTGTCCCTTTTTATAACACTTACGGTTCTCACAGACAATCTCCATCACTTCCTGCGCCGTAAGCGTCCGCCCTTCTTCCTCTATCTGATAACGTTCCAGAAGACTGCTCTTGTAATGCTCCAGCAAATACATGACCAGTTTCTCGGCCAATTCCGTCATCTGTAGTATCTCATCATTCATGGAACCAATCATGGCCAGCTTCTGTCCCACTTCCTCACTCTCAAACTTCGGCCAAAGGATACCCGGCGTATCCAGAAGTTCCAATTCCTTATTCAGCCTGATCCACTGTTTGCCTTTGGTCACTCCCGGCTTATTTCCTGTCTTTGTGCAGGCTTTACCCGCAAAGGAGTTGATAAAAGTGGATTTCCCCACATTGGGAATCCCCACTACGATAGCCCGCACCGGTCGATTCTTGATACCACGCTTTCTGTCGCGCTCAATCTTTTCCTTACAAGCCTCCCGCACCATACCCTGGATTGCCTTGAGTCCCTGTCCGGTCTTTGCGTTTACCTCCAGAACATAAAAGCCCTTTTCCTGAAAAAACCGCATCCAGCATTGGTTTCTCTTCGGATCCGCCAAATCCGATTTGTTCAATAAGATCAGGCGGGATTTATTCTTTCCAAGTTCGTCAATATCCGGATTTCTGCTGGAAAGCGGCACTCTCGCATCCACCAGTTCGATCACCAGATCAATCAGGCTGATATTTTCCTGCATCATGCGTTTCGCTTTGGTCATATGTCCGGGATACCACTGATAGTTCATGCGCCGTACACTCCTTTCTCCTCCTGCAGATGTGATCCTGCACTCCACTATTCAATCAGTCCGATGGAAACCTCTTCCGCAGCCATATGAAACCATGCCTTACCGACAATATTATCCTTCTTGACTGCACCGATATTACCTGAACGGCTGTCCTCGCTGCTGTTGCGGTTATCCCCCAGCACAAAAAACTCATCCTGGGCAAGAAGCACCTCATTCTGGGCGATTCCCGAATCAATCATTTCATCAAAAGATTCGTCCTCACTTAGCAGAAGTCCGTCTATGTACACTCTTCCTTCCCGGATCTGAACCGTTTCCCCCGGAAGCCCCACCACTCGTTTCACATAAAAATGAGAGTTCTGGTTGCCATTTGGCAAAAAGACAATCACATCTCCTCGTTTGGGTGTGGTAAGTCTGTAGATGATCCGGTTCATCAGAATCTCCTGGCCATTATACAGCACAGGTTCCATGGAATCACCAATCACGCTGGTGCGCATCCCCATGGAAAAGACGATCACAAAGGCCAAGAAGACGGCTACCAGACCGCCCACAAACAACTCCAGGATATCCTTGATGATCCTGGGATTCAGCCGCTTCTTTTTCTGATAAAAAGTCAAGCCTTTCCTTCTCGCCATAATCCTTTCCTTTCAAAAAACAGATACCCCGAATCGCTCAAGGTATCTGTTCCATCATCACTTCCGCCTATTTAACCAGTTCTTTCACTTTAGCCTTCTTACCGACACGGTCTCTCAGGTAATTCAGTTTCGCACGTCTTACTTTACCTCTTCTGACAACCTCAACTTTCTCCACATTAGGGGAATGCATGGGCCATGTCTTCTCAACACCAACGCCATTGGATATCTTTCTCACCGTAAATGTGGTTCTGTTGCCGCCGCCCTGAATCTTTAATACGGTTCCCTCAAAAACCTGGATTCTTTCGCGGTTACCCTCTTTGATCTTACCATACACTTTAACAGTGTCGCCTACGTTAAAGTCACTGACATTCTCTTTTAACTGTGCCGCTTCGATTTCTCTGATGATTTCGTTCATAATTTTCCTCCTAAAATGACCTAGATGTTCTTAATACATTCTGTAACAGAGGACCATCTCTTTTCACAACATTAATAATTTACCATATTGCATGGGCAAATGCAAGCGATTTTTGGCTTTTCCTTTCACTTTTTATCCCTTTGAACAATCCTTTTTCTTCCGTTTGGAATCCTCCACAGGCGGATACAATTCCAGATACCGCTCATACAGATCCGGCCGGCGCTCCTTCGTCCGCAAAAGCGACTGTTCCATACGCCAGGCATCCACCTTCGCATGATCCCCGGAAAGAAGTACTTCCGGCACCCGTTTCTCATGCCAGATCTCCGGCCTGGAATACTGCGGATATTCCAAAAGGCCGTTGCCAAAAGATTCTGTCTCGGCCGACTCCTCATTATGGAGCACCCCCGGCACCAGTCTGGCGATCGCATCCACCATCACCATAGCCGCCAATTCCCCGCCTGTGAGTACATAATCACCCAAGGAAATCTCATCCGTCACGATCTCCTCTAAAACCCTCTCATCGATACCTTCATAATGGCCGCATAAGAAAATCAGATTTTCCTCGCGGGACAACTCCCTGGCCAATTGCTGATGAAAAGTCTTTCCCTGGGGCGATACATAGATTACCCGTTTCCTTTTATCTTGACCAATGCGGTCAATTATAGCCTGATATGTATCATATATCGGCTGCGCCTGCATCAGCATGCCTGCACCGCCGCCGTAAGTATAATCGTCCACCTTACCATGTTTATCCAGCGTATAATCCCTGATATTAACCGCTTCTATTGAAATATGTCCTTTCTGCGCCGCCCGGCCTAAAATACTTGTATGAAGTCCGTTTAATACCATTTCCGGGAACAGCGTCATGATATGGAAATTTACCATACTTCTCCTTCTATTTTCCTTCCATTTCCTAATTTCAACAATCTCTCATTACAAAAGACCATCCATCATATGCACTCTCATGATTCTCTGTTCCATATCTATATTAAGAATACACTCTTTGATGGCCGGAAGTAAAACCTCTGTACCGTCCGCCCGCGCCGCCACATAGACATCATTAGCGCCGGTCGAGAGTACATCCTTCAACTCTCCTAATACCTCTTCCTCGTCCGTCACAATCTGAAGCCCTATCATGTCAGCCACGAAATACTCATCTTTCTTTAATTTCACAGCCTGCTCTCTGGGCACCAAAAGCCTGGCCCTCTTATACTTCTCAATATCGTTGATAGAATCATATCCTTGAAACTTTAAGATAACAAACTGCTTAAAAAACTTGACGTTCTCAATTTTAAGCGTAAGGCGCTCCCGCCCCGTATCCAGAATCACTTCTTTGAGTTTCTTAAACCGGGCCGCATCATCCGTGGTGGGAAAAACCTTGACCTCTCCCCGGATTCCATGTGTCTGGGTGATCACACCCACCTGTAATTCATCATTCATAGCCACCTCGCACAATCTGTTTCGTCCGCCTCTCCCTGTTTGGGGGCTGCCGCAATGCACATATCATAAAATCAGCCCCACAGATAAATCTATGAGGCTGATCTGTCAGATGATTTCAACATCCACTCTCTTATTGTCTTTAGACGATGCCGCCTTAACGACAGAGCGGATTGCCTTGGCAATACGACCCTGTTTACCGATCACTTTCCCCATATCAGAGGATGCGACATGAAGCTCTATGGTAATGTTCTTACCCTCTTCCTTCTGTGTCACGACTACTTCATCCGGGTTCTCGACAAGAGCTTTTGCGATCACTTCCACTAATTCTTTCATAGTCCACCTCCAAAAGCCAAACTATTTTGTCACCCCTACTGTCTTGAAGATCTTGCTCACAATCTCTGTAGGCTGTGCGCCGTTTGCCAACCATTTCTTAGCCTCTTCCTCATTCACCTTGTAGGTGCTGGGATCCGTATTGGGATCATAGGTGCCAATCTCTGCGATAAATCTGCCATCTCTGGGAGATCTGGAATCCGCAACAACGATTCTGTAAAAAGGATGTTTCTTCTGGCCCATTCTTCTTAATCTGATTTTAACTGCCATTTTTCTCTGCCTCCATTGTAAATTATAATTTATTTTTGAAACCCTAAAATGGGAATTTCATACCACCCATACCGCCGAACATGCCGCGGCCCTTCCTGCCGCCCATCATGCCGGGAATCTGTTTCATCATCTTCTGCGACTGTTCAAACTGTTTGATAAACCGATTAACCAGCGCAATATCCACCCCTGCTCCCACCGCTATGCGGTGCTTCCTGCTGGGATTTAAAAGCTTGGGATTCTGACGTTCTGCCGGCGTCATGCTTAGAACGATAGCCTCCATGCGGGCCAGCTGCTTCTCATCCACCGCTGACTCAATATCCGCCAGCTGCTTTCCCATGCCGGGCATCATCCCCAGGATACTGGAAAGCCCGCCCATATTGCGCATCTGCTTCATACTCTCCAGATAATCCTCAAAGTCAAACTTGCCCTTCTTCATGCGGGCCGCCATCTGTCTTTCTTTCTCTTCATCTATATCAAGGTTCTGCTGTGCCTTCTCGATCAGCGTCAGCACATCGCCCATCCCCAGAATCCGATTCGCCATACGATCCGGATAGAACTGCTCTAAATCAGAGAGTTTCTCACCCATACCGATGTAGAGAATCGGCTTGCCTGTCACCGCCTTGATGGAGAGTGCCGCACCACCTCTGGAATCTCCGTCCATCTTGGAGAGAATCACCCCATCGATGCCCACCTTCTCATCAAAATCCTTGGCCACATTAACGGCATCCTGTCCGGTCATGGCATCCACCACAAGGAGCGTCTGATGCACTGCCACGTTCTCCTTAATCTCATGCAGTTCCGCCATCATTTCTTCATCGATATGGAGGCGTCCCGCAGTATCTAAGATTACTACATTATGCCCATTCTTCTGCGCATGTTCTATGGCTGCCTTCGCAATATTTACCGGTTTATGATTTTCTCCCATGGAAAAAACCTCTACCTGCTGTTTCTCACCATTTATCTGTAACTGTTTGATAGCTGCCGGCCGATAGACATCACAGGCAACTAACAGTGATTTCTTGCCTTTTAATTTCAGTTTGCCTGCAATCTTGGCTGTGGTGGTGGTCTTACCTGCACCCTGTAGGCCGCACATCATGATCACCGTAATGGCCTTACCCGGCTGCATGGCAATCTCCGTGGTCTCCGAACCCATCAGGGACACCATTTCCTCGTTGACGATCTTAATGACCATCTGCCCCGGATTAAGCCCATTGAGCACATCTGTGCCGACAGCACGCTCCTCCACAGACTTTACGAACTGCTTGACTACCTTAAAGTTGACATCCGCCTCCAAGAGCGCCATCTTCACTTCTTTCAGGGCAGTCTTGACATCCGCCTCCGTAAGCCGGCCCTTGCTTCTCAAATTCTTAAATACATTCTGCAGTTTATCGGTCAGACTTTCAAACGCCATATGGCCCACGCCTTTCTGCACTTCTTACAGTTCCTGCAGTATCCTTTCGGACAACTCCTTAATCTGTGTTCCATAGAAACTCCAGTCTTTGGAATCGCTGTCCTCATACTGTGCGGAGAGTTTACTGATCTGTGATATCTTTTCTTTGATACTCATAAACCGGGCAATCAACCGCAGTTTCTCCTCGTATCCCTGCAATATCCTGTCACAGCGCTTAACGATATCATGCACCGCCTGCCTGCTGACACCTTCCGCCTCGGCAATCTCTCCCAGGGAAAGATTATCATATACCACACTCTCATAAATCTCCTGCTGATGTTTCGTCAGCAGTTCTCCATAGAAATCATATAATAAGCCCTGTTCAACAATCTTCTCCATGACTAAGCCTCTGTTTCATAATTGCCGACTTATGCATTTTACTATAAGGCATCTGCTCTGTCAAGTATTTTTTCTTGACAGTAATTCAAAAGAAATCCATGCGGACAATGAATGATAAAATAAAACATAAAATGTAAAAACAGATAGGCAGACATCCTAAAAGATGATATAATAAATTTATTATTTGGGATTTATTCTTACTAGATATAGCAATACAATATCCTATACTAACTAAGGAGGGCTACTACTACCATGAAACTTGTTGATTTTATGGACATGGCGCATCTGCAGAAAATTCAGGACTCTTTTTCCGATGCTACGGGTCTTGCTGCCATTGCCGTTGACGCGGAGGGTAATTATATCACCAAGGGCAGTAATTTCACAGATTTTTGTATGAAACATACCAGAGGCTGCAGTGAAGGTGCCAGACGCTGCCAGCAATGTGATACCACAGGACAGGGTACATATGAATGTCATGCCGGCCTGATGGACTTTTCCATTGACATCATTCTAAACGGTGAGAAACTTGGCAAAATGATCGGCGGCCAGGTACTGCCACAAGAACCGGATGAAGATAAATTCACTTCTATTGCACAGGAACTCGGTATTGATCCCGCGCAGTATATCAGAGCCGTCAAAAAGGTGCCTGTACGTCCCGAAAAGTCAATCCGCGCTGCTGCTGCCTTATTGGAAGATGTAGTTAATCGTGCTGTCCTTCAGGAATACATGGACAAAACCGAGTACCAGAAGATTCATATATGGGAAGAGGAACTTGCCAATGCCACAAGTACAGTAGCAAGGATTAAGGAGAACACCAAAGAACTGCAGTCTATTGCCTCCAAACAGACTATCATGGCATTAAACGCCTCCATCGAAACGGCAAGAGTAGGCGCTGTAGGCGCTGGTTTTGGCATTATCGCCAAGCAGATGGGTGATTTCTCCAAACTGTCTGCTGATATCTATAAAAAGATCACAGAAGACGCTAATAAGATTTCCGAATCTATCAACAAAATGAATCAGACATAAATATCTTTTCCTAAGACTCGGATAAGATTGAGAATTAACAGGGGCTGATACACTATTTGTTTAGTGTTCAGCCCCTATTTCTTATCACTTTTATTATGAATACACTTTTCTGCCTGATTCCCGAAGGGTTTTATCTCCTATTCACGCACCACCGTAAGCGCTCCGTCCGACATCCCGTAGACCACATCCGCCGCAGCAGCCACCGCTTCATTATGGGTGACGATGATCACCGCATAATTCTCCTCATGGGCCAGTTTACAGAGCAGATCTACAATCACGCGCTCATTCTGGCTGTCCAAATTGCCCGTAGGCTCATCTGCCAGAAGAATCTCTCCGCCGGAAGCCATGGCTCTGGCGATAGCAACCCTCTGCTGTTCCCCGCCGCTGATCATATTGGGCATCTTCTTATAGAGCGTATCCGGCAATCCCACCTTCGCCAGATGTTCCTTCGCCCTGGCTTCAGCCTCCTTCTGGGGAACATGCTGTAACTCCATGGGGAACATCACGTTTTCCTGGACTGTCAGAAGAGGAAAGAGATGAAATGCCTGATAGATAACGGACGCCCGGTTCATCCGATAAGCGTCCCTGTCCATCTCCTTCATGTCTTCACCGTCCACATACAGCGTCCCCTCCGCAGGCACATCCAGACCTGCAAGCAGGGACAAAAAGGTGCTCTTTCCGCTTCCGGACTTACCAGTAATGGCATACACTTTGCCTCTCTCGAAAGAACAGCTCACCTCCGAGAGTGCTTTGGTTTTCTGATACTTGGTCTGATAAATATAACTTACCTTTTCCGCTTCGATTATTTTGCTCATATTTTCTCCATTTCTGCGCTGTTGCTTTTCCGCTTTGCCGTGACTGTGCACTATATTTTGATTTTCCTTTTATTTTCTATATCCAATCACTCTGTTCCGATTACTCTGAAGTCAAAAGTTCCAGAGGCTTATTCCTGGCCAACCATAACAGGGCCACAGTGGTACCCAGCATATAGCCGCCAAACGCTGCTCCGCATACCGTCAGGATATCCTTTAATCCCAGCTGCCCGATCAACAGAGCCGCCAGGCATCCCATCACATTCCCTGCCAACACCAGAACAAACTGTTCACTCCAGAACACCCATACCGCACCGGGCTGTTTCACCCCCAGCGACCGAAACAATGCAAATTCCTTCACCCTGCCATTGACCAACAGATGACTGATCACATAACCAATGATAAAGACCAGAATCCCCATGGGAATCAGAAAGGCTGTGAGGATACGGAGCGCCGTTTTCAACCTGTCCGCCATGGTGACAAAGATACCATCCTGCACATACAGGGCAGTGCCTTTATAGGAAAAGCGCACGCCCTCCCCTTTATAAATCTCCAAAAGGCCATTTTCCCCAATCTGCTCCATCTCCGCCTTAAAGGCGTTGAGCGCAAGGGGATCTTTGACATAGAAGGAAACTGCCTCCGCCGTAAAATCGACCCCTCTCTCATCGAATGCATCCCAGATGGTCTGGAAGGGTACCAGCATATCCGGATATTCACGGGATTCCACAGGGTCAGAGTCATCAATCTGCCCCACTACTTTCAGATTCATATAACCCAGTTCTAAAATATCCATATCCCTCTTCTCATCTATCATCACATAGTAATACACCGTAAACGGTATCTCGTCCCCATAAGAAAATCCCTGTTCTTCCATATCAGACTTTTTTAACAGGCACACCTTCTCCGAACCGGCAAAGAGGGTTTCGTCAACACCTTCCTGATAGCTGACTTTGATATTGTCTGGCAGGACAGAACTATCTATCTTATTGACCACGCTCACGTCCAGATTCAGATTTTCTTCCCAGCGAGCTATCTCAAATTCTCCGAAACCGGCCTTCAGCTGGGTGGAACATTCCAGATCTTTAATCTGATGCGCTGTCTGCAGATCCCGCAGGATATCGCTCTTCACGGCAATGCCCACTTCCATTGTTCCGTCCGGATTGGTGATGGTACACTTAATCGGGGTATTTGCCGCCAGATTTGTAAGCTGTGCCCGATAACTGCCAATCAATCCAAAATAGAGGTTCAGCAAAACAGCAAGGATACAGTTGACAAGGATTACCAGAATACTCCTGCTTTTCTGCCGCTTCATACTCTTTGTAATATAGTGATACACGCTTCTTCCTCCTTATCTCCCCGTCATACCATCCTCCAGCATATATAATGGTTCTCTTCTCAATATTCTTCGCACCTTCATACCAGAAATTCCCATGCCAAACGCCATTACCAAACAACCCATCACAAAAGAAACCGCCAGACTTCCTTCTATTTGACCAAATAAGTCAACATCCATTTCCACCGCCATACCATGATTGCTATACTTCCTGCTAAACTTTTCCAGCTGTAGATCTGTCCATGCTACGCTTTCCTCGGCGGCCTGTGCCACTGCCGCCTGTTCTGCACCTGCCTCAGCCGTCTGTTCATTACTTTTGTCTCCCATTATGCCGATCTCACCGGCCAGCGCTGTACCGGCCGCAACGCCGGGAACGGTACCCAGAAGCAAAAGAAGCAAAATACCCGCCAGGCTGATGCACCGGCATTTCTTTCCTGACATGCCCATCATCCTCTCGATGGACAATCTCCTTTTCTGCTTTGTAATATAGATATGGGATATCTGCAGGGTCAGTACGATTACAGCCGCCACGCCCATAATAAGCAGGGCTGCCGACATATTTTGAAGGTTCTGTATCCCCTGTTTCAGCGCCGAATATCCCCTGTCGTAGAAGGTAAATACCAGATTATCCATACCATGCTTCGCACTGCTTTCCAAAAACTCTGCAATGGTTCCGTTTGCAATCCGAAAGGAAGTGTTATCATCCGCCATGGCGCCATAATCTACTATGTTCGCCGTCTGGTTCTGCACCGAATGAAGCGGCACGATCAATTCATCATAGCCAATCCCCTTTACGAGCGGCTTATGATCATAAAGACCGACTATCGTATATTCCTGCTCTTCAAAAGGCTTTAACAATTCTCCATCCAAACCCAGCAGACAGAAATGAAAACTCGGAAGCCTGTCAGGTCCCCGATTAGCATCCATAAAATACAGTCTGGCCGTGACCTTATCTCCCACTGACAGGCCGTTATTCTCAGCAAAGACTCTGGGCGCCAGGCATACCGCACTTCCCTTGGCATATTCCTCTTTTGTAGGATAACGCCCTTCATATACCCAGGCATTTCCCTCATAGAAAGGCATGATCAGATCCGTACTGGTCGTTCCCACCACAGGCTGCGTATCAAATATGAAAATCTCCGCATCAGACACTGCCAAAAGCCTTTTTCCTGCCACCGTATCGTAAAATCCCGCCGTCACCTCATAAATACTCTCCCCTTCCAGAGGGTCCTCCATTTTATCTCCCTTCGGCGTATACAATGTCAGCTCCACAGGCTGTGCAAAATATTCCAACGCCTCCGGATATGTGCCTTCCGCCTCTTCCCACCGCTTTCCATGCCTCCGTTGCCCTTCTTCAATCCATGCCGCATAGGTCTTGTCCGCCTTCAGCTCCATCGGTTCCTTGTTATAATGATCACATAACCACACTACACTGCCTTCCATCGTCTTGTCGCTTCCCAAAACCTTTGTGACAGAAACCTTCACGCTCTCATTCGGCACACAATCATTTTCCATCGGCGTAAATTCTACTGCAATTGTCGATCGCCCTCTGGAATATGACATCGTCTCGACTTCATGCAGATACTCCGGGGTATAAGATCCCCAGTACACCCGTTTCTCCGGTTCTGCAAGATAAGTTACCTCCGGAAATTTCAAATCTTCCGGTGTAACATAGCGATTGTATCGGTTTCTTTTATAAATGCGATAATCCTTTAACTCCGCATCCCATCTCGGTTCATCCCGCACCGTATCCGCTTTCTGGGCGACAGTACCGATGGTGATAAAATCATCCTCATAGTTCTTAGAAAGCCTGTCACTGGCAACCCAAAGATTAGCGCCCACTGCGAGCATCACCGTCACGATCATAACCAGTACGATGATAAGTATAGACTGTACCGGGGTGCGCAATATCTGCTTTATATGATTTTTCATCCGCAGCTACCTCTCCCTTTCTGTGGAAAGCATTACCTGACTTATACTGTCATGTGGACACTCTGTATATTGATACGAACTGATCTGCTGACCATAAAACAAATCATCACATACACAACATCTTCGTGCACGATATGCAGTCCCTGTACAGCCTCCATCCGGATTCTCAACATGTTCCATTGCCGTACCAGTAACATAGGTATGGGTATTTCCTGCCCTGAAAGACCTGACCACATGTGCACTCCTGGGAATCCGATAAATAGTCCCCTCTGCATCTACAAACTGTTTCTCATACAGAACCACCGGCTCTTTCAGCAAAGGATACTTCTCTTTTTCTGCTTCACTGGTGCCATCCGGAACAAAGATAGCCATATCACTATGCAGGGCGCTTTCGATTGCCTCCTGTGAGGCGCCTACCGGCGCCGTCTCATAAACCGTATCCCTGTAAGCAAACACTGTCATGGAATTGGCAAAGGTCAGTACTGCCAACAGCACGCCTGCTGTCAATCGATTCCACGGTCTCCTGGCCTTTAAATAACTTACTCTTTCTCGTATTTCATTCCGGTTGTCTATAAAACCGGTCTTCCACCGCAGAGAGACTTTCTTCGCCTGTTCCGGCAGCAATATCTGCTCGGTCAGCAAAACCCTGTACATGTGTATCTCCTCCTCTGCCTTTCCCTCTACTGCAATCTCATCACAGGAGCACTCACATACACACTCAAAGTCCTGCCGTAAGGTCCTCATGAGCGGATTCCACCAATGCAGGATTGCTGCGAGCTGCAGAAGTATCTTCCAGAGCACATCCCGGCGCTTGATATGTACCATCTCATGGCTGACAAGTAATTCGGCTTCCGGGCTTTCCAAGTCCCTGTCTAAAATAATAAACGGATTGCGGACTCCAAATGTCATTGTATGTATACCAGCATATCCGCGTCCCAAAGCTACATGCTGTTTCACCTCATACTGCTCTTTAATCCCGGCAAGCACAGATTCCTGTGAATCCGTCATTTTTCTATCCGCACATTTCATAATCACGCGACTTGTCTTCACATAATCCCTCAACATACCCGCCATCAGAAGACAGACGACCAACAGCCACACAACCGCCGCTGACGCCTGCAGAAAAGTATAGGTACTGACATATCTTTTTCCATCCGCATAAACCACATGTTTCGTCCATGTAAGGGATGTCTGCACAATCCCCGTCTGCCCCGGCGGCATAATCCGATACAGTACCTCCCTGTACCAGCCTTTCAAAAAAGGCAGCGGAATCAGATAATACAGCACGGCTGCCCGTACAAGCAGGTAATACAGCCTTGCGCTGACCCTATTCTGCAACACTCTCCGCATCGTCAGATAGATGACCGTCATTGTGCTTCCGGAAAGCGCCATCATCAACAAATATTCCATCCCGTCTCCTTTAGTTGTCCTCTAAAATCCTGATCAACTCCTGCGCCTCACTCTCATCAATCTTCTTTTTCCTGGCAAAGGCCGCCACAAGGTTACTCAGATGTCCCTCATACATATGGTCAATGGCTGCTTTCATCTGCATATAGTTAAACTCTTCTTTGCTGTATATGGCTCTCACCATCCTGTTCTCCCGCTCTACCAGTCCCTTATCCTCCAGCCTGCTCAAAAAAGTATTGAGCGTCTGGCGTTTCCATTCCTTACCATCCGCTTCAAACAATGCAAGAAGCTGGGGCTGCTTAATGCTGTCCTCCTGTTCCCACAGCTTTTCCATCACTTCCTGCTCTGCCTCTGAGATATCAAAAAACTTTTTCATAATGTTCCATTTTCTCCTTATTCCATTCCTAATCCACTCTTGTTGATTGATTTTATTATATCAAACGACTATATTGTGTAGTCATTCTAACTATACTGTTTTTCTATCAACATGTCAACCATTCAAAAAACAATTCATTTCCAATTCTTTTTAATCCCCTGAAGCTGCATCATTTCATAACAAAAAAAGAAGCCACTGCCTCACGATCATCCATCGTGAAAGCAACAGCTCCTTTATCGTCTTTTGGTTCATCCCTGAAAATTACTATGGTCAGACAACAATCTCCAAATACCCCACCACCTTGGTCAAGTCAAATTCCTTTAACACACCCAGATTAGGGTCGTAATACTTGCCTTCATACCCTACCAGGTAATGACTGTATCTTCCCATACGCTCCATAATAATACAACACTTGGGCAGTTCCACAATCTTACCCAGGGTATAGATAATCTTATCTGCATGACGAATGCCAAGATACTCAAGGGTTGCAATCATTTTGCTCATATTAGCCTGCCATTCCCGACACTTCATGATATCACAGGCTTCATCCAGCGTAGTTCCCGCTATCATCGCGATACAGGACTGACCGCATAGCCCGTCCCAAGGCTGTGTTACCAGATCAACCCCGTCAATCTTGCGGATCGGATTTTCTACACTGTATGGGCTGTCGCCGCCTACCCCCACCACATTGCCCACAATCTCGATGGAAATCAGATATTTCTTGCCAAGTTCCACTTTAGAAAGGGTGTCCTTGTTGACCGGGATATCATAGTATCCCTGCCCCTTGGGCAGAAGATCGCAGATAAAACAAACATCGTCAAAACAGACTCTCACCGGCGCATCTCCCACCTTCTCGCACACTTCCCATACATTAAAGGGCACGGCAATGGCATTCTCATTCTCCCGAAATTCTACCGTACCTTCAAATTCATATTTCATGTCAATAACCCCGCCTTTCGTTTATGATATCTTAATCTCAGTGCTAACGCTAAAAGCCTTCGGCTTTCGTGGACATTATATCATGAACTCCCGTGTACAGACAACCTATTCTTCATACTTACTATAATCAGCAAAGCTTGGACGGCGCGGTCCCCACAATCTGCTTAAAGCGTCTGGCAAAAGTGGAATAATCCTTAAACCCACACTCATAGCAGGCTATGGATGCGGGTACACCGGACAGAATCATCTGTCTTGCCGCCTGAATCCGTTTTTCATTTAAATACTGGTGTACAGAATATCCTGTCGCCTGTCTGAACTGCCGCATCAGATAATACTTGCTGATATAGAATTTTTCCGCCAAAATATCTATGTTAATCTCCTCAGACAGATGTTCCTGTATGTAGGCGATCACATCCACCACTTTCTCATGATACACCGCAGTCTGGATAAACGCTTTGGGCTGCTGTATCACATTTCTGTTTAAAAAGACCATAAATTCCAAAAAAGCTGCCTGCATGAGAAAGTCATAATATGGGGCCTTCTTCTGCCGCCCTATCCTTCTCATTTTAAGCAGACATCCCACCATATCCTCATAACTCTCCGGCGCAAAGTGCAGTACCCGATTCTGACTCTTCTGAGCCTCATCAAAACAGTGTTTCAGACTCTCTCCCAATGTATTCTTCTGGCTTAAAAAATCCTCAGAAAGATATATCACATATCTTTCGTAAGGAACAGACTCGTCAATCTGTGCCCGATGGATCACATTGGCGCCTACCAGCACAAAATCATGGGGCTTTAACCGATAGGATTTACCCTCTATCTGGTAAACCACTTTTCCCTCCACGAAATAGATAATCTTATAAAAATCATGGTAGTGGAAATCAAATTCCATTTTTCTGTGATCCCTGATATGAAAAGCACGGAAGGATTCCGTCAGATAACCTGTTTTTTCATACTGCTCCTGTTCCTTTTCAATCATTTTTCAGATCCTCAAAACTAATGTTCAGGTCCACGTCTCCATCAATACCTGACACCCTGCCGGTACTGCTGTACTGCCATATCTTGAAGGCATAAGGGAAATACATTTTCTCATCATAGTAGGCAAACCACTTGTCATAATCCTCCAGCTGTTCCATGTCCAGCATCAACATAAATGTCTTTAAATTACCGTAAATCATCGGTGTATAGCCCGCTTCTTTAATCTTCTCACAAAAAATAATACAATATTTCGTCCTGTCCTCCGCCGTCAGATCCTTCGTTCTTGCATTCTGATTGGAGACCGCCTCTATGTCTATGACCACCGGATAGCTGACATCGTAATCCTCTATGGAATCTATCACAAATTCAGCTTCTTCCTCAGCCTCCGCCTCGCTTGTCGCCTGGGTAAAAAAGTAGACGCCCACATCGATATCATTATCCAGGGCTCCTTCTATGTTTTCCTGAAAGTTATCATCTACCAGGATTTCCCCCTCTGTGTAGCCGCGGATACCCAGGCGGATAAAGGCATACTCCACCTCATCATCCGCTACCTTTTCCCAGTTGATGGACTCCTGATACTTGGATACATCTATTCCCTTATGGGATGCCCGTTCCCCATTCTCATAATAATGCAGGATATCATCTCCATCCATCTGGAATCCCAGCGGATTGTATGTATGCTTTGCAAGATCCTCCTGTATGGGGAAAAAATAATATTGTCCGGCATCCGCCACCACAATCTCCTCCGGGAAGAAATAGCGCAGCATTTCCGTGGCACCGTCCCCCGACTGCATCAGTTCTTTGAGTTTACTTAAAAAATCTCCGCTCACTTCCTCACTGGTCTGCTCTTTGGTCTGGGTCACCGCCTCCCGGATCATCTGATCCACCTCATCCTGCGAATAGGACATCTCAATCTCCTGTCTGGCCGTCTCCAGTTCACTCATGACCTCCACTTTCTGCAGCTGAGCAGCCCGATTCTGAAATACCGTCACCATGCAGACTGTGATTGCTGCCAGCGTCACAATGCAAAGCAGTATCGATCCCGCCAATATCCCGTTCTCACTTCTCCTTTGTTTCTTTCTTCGTCTCTTGCTCTGTAAATTTTTTTCCCGCATAGACTCTCCTTTTTAGATTCGTTCACTAAAGTAGCTTTTGTACCCCTCACCGAATACTTCCGTTGCGCTTGTGATGATCATGAAAGAATGGGCATCTTCCTCTTTGACAATCTCTTCCGCCTGCGGTGAAACCGTCTTTTTCACCACACACATGATCACTTTCTTGTCATCTCCACTATATGCGCCCTGACCGTTTATATATGTCACACCGATATCCAGATCCTCCAAGAGGCGTCTGGCAATCTGTGACGACTTGCCGCTGATGATATAGATCAATTTGGCCTCATCTCTGCCATAGAGTACAATATCCATTACCAGAGATGTACAGATGGCTGAAATAGCCGCATATAATGCGGCATTGATATCCCGGAAGACAATACCGGACAGCGTAACCACCATAGCATCCATGATAAAGAATATCTTGCCTGTCTTCAGATGCGGAAATCGAAGCCGCAGGGCCTTGATGATAATGTCCACCCCGCCGGTAGTTGCCCCCATTCTGAAGATCACTCCCACTGAGACTGCTATCAGCACACCGCCTGAAAGCGCCGCCAGCAGAATATCATTCGTAGCCGGCCCATAAGACGCCAACAGATTTGTAAAGACTGAGATTAGCGCAGTCGTATAGATGGAAGAAAGCGTCAGTCCGAGACCGAACTTCCATATCCCAAAGATTAGGATCGGTATGTTGATCAACATAATCAACGTACCTGTACTCACGGGCACAATCCTGCTTAAGATAATGGAAATACCGGTTACGCCGCCGGGCGCCATATCATTGGGATCTGTAAAAAGGCTTACTCCCGCCGCGTACACAAAAGCTGCCGCTGATATAATAATATATTTCTTTAGCAATTCTGTCTTGCTTTTTTTTGAATTTTTTTCAAATTTCCTGCGATTCCCATGTTCCATGACTGATGCCGCCTCTCTTTTTCCTATAGCATAACCATAAACACTATAATTTTATGTATTATCTATCCCATCCCGACCCACTGTTTCTTCTCACAAACAATGAGGCCCACTTTGCGGACCTCACCATATCTTCGAGTTCTTTCCTTAAATGCTTGCCCGCACCAGTTTCGGCTGGTATCCGTGTTCCTTGAGCGCATCTATGATCTGATTCTTATGCTGTGTCCCGTAAGCCTCCAGGGTAATCCGAAGTTCCACCGCCGCATTGCGGTTGATGGATACGAACTGATTGTGTTCCAGCTTGATGACATTGCCGCTCTCCTTCGCGATCACATCGGACACTCTGCTCAACTCACCCGGCTTATCCGGCAGAAGCACCGATACCGTAAAAATCCTGTCACGCAGTACCAATCCCTGCTGTACCACGGAAGACATGGTAATCACGTCCATATTGCCGCCGCTTAAGATTGCCACAATCTTTTTATTCTTCACATTCAGGTGCTTTAAGGCTGCCGCCGTAAGCAGGCCTGAGTTTTCTACCACCATCTTGTGATTCTCCACCATATCCAAGAACGCCACCACCAGTTCCTCATCCTCCACGGTGATGATATCGTCCAGGTTCTTACTCACATAAGGGAAAATCTTCTCCCCCGGCGTCTTGACTGCCGTGCCGTCAGCTATGGTGCTTACCTGTTCCAGCGTCAGCACCTTGCCAGCCTTGATGGACGCCTCCATGCAGTTCGCCCCCGCAGGCTCCACGCCGATAACTTTAATCTTGGGATTCAACAGTTTCGCCAATGTGGATACACCGGTGGCAAGCCCGCCGCCGCCGATAGGTACCAGAATATAATCCACCAGCGGAAGTTCCTTAATGATCTCCATGGCTATGGTTCCCTGGCCTGTAGCTACATCCAGATCGTCAAAGGGATGCACAAAAGTATAACCATGTTCTTTGGCCAGTTCATAGGCATGGGCGCACGCTTCGTCATATACATCCCCGTAGAGAACCACCTCCGCTCCATAGCTCTTGGTGCGGTTGACTTTGATAAGCGGTGTGGTAGTGGGCATCACGATTACCGCTTTCACCCCATAGCATTTCGCCGCATAAGCCACACCCTGGGCATGGTTACCGGCGGAAGCCGTAATCAGGCCTTTCTCCCGCTCTTCTTTGGTGAGAGTGCTTATTTTATAATAGGCGCCCCGCAGCTTGTAGGCTCCCGTCAGCTGCATATTTTCCGGCTTTAGGTAAATCTTGTTCCCGGTCTGTGCACTGAAATAATCACTGTACACCAGCTTTGTCTCCGAGGCCACCTCCTTGACGATCTCATACGCTTCCTCAAACTTATCCAATGACAATTCTTTCGTTCCCATATCCGCTTCCTTCTTTCTATCTGACAGACGTTCTGTCTCCTCATCCTACTCTTTTGCGTTATCCCCTATTTCTTCTTCCTCAAAGCTTTTCACATCAAAGAGTGCGTCCACAAACTGATCCGCATCAAACTTCTGTAAGTCCTCAATGGTCTCTCCTACTCCGATATACTTCACCGGAATCTGCAGCTGCGACTGAATCGCCACCGCAATACCGCCCTTGGCCGTTCCATCCAATTTCGTCAGAATGATTCCCGTAAGATCCGCCGCTTCACTAAACTCTTTTGCCTGCTGCAGGGCATTCTGGCCTGTGGTGCCGTCCAGAACCACCAGATTCTCCCTGTGAGCATCCGGAAATTCCCTGCCAATGATACGGTCGATCTTTTTCAACTCTTCCATCAGATTCTTCTTATTGTGAAGCCGCCCTGCCGTGTCACACAACAGCACGTCCACATTCCTTGCCTTGGCCGCACTCACCGCATCGTAGATCACACTGGCCGGATCAGCGCCTTCTGTACCGCCAATGATATCCACCCCGGCACGATTGGCCCATTCACCAAGCTGTTCTCCCGCTGCCGCGCGGAAGGTATCCGCCGCCGCAATCAGCACTTTCCTTCCCTGGCTCTTCAGTTTACCCGCCAGTTTACCCACGGTGGTAGTCTTGCCCACGCCATTGACACCGATCACCAGCACCACCGACTGTCTGGTCTCAAATTCATAGGCCGTCTCCTCCACCCGCATCTGTTCTTTAATGTTACGGATCAGATATTCCTTACAGGCAGCCGGTTCCTTGATATGATTCTCCTTCACCTGTTCCAGCAGTTTTTCTAAAATCGCATCCGTGGCCTCCACGCCGATATCTCCCATGATAAGGATTTCTTCCAATTCCTCATAGAAATCCTCGTCAATCGCAGAAAACCCATTAAAGACGGAGTCAATTCCATGTACGATATTATTTCTCGTCTTGGTAAGTCCTTCCCGCAGTCTGCTGAAAAACCCTTTCTTTTCTTCCGACATACAACCCTCCATACTTCCGCTTCTCATTCCTGAAATCTTAGATCCATGCCACCCAATGACGTCACAAATCCACTAATCATCCAGTTCTTTATCAATCAGATTCACGCTTACCAATGTGGATATCCCTTTTTCCTGCATGGTAATACCATACAGTCTGTCGGCCTTCTCCATGGTGCCTCGTCTATGAGTGATCACAATAAACTGGGTATTCTTCGTCAGCTTGTGCAGATACTTGGCAAACCTGGTCACGTTGCTCTCATCCAGAGCCGCCTCAATCTCGTCCAACAGGCAGAACGGCGAAGGTTTCAAATTCTGGATGGCGAACAACAGACAGATTGCCGTCAATGATTTCTCTCCGCCGGACATCTGCATCATATTCACCAGTTTCTTCCCGGGTGGCTGCGCGATCACGCGGATGCCCGCTTCCAGTACATCCTCGTCCTCGATCAATTCTAAGGTGCCTTTACCGCCGCCAAAAAGTTCCTTGAATACCTTATCGAACTCCCTGTTGATCTGCTCGAACTTCTCATTAAACTGCTTGCGCATGGAAGTGTCCAGCTCCTCAATAATGCCGAGCAGCGTCTTTTCTGCCTCCACCAGATCATCATGCTGGGTCTTTAGGAAAGTGTAACGCTCCATCAGGTTTCTGTAGTCTTCAATGGCATTGACATTCACATCACCCAGTTTACGGATTTCATCTTTTAATCCGCTGATACCTCTCTTCATGGCCGGCAGATCGTTCATTTCTTCATTTTTTAAGGACTCTGCGTCAGACAGGGTAATCTCATATTCGTCCCACATATAATTAATCTGGGATTCAATGGATTCCTCCATTCGCTCTTTCTGACTTCCCAGACGATAGACTTCCTTGTCCAGCGCTGTCATGCGTTCGGAAAGTTCCTCTCTGGAAGCGAAGAAATTCTTCTGCTTGCCGGACAGTTCTTCCTTCGTCTCGATATCTTCCTTCAGTTTCTGCTCCGCATCGCTCTGAGCCGTGTGGGAGGCAGCAATTGTCTTTTCAATCTCCAGGATACTGTCCTTCTTGCGCTCTACCTCTTCTTTACCCAGATGCAACCCTTCTTTTACTTCATTTAATTCCGCCGTATAGCGCGCTCTCTCACCCTCTACACGTTCCAGATTCTGCCGCTGGAAATCCGCGCTCTGACGCATTTTCTCAACTTCCACATCCCACTCGGATACCCTGGAAGACTGTGTGGACTCTTCTGACCGTTTCATCTCAAGCTGTGACTGGAAACCGGCAATCTGAACCTCCACATTTTTTTCCAGTTGTTCAGAATCCGCCAGTTCTGCAGCCGCCTCATCCTTGCCGAGCTGAATCTCTTTGATCTGGGTCTCGATATCCTGTTCCTCATTCTTTAATTCATCAAAGCCTTCCGCTGTTTCGCTCTTCTTCTCTTCCGCCTGCATCACATTCATTCTTGCGGTATTCTGCTCAATGAACTTTCTCTGAATCTGTCCCTTAATATCCTCCAGTTCCAGACGCATCTTATTGCGTCCTCTCTTAGTCTCTTCGATATCATTTAAAATATTGTCAATGTCCGCCAGATACTGTTTGACTTTCTTTTCCAGTTCCTCCATCTCCCGGCGTCTGCCCAGAAGGTTGGAATTGTTCTTAAAAGCGCCGCCGCTGATGGCTCCGCCCGGCACCAACAGTTCTCCTTCCAGTGTGACCATGCGGATGCCATAATCAAACTTTCTGGCAATCTTCACCGCATTGTCCACGTGATCTACCACCATGATACGCCCCAGCATGGCTTTGGCCACATTCTGATATTTCTTATCTATCTTCACCAGGGCATCGGCCATACCTACCACACCCTTTTCTTTTAGAGCCTCCGGATTCTTGAATTCCTGAGGACGGGTGATGCTGGTGAGCGGCAGGAATGTAGCCCGGCCCGCCTTCGCCTTCTTTAAGAAACCGATCATGCGCTTGGCCGTCTCCTCATCCTCCGTTACGATATTCTGAATATTACCGCCCAGTGCAGTCTCAATCGCCGTCTCATATTTGGCATCCACCTTGATGATATCCGCCACCACGCCGATGATGCCTTTCTCACTGTCCTTCTGCTCCATGACGGCTTTTACGCTGCCGCCGTATCCTTCATAACGCTCTGTCAGGTTAGAGAGAGCTTCCAGCTTGGACTTTTGCTGATGATATAAGATCTGTGTATCCCGCAGCTTCTGATCTTTCCCTGCCAATTCCTCCCGGACGCCGGAGAGCCGCTCATCGATGAGTTCCTGCTGTTCTGTCAGTTCTTTAATGGTATTCGTAATACTCTCAAATTCTTCTTCCAGCTTTTTGATGGTCTCCGTCTGCTCCGCCTCATCGGACTTGGCACGCAGAAGTCTGGAATTTAATTCTGCCTTACGGATATTGACCTGCTCAAGCATAGTGTCAAACCGTCCCAGCTTTGACTTGATGGTGGCACGGTTATTGAGCGCATCTATAATAGTATTCTTACCACTTTCGATATTATTATTGAGTTCTTCAATCTCACGCTGCGTCTTTTCCAGAAGTTCTCTGGCCTGCGCCCGCTCTTCTTCCAGCGCCGAGAGTTTGTCGTCTGTCTCCTTTTTGTCCAAAAGAATCGCGTCCCGCTCCCTGTCCCGTTCGGCCAGCTGCTCGCTGATGCTGCGGATCCGGTTCTGCAGATGCTCTTCGTTTCCCTCTGCCGAATGAATCTGCTCCTTTAAGACATTAATTTCACCTTCCAATTTAGAACGCATAACACCCGTATCCGTAAGAGTGGCTCTGGCCGCCTCGATCTCCTGATCCAGCTGCTCGATACGCCCCTGTATCCGTTCATACTCTTCCTTAATGGACTCATATCTGTCGGTGGTCTCCTGCAAGTCGTCCCCTGCGATCTGCAGCTTTTTATCCACTTCCACAAGCTGTTCTCTGACACGCACATTTTCCAGCAGAAAAACATTCACATCCAAGGTCTTTAACTCTTCCTTCTTACGAAGGTAGATTCTTGCTTTCTCCGCCTGTTTCTCCAAAGGCCCCGTCTGTTTCTCAAGTTCTGTCAGAATATCATTGACACGCAGCAGATTCTGTTTCTCATCCTCCAGCTTCTTCTGGGCCGCATATTTCCTGCGTTTAAACTTCACGATACCGGCAGCCTCATCAAAAAGTTCCCTGCGTTCTTCCGGCTTACCGCTCAAGATCTTATCAATCTGTCCCTGACCAATGATGGAATAACCTTCCTTGCCAATACCCGTATCATAAAACAGTTCATTGACATCTTTCAGTCGGCAGGCCGTTCCATTCAACATATATTCACTCTCGCCGGAACGATACAGTCTTCTGGACACCGTCACCTCGTCATAATCAATTGCCAGCTGATGATCGGAATTGTCCAGGGTAATCGCTACATAAGCATATCCCAAAGGCTTTCTCATCTCCGTACCGGAGAAAATTACATCCTGCATGGACGCACCGCGCAGCTGCTTGATCCGCTGCTCTCCCAGCACCCACCTGACCGCATCGGCCACGTTGCTCTTCCCAGAGCCGTTAGGCCCCACAATGCCCGTGATTCCATTATGAAACTTAAACGTAATTTTATTGGCAAAGGATTTGAATCCGTGCACCTCAATACTCTTTAAATACATATGTACCTCACATTTCTTCCCGCCTGCAAAGGAGCGCCTGATAAGCAGCCTGCTGTTCCGCCGCTTTCTTGGAATGGCCGCTTCCTGTTCCCAGCTTTCTGTCCCCTACTCTGACTTCCACCAAGAAGATTTTTTCATGCTCCGGCCCTTCCTCCTTCAGCAGTTCATAATGAATCATCTCCTTGCCTTCCTGCTGTACGGCTTCCTGCAAAATCGTCTTTGCGTCATAAAAAAGCTGCTTGTGCTCCAGATCGGAAAGGATGAAATGATGGATGAACCCAGAAGCCTCCTCGATGCCGCTGTCCAGATAAATCGCACCTATCACCGCCTCCATCACGTCAGATACAATGGAATCCCTGCCTCTGCCACCGGTGGCTTCCTCTCCTTTCCCAAGAAGAATATACTGTTCCAGGGCAATATCTCTGGCACAAAAAGCAAGCGCAGGTTCACAGACCATGGAAGAACGTTTACGCGTCAACTGCCCCTCCGCCATGTCTTTTTCTTCCCGAAACAGGAAATCACTGCTCACCAGTTCCAAAACCGCATCGCCCAAAAATTCCAGACGTTCGTAATCCTCAAACTTATTAATCCGCTGCTCGTTCGCATAAGAACTGTGAGTGAGAGCCTGCCGCAAAAGGCGTCTGTCCTGAAATCGATATTGTATTTTCTCTTCAAGTTCTATGAGCCACTCCTCTAACATGAAATCCTCCACAATGGAAAAGCCCCTTCTTTTTAGAAAGGGGCTTTCGTCTACTCCCTACTGTTCCTGATCAGTTCAACCGCCTCACCCACCGTAGTGATATGCTCTACTTTATCGGCAGGTATCTCTATATGAAAAACCTCCTCGATTCCCATGATAATCTGAAAAACATCCAGAGAATCGGCTCCTAAATCTTCCAAAAAGGTGGTCTCCAGCGTAATCTCCTTTGGATCAACACTCAAGACGCTTGCTATCACTTCCTGTAATTTCTCTAATTCCATAGCTACAGCCACCTTTCGCTTTTCTCTATTGTCTAGTTTTTCGGTTCCGACACAACTTCCTCTGTTGCAATCTTTTCCCGGATTTTATCACTGATCTTCTGTTCTGTAAAAGTAATACACTGCAGAATCGAATTTTTAATCTCATTCGCCTTGGAACTGCCATGTGTCTTGACCACCAGACCTTTTAAACCCAGCATGGGCGCTCCGCCGTACTGCTCTAGATCAAAAGCCTTTAACGTTGTCTTTAACGCCGGCTTCACAAGCAGTGCCCCTATTTTGCTGCGCAGGGATGTCATCATTCCCTCCTTCACCTTCGCGATCAGGGTCAGCCCTACACCTTCATAAGTCTTTAGGATTACATTCCCTACAAACGCCTCACAGACAATCACATCTGCCGCACCTGCCGGAATATCCCTGGCCTCCACACTGCCGATGAAATTAATATCGGGACAGTTCTTTAACAGCGGAAATGTCTCCTTGACAAGTGCGTTGCCCTTCTCCTCTTCGGCACCGATATTCACAATGCCTACTTTCGGATTTTTGACGCCCATCACATGTTCCATATAGACAGATCCCATCTTGGCAAACTGCACCAGATGAGAAGGTCTCGCATCCACATTGGCGCCACAGTCGATTAACAGGGAACATCCCGTTGCTGTCGGAATTAACGGTGCCAGCGGCGGCCGCTCCACACCCTTGATCCGTCCGACAATGACTTGTCCGCCCACCAGTGTTGCACCGGTGCTTCCCGCAGATACATAGGCGTCACAGGTACCGTCCTTGACCAGATTTAATGCCTTGACAAGAGAAGAATCTTTCTTCTTACGGATTGCCATCACCGGCGGCTCCGCGGTCTCTATAATCTCGGAAGCATGTACCACTTCAATCTGCTCCCCGGGATAAGTATGTCCTGCCAGTTCCTTTTCCAGAACATCTTTAACTCCTACCAGATACACCTTGACTTTACTGCTCTCATTGACCGCTTCCACGGCGCCCTTCACAGTTTCCACCGGCGCATTGTCTCCGCCCATAGCGTCCACTGCCACTTTTATCCATTCGCTCATATGTACCCTTTCGTTTCCCAGAAGATAATCCCTGCGGAACTATCTTTTACTATTGTTATCTTACAATATGGATATCTATATTAATATACTAAATATACGCACAAAAATCAAGGCTCTTCGAGAAGTCTCGAAAAGCCTGCGCACTTACTGATCAATCAACTGCAATGATCTCTTTTTTGTTGTATGTTCCACATTTCTTACATACTCTGTGAGGTACCATCAGAGCACCGCATTTGCTACATTTCACCAATGTAGGCGCGGTCATCTTCCAGTTTGCTCTTCTCTTATCTCTTCTAGCTTTAGAAGATTTGTTCTTAGGACAAATAGACATCGTCACACCTCCTTATCCGCTTCAAAAATATCTTTGATCGCCGCCATTCTGGGATCGGGAACAAAGGTATCGCAGTCACACGTCCCCGTATTCAGATCCCTGCCGCATGTGGGACAGATCCCCTTACAATCCGGCTTACATAGAATCTTCATAGGCCAGCTTGTCACTATCTCACTGTTTAGCAAGTCCTCCACGTTCAACTGGTACCCATCCATGAAATCCCGGCCGTCCTCCACAGACGAATCGGCCTCCACATCCGGTGCCATAACTTCTCTGGTAAAGTCGAGCGCAATCTCCTTCTCCACGGGCCGCAGGCATCTGTCACAGGTTAATCCGAACGTGAACACTGCCTTTCCCTCAATCCGCGCCCTGCCCTTTCCTGTGTTGGTAAACACAAATTCCACCGGCGTACTCTCAAGCACCCGGTAACTCTCCCCGCCCACAAAGACCTGCATCATGCCGGTCTCTATCTGCATCGGAAGCGCCTTTCCTTCGTTTGTCAACACATCAGTCAAGTTAACGAACATAGCAGACTCCTATCCATACTCAAACAATTATACATAGGCAGTCATAGTTTGTCAACCGGAATTTTGCCAGCATCCACAGCATCCGCAGACTGACCGTTTCTTCCCCCTGTCCGTTGATATTCCTGCAGCCTTTCGTTGAGTCTCTCGGAATCCTTCTTGTGCAATCGCCACATCACCGCAGATACCACAATAAAAACCAGCAGGATTTCCAACATCATAACTCCCAGCATAAGGAAGTTCTCGATGTCAAGCCACCGAAACAATTGACCGCCGCCCAATACCACCAGGTTAATATACAAATAGCGCACCCCGATATTGAACAATACTCTCGTTCGACTACGCTCCTGAAAAGGATGAATGAAATTACACAGACTACACACAAAGCATAACAATAAAATCTGCCACAGAATATTCGGATTCAACAATGCACCGCGCCAAAATATACTGATATATGTCGCACATACAAAAACTGTAGCTGTGGTGGTTATACAGTATGTCAAAAAGAAGCTTATGATTTTCTTTTGCATGCTTACCGTCATTTTGAACCTCTTTTCCGCGCTATTTTCCGCGCAAATCTTTTATCTACCCACATATATGGATTCTCAGCTCTTACTTTTACCCATCACATACCGAGTCTCTTTTTTAAGGCCGGTACATACTGTCTGGAGATGATCAACTTCTCTCCGTTCATCATCTGCGCCTCAAACCGGCCTCCGAATTCCGGCGCAAACTGTCTGACTTTGTCCAGATTGATGATCACAGATTTGGATGCCCGGAAAAAATCTGTATTATTATACTCCGCTTCAATTTCATACAGCTTATATCTTACCTCGAACACATCCTGTTCCAGATAAAGAAACACCTTATTATCCACGGCTTCGAAATAATAAATATCCCCGGCCTCAATCTGCCTGATCTTATCATTGTCCGTGACCGTAAACTTTCCACACCTTGTTTTGATTTCATGAATCACCCGAAGCAGCGCCTCGTCCAGATTCCTGCATCTTATAATGATTTCTTCCTCTTCCCCTGGGGCGATATCCTGTATCGTTATTTTCATGGTTTCCTTCCGTTCTCAAACTTTACCGTTCCTTAGCGGAACGCTTGACACTAATCATAGCTGAAACTATCGAAAGCACTACACTTAATAATATTACAAAAATAATCTGTGTGGCAATAGAAAATACCTCTCCCTTTACAGAAACAGTGATTCCCATGCCCTCGCTATACCTTTCCGCCACTTGTGCAGGAAGTCCCGCAAATGTGTCTGCAAGCGCTCCCTGCATGCTCACTCTGCGCATCATAGAGGCACCATGCAGTACCGGAAGGACTTTCAAAACCATACCTACCTTCTCAGGCAGCATCGTCATGGGCAGATAGACCGCACCCAGAAACCCAACCAGCGTATTAACAATTGAAAGAATGGCACTCCAGGCGCTCTGGCTGTGCACAAAGAGTGTCAGCAGATAGGATGCTGCCGCATAAAATAGGCTGTTTATCAGAATCATTCCTGTCAGTATCAGAAAAGTCCGTAAATCAAGCCCTTCCCCTTTCCCCATAAGAAATAGATTCCCCAGTGTCAATGTCAACCAACTCATACCTGTTCCGATCACCCAGGCGCTTAAAATATATCCCAATGTAATACAGCCCCTGCTCGCCGGTGCAATATAGAAAGATGCAAGCCGGCCTTCCTCCTCATCCTGTACCAGATTACCCATCACCGTCATGGTCACTGTCACACAGTTGATCAACACAATACCGGACAGCGACCACACCCGTACAAGATGCTCTGCATTCATCCTGTCTTTTACCGTATCCCTCACATCGCCATATTCCGCAAGCAGGCTGACAATTGTATCGCTGTTCATGCTGCCCAGAAATAGTACCATCAATGCAAGTGTGATTAACATGGTAAGCACGGAAAAGAACACTGCCGCTCTATCTCTCATATAAATCTTTATATTTCTGCTTATCAACAATCTTGTCGTCTCCATCGCATCCCTCATTTCATACACTTACACAACCATCTTAGGGTTCTATCTCCTCTTCTCATTCTCATGCAGATCTTCCACGGCTTCTCTGCCCGTAATCTGCAAAAACACATCGTCCATAGTACCCTGCACCATCTCAAACCCTGCCAATAAAGACTGGTATTCACTCAACAAAGGCACCGCCTGCATGCTGTTTTTCATCGTAAGTATCAAATATTCTTCTTTCCTTCGACAGGACGGATGCTCTTTCGCAAGAGATTGCCATAGTTCTTCTTCCTTCCCTGATACCGGTACCAGCTTCAATTTATCTTTCGCATATTGTTCTTTCAGATAAAAAGGTGTCCCCTGCTCTTTGATCTTTCCGGCATCCAATATGGCAACGGTAGATGCCCTGGCTGCCTCCTCCATGTAATGGGTCGTCAAAAACACAGTCATTTTGTATTCCTGCCTGAGTTTCTCCACACTTTCCCACACAGCCTTCCGTGTGGCCGGATCCAGGCCCGTGGTCGGTTCATCCAGAAACAAAACCTCCGGCACGTGTATCAGCGCTCCTGCAATCTCGCACCGCCTCTTCTGTCCGCCGGAAAGTTTGGCGTAGCGTCTGCCATAAACATCCTGCAGTCCCATAATCTCACAGACATCGGAAAGCCTCCGTTTCAGCTTAACCTTGTCTTTCTCATACAAGGCACCTCTGACCAACAGATTCTCCCGCACAGTCAGATCATCATCCAGACAATTATTTTGTCTGACCACGCCAATCTTTCTGCGGATAGACTCGTTGTCCTTTCCCAGACGATATCCGCAGACTTCCACTGTTCCTGCAGTCTGCGCAAACAAGGTGCACAGGATATTGATGGTGGTGGACTTTCCTGCGCCGTTGACGCCCAGGAATCCGAAAAGTTCACCCTTTTCTATCCTAAAACTGGTATCATCCACTGCTTTGACCTTTTTAAAATGTTTGACAAGGTGCTCTACCCTGACTGCCGGTCCCATGTGTCCGTCCCCCTCTTTTAGTATGGGCACATGGTAACACGCAGAAGTTTTTTTGAAAACAGGATGCATGGTAAGTGGTAAATCTGAGGGGGTAAGATGCAGACACGGTACTGTGAACACAAAATAACTGCCGGCACATAGTCCGGCAGCTGTCCTTTACTCTTCTAACAAGAAATCTATGATAATCTGCTTTTCTCTTTTATGCAGAGGCGGGATATGTCCGCGCCCTTTCAACATATGTATCTTACAGTTCGGAAGTACTTTTTTTGCCTTCGGCAATACCTTCCTTGCCGGGAACAGATAATCGTATTCCGCCGCCATCACCAACGTAGGCGCCTTGCACTTATGCAGACGTTCCATCTCCACATTGGAAGGCATGACAGGATGAATCTTTACATGATCCAATGTATTCTTAACCACCGCCATCAGATCTTTCTTCAGGACTTTCTCCGACAATGCCATATACATTGCCATCTCCTTCACATATTTATCATCCTTTGTCAGATAATACTTGGCAAGCGGCACCATCATCCTGGCCGTATCCGCCGGAAAAGCATTATCGATGCCGGCCGGCACGACAAGCACAGCCCGCTCCACCTTAGACGGCGCGATACACATCAGCTTTGTCAGTACGCCACCGCCAAAAGAACCTCCCAGACAGCAGATTTTCTCATATCCCAGCGCCGAAATCACTTCTCCTGCCCATCTGCCATAATGATAACCAAACGGCATCAGGATATTCTCCGCACTTTTCCCCGGATGACCGATAATGTCTACCGCATAGATATGAAATTGATCTAACAGGAACCTGCTGGCCAGCAGATTATATGCTGATGTACTGTTGCCCCCGTGAAAGACCAGAAGCGGTTTCCCTTCCAGATTGCCGATCTCCACCACATGAGTCCTGCCAAAACTGGTCTCTACAAAAATGTCTTTATAGGGAATATCCAGTTTCGCAATCTGTGCATTATATAGGTTAATGACTAAGGATTTACTCAGTTGTGATCTGTAGATACTCATTTATCTTTCCTCCACTACAAGCGCAAAGGTCTCCCGCGCGATCGCAAGTTCCTCATTGGTCGGAACTACCAGCACCTTCACCTTGGAATCCGGTGTGCTGACTTCCAGCTCTTCCCCGCGTTTAGCATTCTTTTCCTGATCCAATGCAATACCCAGATATCCCAGACGTTCACAGGCCAGATTTCTGACCAGAGGACTGTTCTCCCCCACGCCCGCCGTAAAGCAGATAGCGTCTACACCGTTCATGACCGCCGTGTACGCACCGATATATTTTGCCACACGATAGGCGAAGGTTCTAATAGTACGAAATCCCCTGTCTTCCCCTGCAACATAGGATTTCTCCAGATCACGGAAATCGGAAGAAAGACCGCCGGACAGTCCCAGCACACCGGACTTCTTATTGAGCACCGTCATCACTTCATCAATGCTCTTGTCTTCTTTATGGGCGATATATTCCACGATTGCCGGATCGATGTCACCGGAACGAGTGCCCATAATCAATCCTTCCAGAGGAGTCAGTCCCATGGAGGTATCCACACATTTACCGTTCTCCACTGCAGATATACTTGCACCATTTCCCAAATGACAGACAATGATCTTCATATCCTCATAATTTCTGCCGATCAGTTCTGCGGCCCGCCTGGACACATAAGAATGGCTGGTTCCATGGAAACCATATCTTCTCACCTGATATTTTTCATAATATTCGTAAGGCAGACCATACAGATAAGCCTCCTTGGGCATGGTCTGATGGAACGCCGTATCAAATACTCCCACCATAGGCGTATTTGGCATCAGTTTCTGGCAGGCGTCAATGCCAATCAGATTAGCCGGATTATGTAAGGGCGCCAGATCATTGCAGGCTTTAATCGCTTCCTTCACTTCATCTGTAATAATGGTTGAGGCCGCAAATTTCTCTCCGCCGTGCACAATCCGATGTCCCACTGCGCCAATCTCCTGCAGGGATTTTACCACACCGGTCTTTTCATTGGTCAACGCTCCTAACACCAGTTCAATCGCTTTCGTGTGATCAGGCATAGGCGTTACGGTCTCCTCTTTTGCACCGCCCGCAGGTTGATAAACGAGCTGACTGCCTTCGATGCCGATACGCTCGCACAGGCCTTTGGCGATTATTTGCTCTGTCTTTGCATCGATAAGCTGGAATTTGAGAGAGGAACTGCCGCAGTTGATGACTAATATGTTCATGAGTTCATACCTTCTTTCTACAAATATATTTAAGCTAACTGTGCCTGCACTGCTGTGAGGGCTACTACACCTACGATATCCTGCCAAGAGCAGCCTCTGGAAAGGTCATTTACGGGTTTGGCTATACCCTGGAGCATGGGACCGTAGGCTTCGGCTTTGCCCAGTCTCTGAACCAGTTTGTAACCGATGTTGCCACAGTCTAAGTTCGGGAAAATCAGCACGTTGGCCTTACCTGCCACCTCACTGCCGGGCGCCTTGGATTTGGCTACCTGGGGCACAAGAGCAGCATCAGACTGCAGTTCGCCGTCTATACACAGGTGTGGATACTGCTCATGGGCAATCCTGGTCGCCTCCACCATCTTGTCCACCAGCGGATGTTTCGCGCTGCCCTTAGTGGAATGTGAGAGCATGGCAATAATAGGCTTGACACCTACCAGGCTCTTAAAACTCTTGGCCGAAGTGTCTGCAATAGCCGCCAGTTCTTCTGCGGTGGGATCCTGATTTAATCCGCAGTCCGCGAAGAGAAAGGTTCCATTCGCTCCCAGTTCACAGTCCGGCACATCCATGATGAAGAAACCTGATACTAACTTCACCCCAGGCGCTGTCTTCAAAATCTGCAAGGCCGGACGAAGGGTATCCGCTGTGGCATGGCAGGCGCCGGCCACCATGCCGTCCGCATCGTTTGCCTTTACCATCACTACCCCAAAGGTCAGGTAATCCTTCAATAAGATATCCCTGGCTTTTTCCGGTGTCATGCCTTTATTTTTTCTAGTCTCATACAACAACTCCACATACTCATCCAGTTTTTCCGTTGTCTCCGGATCAATGATCTGCACACCATCCAACTCCACTTCCAGCCAGCCGGCGCCATCCATGATCTTCTCCTCATTCCCCACCATGATGATATTGGCGATACCCTCTTTCATGATATTGGCTGCCGCAATCAGCGTCCTCTTGTCATTTGTCTCCGGAAGCACAATTGTCTTCTTGTCGCTCCTGGCCTTCTCCTTCATCAGATCGATATAAGACATAGTTTTATCCTCCTTTTTATCCCGTAAGCCCCCCAGGCTTATCTTCACCCCTTTATCATACAAAATTACCGCCCTGTATACAAGGGATTTTCTTGTCTGTTTTAATAAAAAAACAATACAAATTTACCATTTTATGTTAGACTGTTTACAGATAATCTATCGTGTTAAGGGGAAAGGACGCGCTAATCATGAAAACTGTAGGTATCATCGCAGAATACAATCCGTTTCACAACGGTCATGCCTATCACCTCAAAAAGGCCAAAGAAATCACCGGTGCAGACTACTGTATTGTTGTCATGAGCGGCGACTTTGTACAGCGCGGCGCTCCCGCGCTGATGGATAAATATCTGCGCGCCAAAATCGCTCTTGCCAACGGTGCGGATCTGGTGCTGGAACTGCCTGCCTACTATGCGCTAAGCAGTGCGGAATATTTTGCAGGCGGTGCCGTGGCACTGCTTGATAAACTGGGTGTAGTGGACAGCCTGTGTTTTGGAAGCGAGTGCGGCGATGTGGAACTGCTTGGATCATTTGCGCAGCTTCTGCTTCACGAAGATAAAGTTTTTAAGCAGACCTTGAACCACAATCTGCGCATGGGCCATTCCTATCCCCAGGCAAGAAATGCCGCCATTGAGGCATCCGCGCCCCATCTGACGGCTCACATAGATATTTTATCTACGCCTAACAATATTCTTGGCATCGAATATTGTAAAGCGCTCTTCAAAAGAAACAGCAGTATCACACCCTGCAGTGTCCGCCGGGCTGGTTCTTCCTATCATGACAACAGCCTGCAGACTGATTTCTGTTCTGCACGGGCGCTCCGGGAAGCGCTGCAATCTTCCGAAAGGCCTGATGCAATCCTCAACCAGGTACCTGACAGCGCGCACCCACTGATGAAAGAACACTATGCTAAGACCTATCCTATTTTTGCGGACGACCTGTCCTTACTGATGTATTATCGCCTGCTCTCGGAACCTTCCGGAGAATTTACGGCACATTCCGACATAGACAGAGAATTGTCCGACCGCATTGTCAAACACCTGCCGCAGTATCAGGATTTTACATCTTTCTGCGACTTATTAAAAACAAAAAACCGAACATATACCCGGATTGCCCGCAGTCTGATGCACATCCTGCTGCAAATCCGCCAGAAAGACCTGTCTCTTTTCCTATCGGAAGACCAGATTTTCTATGCACGTATGCTGGGATTCCGGGAAAGTGCCGGACCACTCCTTTCCGCCATCAAACAGAAAGCTTCTGTTCCACTGCTCTCCAAGCTGGCTGACGCCGAAAGCCTGTTGACACCCACGGGTATGCTTATGCTGGAAAAAGACATTTATGCAAGTCATGTCTACCAGGGTATCGTGCGTTCCAAATTTCACGGGCAGGATAATGCCCCTGAGATCAATGAATACAAAACACCTATAATCAAATTATAACCCCGCAGCTATGCGGGGTTTATTACTTCCGTAATTCTGTTTATAATCCTGCTCTTTACCATCTCGGCAATCTCTACCGTGGTCATGCTCCTGTACTCGTCATAGGAGATTGCCTGCAGGAAATGTACCTGCGTCTCCACTTTCCGCAGCGTCCACTCCTCAAATACTTTGTAGGAATCGATCAGGACCACCGGCACAATAGGCACTTTTGCCTTCTGTGCACTCTTAAAACACCCCGGCTTGAATTCCCCTACCGTGTTGTGATTGTGAAAATAACCGCCCTCCGGGAAAATAATGAACTTACGTCCCTTCTTCATCTCCTCGGCAAGTTCCTTGATGACTCTGACCGACTGTTTTAAATCATTCTTGATCAGCCGTTTGCCATGCACCATGTCAATAAACTGTTTGACTAAAATACCATGGGATTTAGCGTCATCCATGACCACGGAACAGGGGTTTTCATGGGCATACATAATCCCCAGCGCATCATACTTTCCCTGATGGTTAGGGCAGATGAGATACCCTCCCTCTTTGGGCAGATTCTCCGTGCCATACCGTTTCGTTGTAATGTGTCCCGCCCGCATCATACGCCGAATCGCCAGTCTTGCATAATCATAACATTCCTCTTCGCCGTAACGGTCTGCATGTCTGGCCATATACTCCATCCTGGGAATCATATAAATTCTTGGAAGATTCCATAGAATTACCTTTATAAATCTTATCATAGAATAACCATGTCCCTTTCTTCCATTAAAGCAGAGGTGAAAACAATTTAAGTATGGGGCCAATGACATTGATCTTGACAAACTTATCCCTGCACCATTCCAGGGTAATCTGTTCCGACACGGCAAAAGTTTCTTCCATATCCTTTTTCAATGCTTCTATAACATCTGCCCGATATAAAAATACACCACACTCAAAATGATGGTAAAAACTCCTATAATCAAAATTGATGGTACCTACAATAGCGGTTTCATCATCGCAGAGCACACACTTAGCATGAATAAATCCGGGTGTATACTGATAAACTGCAATACCCGCCTCAATCAGATTCTGATAATTGGACTGCGTCAGCCAATAGACAAACTTCTTATCCGGCACGCCCGGTGTCACAATCCGCACATCCACACCTCGTTTGGATGCCAGTTTCAAAGCGGTGATCATCTCATTATCCGTAACCAGATAGGGGGTATAAATGTACACATACTTTTTGGCATTTCCAATCATGTTCAGATAGACATTTTCTCCCAACATCTCATTGTCAAGAGGGGTATCCATATACGGCTGCACATAACCTTTCCCTACAACAGGCTCCTTAAACTGATAACGGTATCTGCCATAGTCTTCCTTCGTATAGCGGGACATATTCCACATCTGCAGAAACATCACCGTAAAGTTCCAGACCGCCTCACCCTCAATACGGATACCCGCATCTTTCCAATGATCTCCATAAGGATGGGTTTCATTGATATATTCGTCCGCCATATTGATACCGCCGGTATAGCCTACCCTGCCATCGATCACCACAATCTTCCTGTGATCTCTGTTGTTGAGTACAAGGGACAGGAAAGGCACCAATCTGTTAAAGGCCACACACTTGATTCCCTTTTTTTCGATTATCTCATTATAATTCTTGGGCAGGAGAAAAACGCACCCCACATCGTCATACATCATCCGGACTTCGACACCCTCTCTGGCCTTCCGCTCCAGCACCTCAAGCACCGTGTTCCACATCCTGCCCTCTCCCAGAATGAAATATTCCAGAAAGATAAAATGCTGCGCCTGCTCCAGATCTGCAAGCAATGACTCCCAGTAGGGAAGTCCATCCGCAAAATAGGTGGAAGCCGTATGGTTCCAGACGGGGGTTCCCGCATATTTCAGAATATAGCTGCTCTGATTGGCTATCGCCAGATCTTCCCCGGCAAGTGCATCCCGCACCGTTTCATCCTGTACCAGATTCTTCTGCACCAGCGCATTGGTCCTGTCCATGCTCTCTTTCAGTTTCTTCGGTACAATAACATGTCCAAAGAACAGATACATCACCCCGCCAAAGAGCGGAAAAATCAGAATTGGCACCACCCAGGCCAGTTTCACCGCCGGGTTATTCGGTCTCCAGATGATATAAATTACCGCACAGACCGTAAGCAGACGCAGCACAAAGGCAATGCCCACATAATAATTGCCCCACTTAAGAATTTCCAGCAGGAAAAATGCTACCTGTATCAAAACAATGATAGCTGTAATTACGACTCTATTTAATGCACGCTGTAAAAATCTTCTCATTTTAAAAATCCATTTACTATCTGCTCTTCCGCCTCTTTCTCCGTGAGACCGAGCGTCATGAGCTTAATCAACTGTTCTCCTGCAATCTTGCCGATTGCCGCCTCGTGAATCAGATTAGCATCAATGTCATTGGCTGTCAGTTCCGGAATCGCACTGACACTGGCATCATCCATGATAATGGCGTCACACTCACTGTGTCCCTGGCAGCTGCTGTTGCCGATGATACGGCTCTTGAACAACTGTCTGGAATGTTCTTTGGCCACCGATCTGGAAATCAGATTGACACTGGAATCCGGCCCCTCCATCTCCACCACAAAATCCGTCTCTGCATACTGCTTTCCGTGGGTCATGATTTTCTCGTGAATCACCAGAGAAGCGCCCTCCTCCACTGTCGCCGTGGTCACTCTCTTCGTGGAATCAATGCCTTTGATCTGCACTGTCTCCATCTCCAGAGAAGCACCTTTCGCCAGATGTATCTCCGTGGTGGGGTTCATGATACGCTCTCCGTTACCATCACCGGAACCGTAATGCTTCTCCACATAGCGTACCCTGGAATTTTCCTCCACAAAGAAACGGTGAATCCCGGAATGTTCGGAAGCTGCCGAACCGCCGTTGTGAATCCCACAGCCGGCTATAATCGTGATATCGCAGTCCTTACCGACAAAGAAATCATTATACACGCTCTCCTTTAAGCCGCTCTGGCTCAACACCACCGGAATATGCACACTTTCTTTACGGGTTCCCGGCTTGATCTTGATATCAATACCGGATTTGTCTTCCTTGCTTATGATATCTATATTGGCTGTCGTATTGCGCCCTGCCATCTGGCCATTGGCCCGGATATTATAAGCGCCGGCAGGTATCTCATGCAGTCCTGCCACCTGTTCTAACAGGTTCTGTTGTATTGCATCCACGATATATCACCCTCATTTCTACAGTTTATCAGTTAATGTTCTACATGGCTGACCAGTGCCCAAAAGTTCCGGCATCAGTTCTTCTCTGGTCCCCACTTTCTTTACACTGCCATCCGCTAAAAGGACAATCTGATCCGCTATATTTAAGATCCGTTCCTGATGTGAAATGATCAGGATGGTTCCTTTTGTTTCTTCATACATCTTTTCAAACACCCGAATCAGGTTCTGGAAACTCCATAAATCAATCCCTGCTTCCGGTTCATCAAAGATAGACAGTTTCGTTTTTCGCGCCATGATCATGGCAATTTCAATACGCTTTAATTCTCCGCCGGAGAGACTGGCGTTAATCTCTCGGTTTACATAATCTCTGGCACACAACCCCACCTCCGACAGCATAGAGCAAATCTCTGACATAGCAGTATCCTTGCCGGCCGCAATGGAGAGCATATCCTTCACTGTAATCCCTTTAAACCGGACGGGCTGCTGAAAAGCAAAACCAACACCCAGGTTAGCCCGTTCTGTTATGGATTTCTCCGTGATATCCACACCATCCAGTAAAATCTGCCCTTCCGTGGGCTTCAATATTCCAGCTACAATCTTGGCTAAGGTGGATTTCCCACTGCCGTTCGGCCCTGTGACTGCCACAAACCGTTCTTTAATCACCAGATTAATATCTCTTAAAATCTCTATCTCTTTCCCGGTATCTTCCGCCTGAAAAGATATGTGTTTCAATTCCAGCATACTTCCTCACATTCTGCCGCTTCGCGGCCTGGATACCTGTTAGCCGGTTATCCCTTAATAGTTCATAATATCACAAAAACTCTCATGAAGCAAACCTGCTCTCAAATAATTGAACAAACGGGTTCGCATACTCTGTTTTTATATAACAATGCCCGTAACATTATTGCTCACTCCATCACAACTTCCGCCCTGCTGCCTGATGCCGGCTCCTTTGTGACCAGAATTTTCCTGCCGATTCGTTCTTTGAGTTCTCCTACGTGAGAGATAATACCTACCAGTCTGCTGCCCTCTGACAGGGAAAGTAATGCCTGTATGGCCTGCTCCAGCGCACCCTCATCCAGGGAACCAAATCCCTCATCCACAAACATGGTGTCCAGAGAAATCCCGCCTGCACTGGACTGCACCTCATCCGCCAGTCCCAGCGCCAAAGACAACGATGCCAGAAACGCTTCCCCGCCGGAGAGTGTCTTCACACTGCGCACCGTCCCGTTATAGTGGTCTGTCACATCCAGTTCCAGCCCGCTCTGGCTTCTCTGGTTCTGCGCCCGATCTGCCCGTCTTAACTCATACTGCCCGCAGGACATGACCATAAATCTGGTATTGGCCCGCTGAATAATCCGATCGAAGTATCTGGTCTGCACATACGTTTCCAGCATAACTTTATCTTTACCAGAGAGTGTGCCGTTCATGGTACTGGACAATTCTTTGACCATTGCCCATTGATGTTCCTTCTCCCGCAGAATGCCGCTCTTCTTCTCTATAGAAGTCTTGACATTTCTGTCCGTCTCATACCGGTGGGATATCTGTTCCCTGTCCTTTTGCCGCTGCTGTCTTTCCCGTTCCAGATTGCGCTGCCGCTCCTGCACTGTCTCCAGCTGTGTCACTTCTTCCTGCCCTGCAAGCTGAGCAGATAACGTTTCCTTTCTCTGCAGGGCATTCTGGTATCTTTTCTCCTGGGCATCGTATGCCTCTTTCGCCTCTGTCAGTTCCCTATCATAAGCGGTCAGCTGTTTCCTGTGTCCTGCCGCCTGCACTTCTGCCTGTTTCTTCTCCGCATACGGAAGGGCCTCTGCCCTCTCCCGAATCCTCTCGTCAACAGCCTGCATCGCGGCGCGGCGTTCCACAATATTTTTTTCTGTTTCCCTGCAGGTTTCTTCCGCTGCCTGTAATATTCTTTCCAACTCAGGCGCTTCCTTTCGCAGGCTTTCCAGAGCCTTCTTTGTTTCCTGTAATTTCCCGACTGTCGTCCGCTGTCCGGCAATCTCTGCTTTTATGCGTTCCAGCTTCTCACCTGTCTTTTTCCGGGCAAATGCAAGAAAATCCTGTGCCTCTTCAACCCGCTCCTTCTCCAGTCCCTTTTCTATGGTATGCAGAATACCCTCCGCTGCTGCCCGTGCCTGACCGGCCTTCTCGCTTTCCCGCTGCCGTTTCTCATTTCCCTTCTCCCAGGCCGCCTTTGCCCGCTCCACCTTCCGCTGATCCGGTGCATCCTGCGTCATTCTGGCCGGCTGTGGATGATTCGTAGAACCACAGACCGGACAGGGGCTCCCTTCCGACAATGTCTGTGCCAGTACTCCCGCCTGTTCATCCAGATAACGTCTCTGTATCTGCTCATAGTCCGCTTTCAATTTGTCATATTCCAGACAGGCTTCCTGATAACAGTTCTGGGACTCCTGTAACTTCTCGTATAAATCAAACGCCTCCTGCACCTGCATGGACAGTTCCCGTATTCCCTCTTCCTGCTGCTGCAATTGTACCAGCTTCTGCTCTGCGAGCACAGCCTGAGAAGAAATCTCCGGCAGAGATTCCAACTTCTCCTTGTCCAGTGCCTGCTTCTCCCGGATCTGTGCCGTCTCCGTTTTGCGCTTTGTCAGGTCTTCTTCCTTTTCCTGCAGGGCTTTTTGCGCCGAAGTCTGCTCTTTGCGCAGCCTCTCCAGTTCATCATATTCCGGCAGTCTCTCTTCCTCCCGCTTCACGGCATCCCGCAGATGTTCCATCTCTTCCTTCTTTCCCTCCAGTTCTTCCAGCCGCTCTTTTAACGGCGAAAGTCCTGGCAGGACACAGTTTATCTCCTCCTGCGCCCTCTCTAACTCTTCCCGCAGCTTTCTCTGGCTTTCCAGTCTGCCCATGATCTGATGACATTCTTCTATGGCCCGGTCAAAATCCGCAATTTCCCTGTTCAATTCCTCTGTCCTCTGTTCCTGCCAGCGGATGGTATCGGAGAGTACCCACAGCAGATCCTCCGTCATCAGAATCTCCTCCCGTTTTGGTTCTCTGTCCGGCTCCCACAGAATGTCTTCCCGGTATTGTGTAATACTCTTGTTATAATCCTCGCATTGACTCTGCAGCCAGCCGGCATCCGCCTTTAATCTTTCCTGCAGATTCGCGTAGGCTTTTGTGTGAAAAATCTCCCGGAATATCTTGCTTCTCTCCTCCGTCTTTGCATAGAGCAGGCGCAGGAAATCACCCTGGGCAATCATCACAATCTGAGTGAACTGTTCCCTGTCAATTCCTAACAGTCCAACCACTGCCTCAGTCACCTCTTTGGTCTTCGTGACCACATGCCCGTCCGGATAAGTGAGCACCGCTTCCGGCCGGCTTACCGTCATCCCACTGCCGCGCTTGGAAGGCCGCAAATATTCCGGCCTCCTCTCAATCTCATACTCCTCTCCCCGGAATAGAAACCGCAGACGGACATAAGTAGCCTCCTCGTCCTTCGCATATTTAGAACGGAACATGCCCGCTTCCCTGACACCGCCGCTGGCTTCTCCATAAAGGGCAAACACAATAGCATCAAACAGGTAAGTCTTACCCGCCCCGGTATCCCCGGTAATCAGATAAAGCCCCTGCCCGCCCAATCTTTCAAAGGGAATCTGGGTCACTCCCGCATAGGGACCAAACGCTGACAGCGTCATGTAAAGCGGTCTCATATCTTTTCCTCCCACACCTGCCCAATCAGTCTCTCCAGATAGGCTTTCTGTTCTTCCTCCATGGGCTTGTTATTCTGCTTCATAAAAAACTCTGCCGCCAGTTCCGCCGGCCCTTTTTCCTGTACTGCCGTCACCGTCTGCATCATCTGTCCATTTTCTGTTCTCGCATTATCATATTCCAGACGCATGAGATTGGGATAAATCGCCCGCAGTTTTCCCACCGCATCAAAGATATCCTCCTCGTCTGTGAGAATGATCCGCATATAATCCGCCGTATCCGTATTCTCATAGTTCGACCGCTTCGTAATCTCCTCATAACTGCCCCGAATCTGCCGCATCTCATGAAGCGGACTTACCGGGAACATTTGTACCTCGATTTCGCCCTTTTTCCCCAGTTCGACTAATGTGATACTCTTATGATGCTGTAGCTCTGAAAAGGAATATTTTAAAAGTGTTCCCGCATAACGAACCGTCCTGCGTCCCACCTGCTGCGGTCCGTGCAGATGGCCAAGCGCCACATAATCAAATCCTTCAAAGCAGGAGACATCAATCTGGTCGATTCCGCCTACAGACCGTTCCTCCGAATCACAAACCGATGCCCCCGCCACAAACTGATGCGCCACCAGAATATTGCGGTGTTCCTGTTCAATGTGCGTTTTTTGCAGTACGAAGGATACTGCTTCCTGATAGGTCTCTATCTTTTGCGCCTCCTCTTTCCATACTGCCCGCACCTGAGCCGGTTTGATAAAAGGCAGCAGATAGATATCCACCGGACCATACGCATCCTCCACGCACACCTTCTGTACTGCGCCGGCATACTCTCCCGCCACATAGACGCCGCTCTTCTCCAACAGGTGCGCGCCAAAAGAGAGCCTTTGCACTGAATCATGGTTTCCGCTGATCAGGTATACCGGAATATGATGTCGTGCCAATTGGGTCAAAAAGTCATCCAGGAGTGATACGGCTTCCACAGAGGGCACTGTCTTATCAAAGACATCTCCCGCCACAAGAACACCGTCCACTCCCTTCGTACAGGCCAAAGTCACTACCTGTTCCAGAATATGTTCCTGATCTTTTAACATGGAAAATTCATTGACTCTTTTTCCAAGATGCAGATCCGCCAGATGGAGCAGTCTCATACGCTTCCATACCTTTCCTTAGAGAAAAACTGCCGATGCAGAGGTTAGCCCTGCAATGGCAGTCTCATGATCATTGTTCCTTATATACAGATACGCTTCCTATGCCAGATAGGGCGCAATCGCAGCTTCCACTTCAGCAATCTTTGCGTTCGTCTCCAAAACCCTGAACTCCACCTTCTTGGACAGATCCATGGAAAAAATACCCATGATCGACTTCGCATCAATCACATATCTGCCGGAAGCCAGATCAAAATATCCGTCAAATCCTTCAATTGCCGCTACGAATCCTTTTACCCTGTCAATAGAATTTAAATCAAGCACATAACTTTTCATTTTAGTCTCCCTCTATAACCGTTACAGAATCAATCCCATAATATCTGCATACTCCCTGATTCTTCCAATTCCTTGGATCTTCCTCTATATCGTCAAAGTACAATAACTCCGGACGTGCCGGGAGTGCATCAACCTCCACATTCTTTTCCCCGCTGTTATAAATCTCTATCCTGGCCTTTAAGGTGTCTCCATATGCCTTTGCATCGCCGTTTATTATATCTTGCATCGCTGAAGCAGTCGCAAAATACTGCGGCTCCGGTACGGCTATGATCAGGGATGCCGCTGTAAAAAACACCAGTCCGCCAAGCAGCCATCCTGCTTCATTCCTAGTAAAGCCAGTCATTTCTGTGTCCGCCTTCTCTTCTTGCCGGCTATGCTCCAGTCTTTTCCTGGCCCATCCTGTCACATATCCCACACAGAGCGTCAACACCAGAATGAACATCGCAAAGGTAAGTGCCTGCAGTCTCATGGCCGCAATATTTCCCACGGCAAAAAGAGCGGGCGTCAACATGGCTGACACAACACAGTATCCAAAGGCAACAATGATAAATGGATATCGGAAGGCAAATGCGGTCTTTCGTGCCATATGCCAGAAGAGCGGAATCAACAGGATTACCATCAGGATGATCGGCCATCTCAGCCACTGATCCAAACAGAGGAGCAATCCATAATAAAGAGAAACGAACACTGCCTTGATGGGATTCATTCCCTCTATGCTATCTGCCCTCACCCAGTTGCCAGGAGCCGCCACATTGAGAAGAAATCCCAGGAAAAACAAACCGATCGGTAGGGTCAGCGCCCGATATTCCTTCCATTTTTTCTGGTAAGTGATACATCCAATCACTGTCAATAGAATAATTGCCACATTCAATGCGGTAAGCTGGTTCCCACCGCCTGTAAAAAAGCCCAGCAGGGATGCCCCTATAAGCTTAGCCGTGCGCTTTCTGCCTTTATCATAAACAATCGCAATTAACAGACCATAAAAGAACAATGACATGCCATGTAAAAACATATAATTAGCGGCGCCGCTATACCAGTAAAACGCCTCTACTCTTCCCACCATGCACTGAACCGTTATAAACAGCATTACCATGCTCACACAATGACTCACATATTTATCTGCCTGAAAGATTTTAACAAAAATATTATATAACAGATATATCGTAGACAAGCTTAACATAGCAAGCATAATCCAGGCCGTAATCACATACATCCGCTCTCCAAAAACATTGGGCGGTATGGCCATCAGAAAGTTGGACGTGAAATATCCCATCCAGTGGACCCAGTCATCTACAGCCTTTGCAATTCCCACCCCGATCACTTTAAAAAGATTATGACTGTCTATCCATGCCTGTCTGCAGTTATTGCCAATCGTATAATCATCCGCACTGGGATAATTGTACCAGCTGATCCACAAAAGCGGAATCAGGCTCACTATATAAACAATCGTCAGTAAAACCGATACTCTTTTGGGCGTAACCCATTGCTGTAATCTTTCATATCCTCTTTCCAATAAACCCTTTTTCATCTATGCTTCCCCTGTATCTTCTTATCAAACCCGACTTTCTTAACCCCTTCACAAATCATTAAACATGGTAGCATGATACAAAATGTTAGTCAAGAAACGGCTGTCGGGTATAACCAAATGCATGCCGTCAAGTATAACTGTATGCATTACATGCCTGAATCACCATCTCCGTCTCTTCCTCTGTCATCTCCGGGAACAGCGGAAGTGTGACGCAGTGCGCTGCCAGATACTCTGCGTTCGGACAGTCTCCCGCATGGTATCCCAATCCTTCGTATGCCTTCTGCAAATGACAGGGAACCGGATAATGCTTGTTACATTCTATCCCTTTCGCTTCCATATAGGCAATAAAATCATCCGGGTTCTTAGTAGTGATAACAAACAGATGAAATACCGGATCCGTGTTCTCCGGGTGTGCCTGCATGGTCAACAACGGATTCTGGATTTGGGAAAGATATCTCCTGCCTATCTGCCTGCGTCTTGCAGTCCACCCCGGCAGATACTTTAAGCCAACGCTCAGCACCGCACCCTGTATTCCTTCCAGCCGATAATTATAGCCAATGACATCATGATAGTATCTGACCTGGCAGCCCTGATTTTTGATGGTTGTTATCTTATCATAATACGCCTTATTATGACAGGTAACACTGCCTCCTTCCCCGAAGGCATACAGATTTTTGCCCGGATAAAAACTAAAACACCCAAGTTCCCCAAGGCTGCCCACCAGCCTGCCCTCATAAGTGGCCCCATGTGCCTGCGCACAGTCCTCCACCACATACAGTCCATGTTGATCGGCAATGTTCTTTACCCGATTAAATTCAAACGGTTGGCCATATAAATGCACGCCGATAATCGCCTTCGTCCGAACCGTGATTTTCTCCTCGATTTTATCCGGATCGATTTCCCAGGTATCCTCCGTGCAGTCAACAAACACCGGAACCGCCCCTGTATAAGTGACACCCCAAGCGGTGGCAATATAGGTATTGGCCGGAACGATTACCTCGTCTCCCGCTCCAATGCCCAGCGCCATCATGGCACAGTGAAGCGCAGTCGTCCCGTTGTTCACCCCCGCCGCATACGGTACCTGACAATACCTGGCAAATTCCAGATCGAACTGATCTGCAAATCTGCCTCCGGAAAAAGCAGTCTCCTCACATACCGCCTGGATTGCCGCCAGGTATTCTTCTTTATGCCTTTGATAATCCCTTCTCAGATCGATTCTTTTGAGCATCTTACCCTCTCTTTTCTTCCCGCTTAAACTCCCGGTACAGTCTGCAGATCTGTACGAGATAGTTCCGGATTGTCTTCCATAATTTTACGGTGGTATTATAATCCTCCTGCCACTCTACCGGCATATCATAAATCACCACGCCCATACGCTCGGCCCGCAGCAAAAACTCAATCGTATAGAACCAGCCATTCTCATCCCCACAGGCTTCTACCAGTCTCTCCGCCGTCTCCTTACGAACAAAGGTAAAGCCGCAGACCGCATCGGTGGCCTTCATCTTTAAAACTGTTTTGAGCAAAAACACTAGGCCTTTGGAAGTAATCTTTCGGTACCATTTTCTTCCCCTGGTATCCGACTCCCTGGCAAATCTGCTTCCGTTCACATAGGCAAGTTCCGGCCTTTCCTGAAACAGGGCAATGGTTCGTCCCAGGTACTTAATGTCCGTAGACAAATCGATATCCATATACCCTACGATAGCGCTCTCATTCAATTCTATCCCTTTGCGAAAGGCAACGCCTACGCCCCGCTCCCCGACTCTCACATAAGACACCTCCGGATATCTCTGCGCGAGCGCTCTGCCGATCTCTGGCGTTTCATCCTCCGATCCATTATCCAATATGGTAATACAATAGGGGATTTTTACATTTTCCCGCATATATGCAATTGTCTGCTCAATTCCCTTCTGCAGTCTCAGTCTCTCGTTTAAAACCGGAAACAGAATATGAATCCCCGTTCTTCTCTCATCACTCATTCATTGACCACCTTTTCAACATCCGCCACCATATATCTCTGCTGTCTGAAAATCAGGTTCAGCATCACGGAAAGATATTTTAATATAATGGTGAGAAGTGTAAACACACCAAAAAATCCCAGCGCAAGAAATCCTACCGTAGACAGCCATCCCTCCACCGGCTTCCTACTGTTAAACATATCTAGGACAATATAAATCCCCATTCCTACCGTCAGCCCAAGAAACAACGCAGATATGACTGCAGACACCCTCTCAAGAACATTGGTAAAATAAATAAAGGAATCCACAGCCAGCGCCGTACGCTCAGGCGAAACTCCTTTATTCTTTTTCCGCACCATAAGGTTCCTGCTCTCATAGAGCACCGTATCCATCCGCAGCCCGCAATTGGCATATACCGCTTTTCGATAGGGTATATACTGTCCCATGGATTTGATCCTGTTTATCGCTCTTCTGGATACAATCCGAAAAGTTTCTGGGCCAATTTTACCATTTCCTCTGCTTGTCTTATTATAAAGAGCATAGAATATTTTGGATGTAAACCGCATCTTTCCCTTACTGCTTGCCGCTACGATATCATTGCCCGCAAGCATCCTGTCGTAAACTTCCCTGATTATCCGGGTGTCATAATCCACATAAATATTGTCAAACTCATAGACAAAATCTCCGATTGCAATATCCCGCCCACAATTCATGGAACTTTCCAGTCCCTGAAAAAAACTCATATGGACGATGGAAACGATTGCCTTAACTTTATGTTCCTCCACATACTTCTTCAGGACATCAATCGTATCATCCTGACAGGCATCATCTACGCATACAATCTCAAACTGCTCAAAATTCTCCTCACAGGCCGGAATCACCATATCCAGAAAACTTCGCAGATACTCCTGCACATCATGCAGATAAATGACTACTGATATAAACTTTTTTTCTCTTATATTATCCATTTTCATCCCCACTCTGCACACAATTTTGACAGACTATTCTTTCTATCCCACAAGAAATGCATCCAGATCATACACCGTATTGATCTTGCCTGATAAAACACTGATAAACGTTGGATGATCACTCATAACCGCAATGGCAGTCGGTCTGGAATCATCCACTTCTGAACTTTTTAAAATCGGTTTCATGGAGTATAGCGATTTCTCATAAGTATAGGCATACTCCGGCCTCAAATATTTATCCGCCAGATGTGACATATACGGCCATGCAGAATCCGGCTTGTGCACACATTCGTTGCAGTTGCCAAGCTGCCCCGGTGAACACATTCCCTCATCCCCGTCATAACCGCGCTGGCAGTGAAATACCGGCTTTTCCTCATAACTTGTCATGTGTGGCGTAAACGTAACGGAAGTAAGAGAATGCAGTCCTGTTTTCCCAAAGGGCATGATGGAGAAAAACGGACCATCCATTACCGTTATGCCCACTTTCTGTAACTGTGGAGACGGCCGGCACAAGATGATCTCACAGAGTTCATATTTAATGGCAAACATGCTTTTGGGAATACCCTCCACCCGATCGATCACCTGATTTACGGAAGCATAAGAAGCGTTTAATACAAAAGGCGCCTCATATTCCTCTCCCGTCTGCGTTACCACCAAAAACCGTCCGCCTTGCTTTATAATCCTGTCTATACGCACACCAAACTGCAAAGTCACATGGCTGTCCGTCTCCAACCGCTCCAGAAAATACTTCCCAAGTATCGCCGCATCATAAGTGTACTCTTCTGTCAAAAATGCCCCATCGCACATTCCATCAGCAAAATACCGTGATACTGGCACTTCTTCACACCTGATGCCCGCCTCTTTGCAGAATGTCTGAAACTGTCCGGCATTGGTCCAGGAAAACTTGTCCGATGTGGCATACACCTGCTCAAAAGTATCATAAATACAAAAGGAAAAATCCTCCACAAACCGCCGGAAATACCCTGCCGACTTCAAGGCTGTGGTCAGACTTCTGGGATAATGATATCCCATATGCACTCTGGCCTGATTCACGTAAGTGGCTCTCTGAAAGGGCGCCCTGTCATACTCTAACACAAGCACTCTCTGTCCTCTCTGCGCGCAGAAATCGGCTGCATACATTCCATAAAGTCCTGCCCCGATAATAATCTTATCATATTGTCGTTTCATTCTGTTCGGTCTCTCCGATTTTCATTCTGCAGATTCTGCAATCTTATTAACATGAGGATGTCCGAAAAGCCTGACATCCGTTATTTATGATAATTGTTCACGTCATCTGACATATAACCCCACAAAGATTGTATTCTTTTTGAATAGATTTGTACAGCTTTTTGTGTTTTTTAATAATGCAAATAATTTTCTGTCAGTTAATCAGATAGGTGACCTGTACCCCGTTAAAAGTGATATGGGCCGAACCACTTCCGCTTCCATGCCCGGATTTATGAACCCACACACTTCCGGATGCCTCCACATAGATATGCTGTGTGGTAATCGGCAGAGCCATGGCATCTATGACAAATTCAGCAGCAGATCTGTCAGACCCCGAACCAATAGCCTGTCCGCTCTCATCATAGACCACGTAACTGATAGAACCGTGCCCACTGGTTGCATTTTCTTTGTCTGCTCTCTCCCCGTCAGTATCAGCATCCACATCTAACCTCAATTTCGTGAGCAGTCTTTTGGCTTCTCCTTCCAGATTCCATACCGGTATCAACTCTGATCGTACTGTCACACTGAGTGGCTCTGTCGTTTGTTTGCTCTTGACACTGACCGACACGCCGCTTCCATCCCTTCCTGATACGGTGTACGGTGCAGTCTCATTGACACCGCTGTAAAGAAGGCTGATGATATTGACGATCGTCTCACTGGTCTGTCCGTGCCCTTTTTCAAAATAACTCTGATTATCCGCACCGGTTCCAAGAAGCAGATGACCGTCCACCCAGGCTGCCGTTCCTGCAGACAAATTCTCCGCCGCCGCAGGCCTGATCTCAACTGCCGCACAGGCCGCCTCGTCCTCCACCGTGGTGAGAATGCCCTCTTTGGTCTGATACAGCATAGTGCCCGCCTCGTATCCATAGGCCGCAGTATCTACCGGAACCGACTGGCTGGCTGCCACCCCTTCCAGCAATGCATTAAAATCCACAGTCAGCGGATCCACACTGTGCTCCGCCGCCGGACTGACATGTGTCACCTTAAGCATATCATTGGTCTGCATCGGTATCCCATCTCCCGTGGTCAGATAAGTCCCCATGGAAGCCAGCTGACTGGAAATACCCTGCTTAAATAAATCCATCCGGTCCGCTAACTGATACAGATCCTGAGAATTTAACACTACACTGTGCTCCCCTTCCTGATAGACAATCCTGCCCTTCGATTGCAATAGCTGTCTCGTGGTGCCCTGCGGATTCTCCTCCGCCATCACTGCCTTGCAAGCGCCAAACACCATTGCCGCCGCCATCACTGCTGCTACCGTTTTCTTATTCATTTGTCCTCCGTTCCGAAGCATCGTAACATGCCTGTCACAGGCAGTCCGCGCTTCTTACTATAGTATTTTCGTATCGTAGGAATTCTGTGGCAGACTGCCGCCTGAGATATTTTCAGATTTGTTATCAGAATATTCAGATTCCCGGATATCGTACGATAACTGTAGCATATGCCGGCGGAACTGTAAAGGGATGGAGCAGAGTTTATAGATTTTTCATTTTTTCATATTATTCTTCCTGTCTTTCCGCCAGCAGCTGCATAGGCTCCCGTTTCAGGCTCTTATTCATCTTTCCCAGCGCGATTCCTGTCCCTGCTGCCACAATCAGAATCATACAGCAGAATCCGGGGAGACCCGTTTCCTCCACTTCCTCCACAATGACTTCATTACCCAGATTGACTGTTTTAGGCGTAAAAGATGTATCATAGTACTGCTTACCCGCATTGACAGAGGAAACCCTGCCGGAAATCATTGTTCCCGCTACTGCTCCCAGGATACTGCCAAGCAGCACTAACAATACAAATCCGGACAACATAGAGCGTCTGCACTGTGCCGGGCGCATGCCCAGGGAGCGCTCAATGGCCGTCCTCTGTGCCTGCCTCGTGATGAATAAATGGCTGAAAAAGAACAATAAAAACCCTGTCAACACTACCCCTGCCGCCAGCAGAAAGAGGGATACCGTCTTCATATTTTCAATGCCGTCTTTCAGCTGAGAATATCCCATATCGTAAAAGGTAATTTCCAGATTATCTTTTCCGTATATTTCCCAGGCTTCCAGATACTTCTCAATGCTGCCATTGGGAATCTGAAAGGAAGTGGTGCCGTCCATCATAGGTCCAAAACCTATCAAATTTGTTCCATTCCGGTTTTCGATGGATTTCATGGGCACAATCAACTCATCTTCCCCTATACAGAAAGCGTTGTCCGTATTATCTACGGATGCCAGATCGTAGATACCCACCACCGTATAATCGGAAGTCTCAAATATCTCAAACGCTTCCCCTTTCTCATCAATCATCCCCTTCAAGTAGTGTCTGGGACTGCTTTCAAGCCGATACTTACTCCCCGCATTCGCCGAAATATCCGTACTTAACAGGCGCACCTCAATCTGGTCTCCAAGAGATAGTCCATTGAATTCCATAAAATCCTTTGGCGCCAAACACACCTTACTGCCGGCAGCATACTCCTCCTCACTGATATCCCGCCCCTCACAGACATAGGCCTGCCCATTATAGAACGGCATCAGCAGGCAGGTCTTATTGGTTCCCGTAATCGGCTGACAGTCCTGCCATGTACATTCATGCTTCGCAAGATTCAAAATCCTTTGCCCCGCCTCTGTCTCATAGAATCCTTCCGTGACCTCATAGATTCTCGGTCCATTCCAAATGGCGTTCTCCGGCCTGCTGCCATCCGGGTAATAGAAATTAGAATCCAATGATGCCGGTTTAAGTTCTCTGTGAACCATCACGCCGTAAAGTGACTTTCCACTCACGACCGCATCATAAGCCCAGCCATGCATATAGGTACCGGTTATCAGACGGGCCACATAGGTTTTGTCATGATACATCATTTCCGGTTCCGGATTGTTATGGTCACAAATGTACTCCACGGCTATCTCCATCTTCTCATCCCCGCCAATCATCTTGGTGTACTGGAACTGATAGGATTCACTGGGCACACAATCTTTCTTGAGCGTAAATTCCGTAATATAATGCCCATAATCAATGGCGGTAGGCAGCGTCCACTCCCGCCATGCCATGGAATACTGGGGCACATGCGAAGAATAGAAAGCCCTCTGTTCCGGCTCCATGACATATTCCACTCCGGGAATGAGCAGATCCTCCAACGTATTATAGGAATCATAATGTACCTGTTTGGATATATTATACTCTTTAAACTCTGCATCCCACTCCGTGGTCTCCTCATAGGAATCCGGTATTTGCCGTACTGTGCCAATGGTAATGAAACTATCCTCATATTTAGCCATGGTCTGGGTTCCTTTACGCCAGATACCAGCTCCCAGCGTCATCAGAAGCGTTGCAAAGACAATTAGAACAAGAAAAAGCACTGTCCGCACTGGTGTCCGCATCATCTGCTTTAAACTGTTTTTCATCCGCGCACTACCTCCAGCACTCCATCTGATTTCCCAGTGATTGCATATACTTTACCCGCTTCAAAGGAACAGCTGACCTCCGAGAGCGCTTTCGTCTGTTGATATCTGGAACAATAGACATACCCTGCTTTTTCTGCTCTGATAATCTTTTCCATAATTTCCCCCTTATTTACTGTTGTGCCGACAAAAGCGCCACCACACTTCCCCTGCTCATCCGTCCATATGCCGCTGCCGATCCTATCAGATAGGCCAGAATAAGTATTCCATTCACTGCAAACATCAAGGATACCGATGGCGCCGTAAACACCATCACCGCATCCCCAATCAGGTTCCCCGCAAGTACCAGCATCATCTGCTCTGACAGAAACAATAGGGAACTGTTCATTTTCTTCACCCCCTGCAGGCGCAGCAGCGCGAACTCCTCCTTCCTGCTGTTGCCGGACAGGTAACTTACCACGTACCCGATCATAAGGACAAGTGCACAGACCACCGGGAAGAACATCTGCAGCATCTCAATGGACCTCCTTAAATTGGTAGCGCTGGTAATGAAATCATTATCTTTTACTTCCAGTACACACCCATGGTAAGAATCCATCGCTGTTGATATCTTCTCTCCCAATCCGATTTCCAGCATCTGCTCTTTGAACTCATTTAGCTGCAGCGAATCCTTCACATAAAAAGACGCTGAATCTGCAAAACAGGGATGTCCATACTGGTCATACATTCTCAGGACACCGTCATAGGGAAGAAGCACATCTATCCGAAGTCCGTTCTTGCCTCTAATATCTGACATAGTTCCCACAATCTTGACTTCTATCGTTCCACCCATGGGGGCCAATTCCCTCTTGCCAAACTCACTGTCAGCACGGTCATAATAACATTTCAGCACCACCGTATCACCGATTTCCCATTTTCTTCTCCTCATCATGGTCTTATCAGCAATACACTCCATCCTGTCAGACGATAAAAATTCATCGATGTCTGCAGCCTCCATCTCAATCAGGTCATAAACCTGATCTCCTATGGCTTCCGCACGGTTCGCACCCGCCCCGCTTATATTCAGTTTGACCTTCAGTTCCGCCAGATTAAAGTCTCCCTCTCCAGCCGCAAAAAAGGTTATGTATGCCAGATCCTTCACCTGATCAGACTGTCTGAGCCCCTCCAATGTCCGTTCTGAAATGAACAGATTGTTATCCAACGAACCGTTCCTGTTCAATATCCGACAGTATACCGGCATATTCTCCGACAAATCCACAAGCTGTGTCTGATAACTGCGAATACTTCCAAAATACAGGTTCAAAAGAATCACCAGCATAACACTGATTCCTGCTGTGACCAAACTGGCCGCCCGCCTTCTTCTGATACTGCACCATACATAGTCAAACATCCTATCCCCCTTGTCTGCGTCCAATTATTGAAATATGCAAATAAAGTATACACTATACAAGTCATCCCTGTCAAAGCCTTGACTACTATTTGTCTTCCCTTTATGAATGCCACCGGAAATGCTGCCAGACGTTTCTTTCCGATGCCCGATTCTTCACCCTGCGGCATTTAATCCTTGCTTTCTAATCCCGGCATACTATATAATAAAACAATGCATCCGGGCGGCGTGCAATATAAAGCGGCTCTTCATCAACATAATCGTCAGAACATATGACACAGGAGGCATCTATGCAATACAGGGAAATGAAAGACGGTACACAGGTATCCATTCTCGGATATGGCTGTATGCGTTTTAGCAGTTCAGGCGGCAGAATTGACATCGACAAGGCTGAAAAGGAAGTGATGCTGGCCATTGAAAACGGCGTCAACTATTTCGACACCGCTTATATATACAACGGAAGCGAGGAGGCGCTGGGCACGATTCTGGATCGCTGCCACTGCCGTGACAAGGTGAATATCGCCACCAAGCTGCCCTATTATTTATTAAAAAACACTACTTCTGTGGAAAAATTATTTAAAGAGCAATTAAGACGTCTGCGGACAGATTATGTAGATTTTTATCTTATGCATATGCTCTTTGATCTGAATGTCTGGAACCGCTTAAAAAGTATCGGTATCGAGGACTGGATCGCTGAAAAGAAAAGAACCGGTGAAATCCGTAATATCGGTTTTTCATTCCATGGCGACACGAAAACCTTCAAAGAACTGATCGATGCTTACGACTGGGACTTTTGTCAGATTCAATATAACTATCTGGATGAACACACGCAGGCCGGCAGGGAAGGGCTTCTCTATGCTGCCGGGAAACAGATCCCGGTCATCATCATGGAACCCTTGCGGGGCGGCAAGCTGGTGGATCTTCTGCCGGATTCTGCCAAAGAGGCAATTCACGACTATCCAGTGAAAAGGACTCCCGCCGAATGGGCTTTCCGCTGGCTGTGGGATCAGCCGGAAGTCACCTGTGTTCTATCCGGCATGAACTCTTTGGACATGGTATCCGAAAATACAAGAATCGCATCTGATGCGGCTGCACATACGCTTACAGAGGCAGATCATGAACTGATCAAAACTGTTAAGGCCAAAATCAACCAGAATCTCCGTGTCGGCTGTACAGGATGCGGGTACTGCATGCCCTGTCCTCATGGTGTGGATATTCCTACGGCCTTCCGTTGTTACAATAAAGCACATATAGACGGACGGTTCAGCACCATTCTGGAATATATCCAGGTGACCTCTCTCAAAAAGGATTCTTCTGATGTCAGCAAATGTATCCAGTGCGGCGCCTGCGAACAGCACTGCCCACAGCATATCGAGATTCGCAGTAAACTGCAGAATGCCAGAAAGGAATTGCAGCCTTTCTATGTCCGCGCTGCATTGAAGATCATCAAAAAACTGGTTAAAACAAAATAACCTTAGACATCCAATAAAAACAGGCTGTTACCAAAGCAGGGAACATATCACAGATATGTCTGCCAAAGCAACAGCCTGTTTTCTATGTCATTTTAATTGCGTAACAGTTCTCCAAAATCCGCCATCGCTTCAGAAATCTTAATCTGCTGCGGACATACCTTCTCGCAGCCCCGGCATCCGATACAGGCTGTAGGCTGCTTCTCTTCCGGTACCGCCATAAGCGCCATAGGTGCGATAAACCCGCCGCCAGAGAAACGGTGTTCGTTGTAAAGTCCAATCAGCATGGGAATATCCAATCCCTGCGGGCAGTGAGTCGTACAATACCGGCAGGCCGTACAGGGCAGCGAGCCATCCAGCATCCCGGCTGCCACGGCAAGGATTGTCTGCATTTCCTCTTCATTTAGGGGCTCGTCCTTCTCAAAAGTTCCTATGTTCTCTTGTAATTGCTCCATATTGGACATACCGGAAAGGATTACTTTTACATCCGGCAGCGACTGTAAGAACCGAAATGCCCAGGCAGGCGCCTTTTCTTCCGGTCTGCAAGCCGCAAGTTTCGTCATATCAGCTTCCGAAAGGCTGGCCAGCTTGCCACCCCGCAAAGGCTCCATCACCCACACCGGAATCCCATACTCCTTCAAAAGCTGTACTTTACTTCTGGCATCCTGGAAAGTCCAGTCCAGATAGTTGATCTGCAGCTGACAAAACTCCATATCCTTGCCATAAGCCTCTAAGAACCGCCGCATCACCTCACAGCTGCCATGCGCTGAGAAACCAAGATGACGGATACGGCCATTTTGTTTCTGTTTCATCAGATATTCATAGATGCCGTATTTCTCATCCAGGTAAGCATCAATATTCATTTCACATACATTGTGGAACAGATAAAAGTCAAAATAATCTACCCGGCATTTCCTAAGCTGCTGCTCAAAGATTTCCTCCACCTTGGGCATATTGCTCAAATCGTAACCCGGAAACTTATCAGCCAGATAAAACTGTTCTCTCGGATAGGTGGAAAGCGCCTTTCCCATGACAGTCTCCGAGTTGCCGGCATGATATCCCCACGCGGTATCATAATAATTTACGCCATGCTCCATGGCATAGGCAACCATCGCCTCCACCGCAGCCTCATCTACCCTGGCGTCATCCTGGTCGATCACCGGCAGACGCATGGCGCCAAGTCCCAGCGCCGACAATTGCAAATCCCGAAAATTTTTGTATACCATAAGCTGTCTCCTCCTTATTTTGCTGACACCATTCAATTTCTCTAATGATTCTGATTATAAGGAAGAAGCATTTTAAAAGCAAATACCTGTTAGCTATTATAAGACATGCCTGGTAAGAATATCATTCTATTCATGGGGTGTCACTTCCCCAACGTATGGTATTGCCCATTGCGGTCATAAGAATCCAGCAGATAGTGATTTTGTGCCCTCATAGACAGCGTTTCCTCCCTGTCAGCTTCCCTGCCCGGCTTCTTTTGCGGTTCCGGTCTCTTCTGTGCCTTCTTTACCTGGAACAAGGTCTTTTTTATTCGTTGTTTCTGCTTTGCATATATCTCCTGCAGGCGTGCCGCACTTTCTTTCAGGCGATTGCGGATACTTCCCTGCCCGACCGCCACAGTCGTGATACGCTCTGATACAAAACTGCCTTCCTCCCTATGGTTCAACTTCCCGTGCTGTCGTGTCCTTGACTGCTGCAATGCTGTCTGCATGTCTGCTTCAATACTTCGCCGTTCAACTGCCTGCGCTGAAATGGCTACACTGTCCTGCCCTTTCTCTGACTCTGCATGTTCCTGTGTCACCATGCCCGCCTGCCCGTGACCCAGGGCAAAGCCGCCGTTTTTTACAGAAGAAGCCGGACCAAAACCGATTTCTGGCATCCCGTACTTTTCCTGCCCGCCAGACACGGCAAAAGCAGCGCCCTCCTTATGAAGTGCGCTGCTAACCATCTGTCGTGCCTGTGGTTCATGAAAATGGGAGGATTCCCACTTAAGCACATGGTATTTAGTCTGGTAGTCAGGATCCTGCTGTACCCAGTTGATATGATTCATCGTATCCTCGTTTCCCGATAGCCGAACATTCTACATCATCCTGCATCACATCGCTTTACTGGAAGAAATTGAAATACTTCCCCTTGCTGCCATAGTTGGCATATAAATTCGACCGGTCAAACGGATTAGAATAATTGGTGCTGGCCTGTGCTTTCATGTTCTGCTTCGCTGTCGCCTCCACAGAACCTGCCCGCGCCCCTGCCTTGTTCACAAAGCTGTCTTTGCCACCCCATACTTTCCGCAGGGTATCTACATCTGCCGCCGCCAGCTTCTTCTCATCAATCTCCAGGGTTCCGTCCGACCTTCTGGTCACACCTGTGGAGTCTAACTGTGTTTTGAAACTTCTGGAAGCACTGTCCAACTGCATCTGCAGGCTTTTGTCCGACCGGGTGCCGGATTCCTCCAGATCCTCAAGCATCTTATTATACTGACTGACAAATCCACGGATTCTGGACTGTATTTCTTCGGTATTGCCGCTCTCCTTGGCCTTATCATAGATAGAATCTTTCTCACTGTCCGCCAGTGAGTCTGCATATTCTCCCACCTGTCTTGCATGATACTGCATATCATAATAGAACTTTTCTGTCTTGCTGTCCGTGGCCAAAACCCCTTTGTACGGATTATCCGTCTTATTGACACCATTTAAGATAGCCGCCGCCCTGCCGCTGTTTCTGCTTTTGCTATTACGGCTTAAAGCCTTACGGAACAACGAAACATTTTCATTTGCCTTCTTAGCGTTCATCAGACCGTTTCTATAATTTCTTGTGACTCTCATGTATCTTCCCCTTTCTGCCTTTATGGTTCTGTTATTCTCTATATCGTCCCGATTCTGCGAAAATTAACCTGCTTGTCATAAATCGTATGCTTTTGGTCACAAAGACTTTGTCCTGCAAAGACGGCCCTAAAGTGATTCTCTCTCCGTCTCAGACATGCCCTCTCCGGCCTGCAGCATCAATGTCAGGATAAAAGTATCCCCCGATATCTCATACTCCATGGTACCATAATAACGTTCCACACAACTCTTCATATTTTTCATGCCAAGTCCGTGCATCTGTGTATCCATTTTCGTGGTACGACAAAGACCACCTTCTTCTATGAGCTGTTTCCCGTCATAAGTGTTTTCCACCACCAGAAAAAACATACGGCCCTTGCCATAACTGCGCAGGCTGATAAAGCGATGATCTGCCACTGTTTTCTGACAGGCCTCTATGGCATTGTCCAGCGCATTATTCAGCAGGATTCCCAAATCGAAGGCCTCAATCCCCAATCCTGCCGGATACAGGAAATCTCCCCGGAATTCTATCCCCTCCTGCCGGCAGATCTGAGCCTTACGATTTAAGATTACATCCGTCACCGGATTGCCTGTGCTGAACTGCAAAAAAATACCGTTCACTGCCTGCTGCATCCCTGCCAGATAGCCTTCCGCTTCTTGTTTGACCTTTTTAGTCAATTTTCCCTGTTCTTCTTTTATCTGTAAAAGCTGTTCCATATCTGCCACATAGTTGTTGATATCATGGCGCATACTTCGAATCCCATCATAAAGCTGCTCTATCTCCCGCACATGATCCGTCATATCCGCAAGCTGCTGCTTATAGAATACTAGATTCTGCTTCTCCCGCTCCGCCCTTATCAGTTCGCTATATATCTTTCTACTGTAGACCACGGACACAAGGCACAATAACGATATGACCGGCACCACCGCATACATGCTGCTGTGCTTATCATAGAGAGTCTCAATCTCCATTCCCTCCTGCCTGTAAAAGATGATCCGCAAAGCCGCATCCAGAGACATGCCAATAATCGGTGCAAGCATCAAAAACCCTAATCCCTGCCCCGCTGTCTGAGTAACCGGTTCCTTTATATATCGGCGATAAATCCGGAACGTAACATACATCACGCTAAGATACCCGCCCGCAAACAGAATCCATCCGGTTAACTGCAGTCTGTTCACCAGCAGTGAATAGACTTCCAATTCCATCTGATCTGCCATAATCTGTTCATTCAGCCTGTCCAGATATCCCATGATAAATAGCATCCAGAGACCATGAACCGCAAACCGTGCCGACTCCTGAACGGTATAGAATACGGAAAGCAGATAAAGCTTCGCAAGACGTCTTCCCTGATAAAACAAGTCCATGAACAGAAAGCTGAATCCAATACAGATTACGAGTTTCACAATGCTGTAACTGCTGTTGCTCACAAACTCTAAGTTCTTCCCATAGAGCCTTCTTTCCAGCCACTGGGAATTGGTTATCCAGAGATTTATCACCAACAGCTGTACAAACAAAAACCAGGGCGCAATCCGGCGGTATTTCTCCTTAGCCACAATCATATCCCGGATCAAATAGAGCAGCATTCCCGCTCTACAGATATTTTCCAACAGATCCAGCGCCTGCCATACCATATTCATTTCCTTCCTGCGCTACTCTTTTAAAAACTGACAGTAGAGTTTCACAAACTCCGAATACTTCTGTTTTGCCAGATAAATCTTCTCCCCCGTACTCACAGTGATGCTGGTATTATCATACCCGCTGATAGCGCGAAGCGCAACAAGATACCCTCTGTGGCACCGGTAAAATTCTCCTCCCAGCACTTCCTCCAGATGGTTCATCCGCTCATAATATTCCATTTTCTCTGTCTTTGTATGCACAACGACCTTCCTGCCGTTATTCTCCACATACAGGATGTCCTCCACCGGAACCCTTCTGTGGGCTCCCCCGGACTTGATCAGCAGGAATTTCGGTCTCCCCTGATGTTTATGGACTTCCTGCATGGCACGGATTAAGACTTCCTTCAGTCGTTCTTCCTCCACAGGTTTTACCAGATAATGAAATGCTCCCACATCAAAAGCCTGAAAAACCTGCTCTTTCACTCCGGTTACAAAAATCAATATGACATCCGACAGCGCTTTGATCTGTCTGGCCGTCTCCATGCCGTTCATACCTTCCATCGCTATATCCAATAGCAGGATATCCGGCTGATATCCTTCCTGCACAGCCGTAAGCAGCTTCATCCCTGAATCAAATTCCCTGGTCTGTACTTGTGTAAACTCCTTTTCGAGTAAGGTTTGAATCCGTTCTCTCCCTCTCGCCTCGTCATCGCAAATCGCAATTCTCATGGTTTCCCCTTACTCCTTATTTACTTGTTCTTTCTTTGTATCGGCATAAATCGCCTAATTCTTCTTTCTTATGTCATGAAACTCACCTTTTTTGTCACCAATTTTATGATAACAAAAAGAAACACGCCCTGCATTCCGAAGTGCGTACCAGCCTTCCCCTGCAAAACATGCCCCTTTCTCTGTGATTCCTTCTATTTATACTAACTGTCGGCTGCCTATACCTCCTCATCTACCTCAATGCCTTTGATATCCACTTCCAGAAGTTTCATCTTATGCAGCATATCCTGAATTTCCGCCTTTACTCCAGCGCCGGAGCCAGCCACATCCATGCCTGCCTCTGCCATGGTCTTTAAGAGTTCTGCCTCTTCCCTGGCATCCCGCTCCTGTTCCTTGCTGCTTTCTTCCGCCTCATGGCTGTTCTCCCTGTCCGACTCGATCCTCTCTTCTATAATCTCCTTCTCTTCCCGGATATCCTCTACCTTTTCTTCCTGCTCTTCCTTCTCCTCGGCCTTTTCCTTCTCTTCCTCTCTCTTCTCCTCGTAGGTTTCGTCCACGTGATCCTTGGCCTCATCCCAGAGCATACCCACAATATCCTTGCCGGTCTCTTCCAGCAGCTTCTCGGCATTGTTCTGGGCATCTGTCATCTTGTGGAATTTCAGACGTTCTATCTTCATGGAAGCAGCAGACTGACTGTAAAACTGTGCAGTAGACTTTGCTGTCTCGGCACGGTTTTGGAAAATGTACTGTTCCTCAAGAATCTCAAGACATTTCTGCTGATACTCGGTGAGTGGCTGATTTTGCAGTTCCTTAAGCCTCTGTTCTGCCTCTTCCGTAAAAACGGCTCCCGCCGGATGCCTTGCCCGCTCTAAGAGTTCCAGATCCTTCTGTTCCTGAGAATCTTCCTCCACGCCATATCCCTGACGCAGATTCTCCTTTCTCGCCTCACACTCTGCCACCTTCTCATAATTCATGAGCGCTTCAGCTTTGTACTGCTCCGACTTCTCCCGAATCTCCATCATACTCTGGTCTGCCTTGCGGTCGCCTGACCAAGCATCCTGAATCATCTTCATGGCTTTCTTCTGCGCCTGTTGCTTACGCAGCATAATGGCATCCTTGTTCATCGGCAGATTGCCTGCAAAGATTGTATTCACTCTTTTTGTCTGGGATGATTTCTGTCCGGTGCGTTCACTCTCTTTGGACTGTATCTGAACGCCCGGTCCTGTGATCTGATTGTCGTTTGTGTTGAACCTGACCTGCATTGCCGATAACCTCCTTGTCCCCTGCAATCTATATGATTTCGATTTCGGATGACATCCGTTTCATCCGTTCTCTGTCACTAAGTCTTATCTATATTATCGGCGTGTTGAAGGCTTTTCTTAACCGTGCAGAAATATGTTTACTGCCCTTTTATGACATAAATCTGCCCATTGACGCAAATGTAACCACCACCTCAGTCCCTCTGCTCACTTCACTGGTCAGTGATATTTCCGCCTGATGCACCGCCACGATGTGCTTGACAATAGCGAGACCAAGCCCGGTACCGCCAGTGGATTTGGACCGGCTCTTATCTACCCGATAGAACCGCTCAAATATCCGCTCCTGATGCTCTCTGGGAATCCCGATTCCCGTATCCTTCACACAAAGTACCACCACTTGCTGGTTCTGCTCCACACTGACCAGAACACTTCCCCCCGCTACATTATAACTCATCGCGTTATCACAGAGATTGTAGATCAGTTCCTCCATCATCTGCTTATCACCAAGAATCTTACAGCTGCTTCCCTCTAAGGAAAGCTTTACATTCCGCTCTTCTGCCCGAATCTGCAGCATTTCCACACTTTCCCTTGCAATCTCATACAGATTTACTTCCTCAAAAGTAATCTCCGGTGTCGGAGAATCCAGTTCCGACAGGCGGATGGTATCATTGATCAATGTCAAAAGTCTGTTAGCGCTCTGTCTGATACCGGCCGCAAACCGCACCGCATCCTCTCCTGATGCCATACCGTTTTCAATCAGTTCCGAATAACCGGAAATTGCAGCCAACGGTGTTTTTAATTCATGAGACACATTGGCCGTAAATTCCTGTCTCACACTGGCGTTTCCAAGAATCTCTTCATGTTGCCTGCGAATGGTTCTGGCAAAGGGCAGAAGCTCCTCATACACTTTATTTTCCTCGATGTGACTGATATCTGCCACCATGCGTTCAATGGGTTTTACAAGGGATTGGGTCAGATAATGGGACAATGCCATACACATAAGCAAAAGCGTGCAAAGCGCAACTGCCAGAACAGGTACGGACCGATACAGGATGCTCCAGATACTGTGTGCTTCCCTTGACACCCGAAGTACATTGCCGTCCAGGAGCCGCAGCGTGTAATAAAAAGTACTTCTGTTCATCGTGGAAGACTGACGGATAGATTCTCCTTCCCCATCTATAAGCGCCTCCCGTATCTCCGGCCGCTCCAGATGATTATCCATCTGTCCTGCATTGACATTGGAATCATAGAGCACTTTTCCATCCGGCGCTATGACCGTAGTTCGCACAGGACCAAAGGCATTACCATACTCTTCCTGCCAGGCCCTGTCCAAAATATCACTCTCAGATATCACCCTGGCATAAATCTTCAGATCATCCAGCACCTGCACCATGAAAATACGATAAAAAGCAGCCGTCATCAAAACCAATGTAATAACGACTGCCGCAAAAGAAATTCCTATCAGTTGTCTGTTAATCTTTTTCTTCAAATGTATCCTCCACATCAGGGATGCTATTCCATCCCATTATCCAGAATATACCCTACATTACGGACTGTCCTGATCATACTGCCGGCCCTGCCCAATTTCTGCCTGAGTGTCTTGATGTGCATATCCAGAGTCCTTGACTCCCCCTGGAAATCCGTGCCCCACACCTGATCCAGAATTTCTGTTCTCCCGGTCACGATTCCCGCACGCAGCATAAGCATTTTTAAAAGTTCATATTCTTTGTGAGTCAGTTCACACTGTGCACCATCCACATATACTGCATGCCGTTCATCATCCAAAAGCACATCCCCGATCGTCACCTGTCGGTCTTCTCTGGCTTCCCCGCTCCTGCGAAGTAAAGCCTTCACCCGCGAGATCAGTTCCATCACCCCAAAGGGCTTGGTGAGATAATCATCGGCTCCCAGATCCAGCCCCTTGACCTTATCCATCTCCGTCCCCCGGGCGGTCACCATGATGATCGGCATCTTCTGTGTCTGCGGATCTTTGCGCAGTTTTTCCACTATATGAAGCCCGTCCTCATCCGGCAGCATCACATCTAACAAAACCAGACTGGGGATTTTTACGGCAAGCGTCTCATAAAAGTCCCCTGCTGTCTCGAATACAGCTGTCTCATAACCGCTGTTTCTCAGGGAAAAGCTCTCAATCTCACTGATATTCCTGTCATCTTCCACGATATAAATCATACTCATCGCATCAAAAGCCTCTCTCGTTCCAGTCACTCACCGTTTATGCCATGCCAATTGTCCAAATTGGCCGTCAGAGTCTTTCACTCCCAGGACATCCATGCCTGTCGTGCCCGCACTGATGGCCCTCACCATGATGACCATGTCCCGTATGTTCGCAATGCACCTCCGGGCTATAGGTAAGCGTTCCCGCAAGCAGGGCGTCTACCGCCTCATCCGCACGCCCGGCCACACCGCCATAAAACTGAATGCCTGCTTCCATCAGGGCAGACTGCGCACCCGCACCGATTCCGCCGCAGATCAATGTGTCCACACCCCATCCGGAAAGCAATCCCGCCAGAGCGCCGTGCCCATTTCCATCGGTATCCATCACCTGTGCATCTGCAACTTTTCCGCCAGCGATCTCGTAAACCTTAAACTGCTGTGTCCGACCAAAATGCGGAAATACATTTCCATTTTCGTAAGTAACTGCTATCTTCATCTTTGCCTCATTTCTGCGCTGTTTTCTTCGCGCTGCATATAGACTTCATATTGCGGTCTTTGGCCCATCCTATCCGCTCTTAAGAAGACCTTTCTATATCATAGCTCTCTATCCGGCAAAAAACAAGCATTAAGGCAAAGCAAACTCCTGCACCAATCCTTCATATAGCAAGTGAATCCGCTCCCGGTCCCGCTCTTCCAGTTCCTCACTGTACCCATGCATCTCCAAGGAATCCTCCTGCACCTGCACCATGCGCACTGCTATGTGGGCACAGTGCGCTGTGATCCGCTCATAAGCCGTCAGGATATCGGAGAGCAGAAATCCCAATTCTATCGTACATTTTCCCTTCCTGAGCCGTTTGATATGGCGCTTTTTGACCTCAGCCGCCAACCTGTCCACCAAAGACTGCAATGCCTCCACCTCATAGACATAAGCTCCTTCTTCTCTGACAAAAACTTCCAAAGACAAAGACAAAATCCTTTCTATAGCTCTCGTAAAGACGGTTAACTCTTCCTGTGCCTTGTTGGAAAAAGCCATCTTCTTATCCGCCATTTCCCGGTAAGCTTCGGCAATACTCACCGCATGATCCGAAATCCTTTCCAGATCCCCAATGCTGTGCAGATACAAGGTCAGAGTCCGGCTGTCCCGCTCCGACAGTTCCCGCCCGCTCAGCTTAAGCAGATAAGTGCCCAGCACATCCTCATAACGGTCCACGTCCTCTTCCATCTGCCGGACTTTGTCCACCTCTTCCTCTGTATAGCTGTGCAAAAGCCCGGCTGCCCGCCTGCAGGCATCTGCCGCCGCATCCGCCATATGAGCCGTCACCTTCCTGCACTGCTCCATGGCCACCGCCGGATTGTTCATGAAGCGGACATCCAATGTCCGTATGTCCTCCTCCACATACCGCACCGCTGCATGCTCCGAAGCATCCTCCTTGATCGTCAGATAAGCCAATCTCTCCAGCTGATTCGAGAAAGGCAGGAGCAGACAAGTGGCAAAGATATTAAAGGCACTGTGCGCAATGGCAATCCCATAAGGCGCAGCTGCCCAATCTATAAAAGGAAAATCCATTATCCCGTGCAGGCCATAAAACACGACCATAAACGCCGCAGTACCGATCAGGTTAAAATACAGATGTACGATTGCCGCCCGTCTGGCATTCTTGGTGGTTCCCACAGAGGATAGCAACGCCGTCACACAGGTGCCGATATTCTGTCCCAGAATAATGGGAAGGGCCGTTGCATAAGAAACAGATCCGGTGGCGCACAGCGCCTGCAGAATACCCACAGAAGCCGAGGAAGACTGCAGTATTGCCGTCAAAAGCGCCCCTGCTAATATTCCCAGAAACGGATTTTGAAACATCAGCAAAAGATTGGCAAACTCCGGTACATCTGCCAATGGTTTGACCGCCCCTGACATAGTATCCATACCAAACATCAATACCGCAAAGCCCACAAAGATCATGGCAATGTTACGTCTGCTGTCCTTCTTGGAAAACAGCAGGAGCATCACACCTATAATAGCCAAAATTGGAGAAAAGGAGGAGGGTTTTAACATCTGTACCCAAAAATTCCCATCCTCGATCCCGCTCAGACTTAAAAGCCAGGAAGTTACAGTGGTACCGATATTGGCTCCCATAATAATACCGATCGCACTGGAAAGCTTCATGATACCAGAATTGACAAAGCCCACCACCATCACCGTAGTGGCAGAAGATGACTGAATTACTGCCGTGACGGCGGCCCCCAGAAACACAGCCCGCAGCCTTCCGGAAGTCAACCGTTCCAGAATCTGCTCCATCCTGCCGCCGCTGGCTTTAGACAGTCCCTCTCCCAGCACGTGCATACCATATAAAAAAAGTGCAAGTCCGCCCAACATCTTGAGTATACTGAAAAAATCCATGCTAACCTCCCTTTTTAGAAGCATAACGTTTCTACATGACACCGTCTGTTCTTATGTTCGGCTTCTTCGCCGCCCGGAACACATCATACTTCGCCTTAGTATTATGATTTGAAATTATCACGGATTTATCCCTTCTGATATCAGGGTTTTGTAAAATGGATGTAAAATTTATGTAAAATCAGGTCTTGTCATATTACTAGAAATATGATACTTTATATATAGTTCTAAATAGAACTGTTCTAATATGATTATTAGCGACCATATGACTGATACCGGTGACAATATAAGAAAGTTCAGATATAAACAGCATCCTGTCACACAAACACGCTTGAAGAGAGGAATCGTATGGAAACCAAAGGCGGATTTTACATATCACAGATCAAACAACTGCAAGACAGGATTTTTGAGCGTTTGCTCGCAGAAAATGGCATTGAAATAAGCGGCGGTCAGGGCCGGATTCTCTTTGTCCTGTGGAAAAATGATCAGCTAACCATCAATGAAATCAGCGCCCGGACTTCTCTTGCCAAAAATACCGTCTCCATTGTAGTGGACGGTATGGTCAATAAAGGGATTCTGACAAGACAGACCAATCCCCACAACCGCCGCCAGACGATCGTCTCTCTCACCGAATATGCCAAATCCCTGCAGACAAAATACGAAACCGTTTCGCAGCAGATGAATACACTCTTCTACCAGGGATTCTCTTCAGAAGAACAGATGATATTTGAACAATTCCTGGCACGAATTCTGGAAACATTGACCCAGGAAGAACAAACCCATATAAAACAAAGGAGGATTAACCATGAAGACCAGAGAACAGCTTTTTAACTTTATCCAGAAACAGAAAGTATCCTTTATCGCCTCAGTGGATGAAGACGGATACCCTAACATGAAGGCCATGTTCATGCCCGGCAAGATTGAGGGAGACAGCTTCTATTACTCCACTAACACCTCTTCCCTTCGCGCCGGACAATTTATGAAAAATCCCAAAGCAAGCATTTACTTTTATAACAAAGGGCGCTTTAAATATGAGGCCGTCATGCTGACCGGCACCGTGGAAGTCTTGCAGGATCCCCAGATTAAGGAAGAACTCTGGCATCCCCAGGACGTGATGTACTACAAACAGGGCGTCACCGATCCCGATTACTGCGTCCTCAAATTCACTGCCGTAAAAGGAAGACATTACTGTGCCCTGAAAACAAAAAGCTTTCTGATCGCGGATTTAGTCTGATGCCGCCTCACCTATTTCTCTAACCAAATTTACCGGTGACATATTCCTGCGTCCTCTTATCTGCCGGATGCACAAACAGGCGGGCAGTGGTATCAAATTCCACCATCTCTCCCATCAGAAAGAAGGCCGTGTCGTCTGATACCCTGGCTGCCTGCTGCATGTTATGTGTCACGATAACGATGGTGTATTGGCTTTTTAACCGACTTATCAACTCTTCCACTTTCAAAGTAGAGACCGGATCCAGTGCCGAGGTAGGCTCATCCATCAATAACACCTCCGGCTCTACCGCCAGGGCACGAGCGATGCAAAGCCTCTGTTTCTGCCCTCCTGATAGCCCCAGCGCCGTCTTGCTCAGCTGGTTCTCCACCTCCTCCCAGATGGCCGCCTGCTTCAGGCTCCTCTCCACAATCTCATCCAGTTTCTCCTTATTTTTGACACCATGCACCTTTGGCCCATATGCAATATTATCGTAGATGCTCATGGGAAATGGATTGGGCTGCTGAAACACCATTCCTACTCGTTTCCTGAGTCTCGTCACATCCATCTTGGGCCCGTAAATGTCCTCTCCGTCCAGATATACTTTCCCTTCCATCCTAACGCCGTCTGTCAACTCATTCATACGGTTTAAGGATCTTAAAAAGGTGGATTTCCCACAGCCGGAGGGGCCGATCAGCGCCGTTACCGTATTGGAACGAATCTTGATAGTAATATCCTTTAAAGCATGTTTGGCGCCATAGTATAAATTTAATTTATCGGTGCTTATCTTGCTCTGCGACATACTGTTCAGTCCTTATCCTCTATCCTCTGCCGTCTGTGGTATCCCCCAATTTATTCGACAAAAGCCCGGTGAGCAAATTCATACAAAATACCATACAAAGCAGCACAGCCGCTATGCCAAATGCTATATCATACTGGGCCTTTTCCATACTCAGATACAGCTGTATCGTGAGCGTACCGCCGGATTCCACCATCTTATGAAACCACCCGCCCAAAGACCTGGGCAGGAAATACCCGCTTCCCGCCGTAAATAACAGCGCCGCCGACTCTCCCAGAATACGCCCCACCGCCAAAACGATGCCGGTCATAATTCCCGGCATCGCAGAGGGTAAAAGAATCGTCCGGATCACATACCACTTCCCCGCTCCCATACCAATGGCGCCGCTTCTGTAACTTTCCGGCACCGTCTTTAACGCTTCCTGCGTATTTCTTGTAATCAGCGGCAAGACCATCAGGGAAAGCGTAAACGCTCCTGTCAGAATCGAATATCCCAACCCCAGCGTAACCCCAAAAAAGACCATTCCGAAGAGACCAAAAATAATGGACGGTATCCCGGACAATGTCTGCGTGGTAAATTCAATCAACCGTACCATCTTCCCCGGTCTGGCATACTCATTCAGATAAACAGCCGAACCAATGCCGACAGGCACTGCGATCACCAGTGTCAATACCACCATATATATAGTGTTTACCAGATTACCGGCAATTCCCACCGTCCCTTCCAGAACACTGGTCACTGTGGTCAGAAAGTGCAGACTAATGTGGGGAAATCCTTTGACAAACACATATACCAGAATCCCAATCAAAAGAAATTCTGCAAAGAAAGCTGCCAGATAGATCAGACACAGAAGCACATCGTCCTTCAGTTTTCTCATCACTGCCGCTTTTCCCCCTTTAGAATACTGCTCAAAATCCCATTAATCATCATGATAAAAACAAAGAGCACCAGACCGATTGTAAACAGAACCTGCCTGTGCAGACCGCCCGCATATCCCATTTCACTGACAATCGCTGTGGTGAGAAACCTGACTGAGCAAAAAGGAAGCGGTAGGTTCACCGCATTACCGGACACCAGACTGATGGCCATCGCCTCACCCACAGCCCTGCCCACTCCCAACACCACCGCAGCCAAAATCCCTGACCGGGCCGCCGGAATCGTCACCTGAAAAATGGTCTCCACCGGAGAGGCTCCCAGCGCAAGAGAAGACGCTTTCAACTCTGGCGGCACTGCCCGCAGCGCTGCCTCACTGATACTGATGACCGTAGGCAGTATCATCACCGCCAGCACAATCACCGCCGAGAGCAGATTGGCACCGCCTGTAAACTGGTGTGTCCAAGAATCCGCGAAAATTCTTTGTTCCAGACGATACATAAATGGATTTAGAATCATCATTCCCAGAACACCATAGATGACTGATGGTATCCCCGCTAAAAGTTCTACCGCCGGACGTATCACCGCCGCCAGCCACCCGGGCGCTGCCTCTGCCAGAAATACCGCCGTAAACAGTCCAATGGGTACACCCAATAATACCGCCAGAAATGTACCCACAACAGAAGTCAGAATCACATAGAGGATTCCAAAGGACGGCTCCTGTGCCGCAGGCTGCCAGACCGAAGAAAACAATATTTCTTTCCATCCGGCTTGTAGAACAGCCGGTACGCCATTGGCAATCATGTAGATCGTGATGGAAAATACTGCTGCCACCGCAGTGAAGGCACAAAGAGAGAATATGATTCTTGCAGCTTTTTCGACTGTACGAGTGCGTGTATCTGTCCTATACCTGACCATGGCAAGCCCTCCTATTGCACCGCTTCTACCAAGATTCCCCCTGCATTCTTCAACAGTGCCTCTCCTTCCCCAGATTTCATATATAAGAAAAACTCCTTCACTGCCTCACTCTGTTCCTCCATCCCGCCTTTTGTCACCATCACATACGGTCTGCTCAACCCGTATCTGCCAGTTCTTATCGTATCTGCCGTGGGCTTAACCCCATCGATTGCCAAAACCGCCACCATATCATCCAGGACATCCCAGGACAAATAACCGATAGCCCCTGGCGTAGATGAGACCCTGGCCATTACCGCTCCCGTAGAGTTCAATTCATTGGCGTAGTCACACAGCTCTTCCAATTCCAGATATTCCTCAAAAGCCTCTCTCGTCCCGCTTCCTGCTTCCCGCCCCAATACCACAATGGCCCTATCCGTGCCGCCCACTTCCCGCCAGTTTCTGACTTTTCCCTGATAAATTGCCGATAACTGCTCTTTCGTCAATTCCCTGACCGGATTTTCTGCATCCGTAATCATCACAATTCCATCCAGAGCCACAATATATTCCACTGCCCCGGCCGCCTTCTCCTCCGGACGAAGCCTTCTGGAAGAATTGCCGATATCCGCACTGCCTGTCAGCGCTGCCTCGATTCCTGCTGAAGAGCCGGTAAACTCCACTGTTACCATCACATACGGGTACCGATTCATAAACCCTTCTGCCAGTGCATTGGCAATGGATTCCATGGATGTAGAACCGGCCATTGTAACAGTGCCGCGTAAAGGTGTACTGCGGTTAGATTGACCAAAACTGCCCTGCCTGTCACTTCCCCTGCTGCCAAAGGCCAGAAGCCCAATGATAAGTATCATTGCGGCAAGAAGCCTTTTTTCATTTCTATCTGCCCGATCTTCGTATTCTTTTTTCATGCCCGCTGTCCATAGCAACTGCCTCTTCTTTACAACTTATGCTTTTTGCCTGCGCTTCATATCTCCTATTTGATTGAAATACGCTTTTGTCGTATGATAAAAAGGTACTTTTCTGACAACTCAACCAACAGTTTGTGTACAAAATACATTCCGTCATGTAATATGCATCTAAACATGTACTATGCATCTAAGGAGGAAGTCATAATGAATCAGACAGAAATTGGAACATTCATTGCCAGATGCCGTAAAGAACAGAACCTGACACAGGCACAGCTGGCAGAAAAACTCAATATTACAGACAGAGCCATATCCAAATGGGAAACCGGGAAAAGCATGCCCGATTCTTCCATCATGTTAGAACTGTGCGCCATCTTGGGCATCAGCGTAAACGAATTGTTAAGCGGGGAAAAGATTGAACCCAAACATTCAGAAAATTATGAGAAAAGGGCAGAAGAAAACCTGATTGCCCTAAAAAGAAAAGATGAAAACAACATCTCCAAAAACGGGATCATAGCCACCCTTTTTACCGTGACACTTTTTATTGGAATCGTGGTATGTCTTACCTGTGATATTGCCATCTCCGGTCACCTGACCTGGTCACTCATTCCGCTCAGTTCCATTGCCTTTGCATGGGTGATATCTTTTCCAGGTATGATATTGGGAAAAAGGGGAATTGTTGTCAGCCTGATCTCTTTAAGTATTTTTGTCATTCCCTATTTATATCTGCTGAGCGTCCTGATAAAAGTCCATGAAATATTTTCCATCGGCACTGCCATGGCAATACCTTCTCTTGTGTTCTTATGGCTGGTGTCCGCCATTTTCAATCGTATGGGAAAGACAAGAAAATTAGCGGCTCTGGGGATATCCCTGCTCGCCGCCGTTCCATTTTTATTTATCATTAATATAATCTTGTCTAAAATGATAGGAGAACCCATCCTGGATGTGTGGGATGTGCTGACAATCTTTATCCTGTTGATGCTGGCTTTTGTCTGCTTTGTGGGTAACCATCGCAAATCTATACCACCGGCTTAGCCGGTGGTTTTCTTTCCCCTTGCAGTTTCACAGTAAGCGTCTGTGAACATCCCCGCTCCAGACTACTCAGAATCATACTCGCAAATATAACCTATCTTGCCTGTATACGATGGAAATGCAGACAAAATATCCTCCGGCATGTCCCTGATGTAGCATCTGTCATCTTCCTGCACAAGATCCCCTGTCTACTACCAGTTCCGGTATATAATCCTCATCCACATAAATCAGCGTATAGGTAAAAGAATCCGGCATTACTGCAAAATCGACCTCATATCCTATTTCAGTCCGTTGTTTTTCCTTTGGGATACACAATACATTCTGCGTCCCTTTTTGTATAAATCCTTATCTAACGGACTTGCTCCGCATGGCGCCCCGGACTGCTCTTCTAAGTTGGAATCTGCGACCGGCTTGTTATCTGCTGCAAACATCTGCCTGTCAGCGCACCCGCCGCAGACGCACAACTTGATCGACAGACAGACAATATATGATAGGAGACAAATTGCTTTTGTCTTATGAGCATACTAACCTCTATGATTCCGCATTGCGTAATCTCAGATCAATGCGGAGAATGCCGCATTTTAGGCATTCTTCTCGCACTATTCTCCCACCACATAAATCAATCGGATTCCGTCAGGAAATTTAAGAAGGCCTCACATCCCTCCAAGATATCATCATAAGTCACATCAAATTCTCCTGTATACCAGGGATCGGCAATGGCCCTTTCGCTTCCCGCATACTCTAACAGCTTGTGTATTTTATGTTCCGGGTCACCGTTGGCAATCCTCGTCATATTACGGATGTTGGCATCGTCCATGCCTATTAAGTAATCATATTTGTGGTAATCCTGTTTCGTCATCTGCACTGCCCGATGCGGCACAACGGGAATCCCTACGGCTCTCAATTTATTCACTGTGCCATAGTGTGGGCTGTTGCCGATTTCCTCGCGGCTTGTGGCTGCGGAAGCAATCTGGAATTGATCCGAGAGGTGGCGCTTGCTTACTAAGTAGGTCATGACGCTCTCGGCCATTGTGCTGCGGCAGATGTTGCCGTGGCAAATAAAAAGTATTTTTATCATCGTAGTTTAACTCCTCTAAAATGCTGATTTTCCTTGATTTTACGGGCTTTTCAAGTTTTCCCATTTTTTATTGTTTTACAACTTTTTACAACTCAGCGGTTACATACCTTTTTCAGCAATTCCTCTTTCTTAAGGATATTGATAACAAAGCTATAACCAATACGGATATTCTCCCTGACTCCTGCTTTTTGTGCAACATATTTTTGCTCAAGCTCCAATACCGTCATATTACCGCCCGATAAGATTAGACCAGCCGCCAACTGTACACGTACCTCGTATTTCCCACATTGTCAATATACTTGTACATATACTATACCATACCATAAACAGGACTCCTAATCTAGTCAAAAATACGTCTGCCAACCTCAAACCGAACTTATGTAACAGTCACTTTTTCGTCTATAAACTTTTCAAATACTTTCCTTTTGATGTTCTTTTACGAACCGTCTGAGAGTCTTCTCCCCAATGCCAAAATACAGGGATGCCTCTTCCATTATGAGTGTGTATTTCTCCCACCAAGACAAAGGAATGTATTTTCCTACCATCATATCTGCAAATCTTCCTATCACAAAATTTGCTCTAATACAGAAAATAGGTATTAAACTCTCACCAAACTAACCACTCATAAGCAATCTCTCCTTTCCCGGTTTTATCCGTAAACAGAGGGACTATTCGCCATATTTCCCTGCCTGCATATGCCACATCTTTGCATACTTTCCATTTTGCTCTAAAAGCTCTTCATGGGTTCCCTCCTCTATGATTCTGCCTTTTTCTAACATAATTATGCGGTCTGCATCTCTTGTAGTAGACAGTCGGTGAGAAATATAGAATACAGTCTTATTTCGCGCAGCATCCTGCATTGCTTTATTCAAATTATATTCTGCAATAGGATCCAGTGCACTGGAAGGCTCATCCATAACTAAAATATCTGCCTGCTTGTAGAAGGCTCTGGCGATGGCAACCTTCTGGCTTTCTCCACCGGACAGATTCACCCCGTTTTCGTCAAACTCCGAGGTAATTGATGTATACAATCCTTCCGGAAGTGTTTCCAGGCGCCCACCGAAACCACTGCTGCAAAGAGCCTGTCTGACAGCTTCCTCTTCCGTTTTTACATTCTCTATGTCATCCAATACAACATTCTCCATCAGTGTTGCATCATACATCTTGAAATCCTGAAACACTACGCCAAAACGTTTATGATACTCACCTAAATTATACTGCGTTATATTTTTATCATGATAAAGAATCGTGCCGGCTGTAGGATCATACAGCCTCATCAACAGCTTGATAAGTGTTGTCTTTCCGGCACCATTGTAACCTACAATTGCAATTTTTTCGCCGGATCTTACCTGTAATGAAATATCCATCAATACCTCTGGCGAATCCTTGGTATAACGAAAGCTGACATGGTCAAAACGTATTGTTCCAGACTCTGTGGGCAAGCTTTCTCCCACATTATGCTTAATTTCCGGCTCATACATCAGAAAACTTCTGATCTTGTCAATGTACATGCTGTTTTCGCCTGCCTTAGGCACCGCCTCGACAAACCCCTTCATACCCTTTCGCAGACTGCTTGTACGGTTGAACAAAACTACTGCATTACTGTAATCAATGGTATGTAACACTGCAGCCTGAAATATTAAGTACGTTATATAAAGTCCATCCAAAATAAAATTTCCGGCTAAATATCCCTGTGCAAAATGCAGGCCTGTACGCTTCCTGCAAGCCTCTTTCTGCACTTTTACCATTTCCTCATTGGCCTGTACAAAATCCTGCTCCAAAATATCAGCCGTCCGAGGGTATAAACGCAGTTCTTTCGCATAATCACTCAGATAAAAAATTCGACTTACATAATTTCGCTTACGTTCCAATGGATTTGTTTTCATCCGCACTTCGTAATTTAACTTGTTCAATACCTTTGCAAACAAAAAATTAAGTACAAAAGATGCCAATACAAATAAAATTCCCGCAGCATCTGTTACAAGAAAGAATACTCCCGTTGTCAGCATAATGGTAACACTTTGTATAAAGGAATTAAGTAACGTCAAAAAGCGTTCTATCGAACTCTCAGCCTCGGATACAGACAAGACAAACTCATTATAATAATCTGGTTCATCATAGCATGCCAGATCAATTTCGGCCGCCTTATGATACATTTGATCCTTTAACGCCTGATAGAGTTTCGGTTTTGCACATAATGACAAGTTATGAATATAATACCCATCCGGTATAATCGCTGCCATGTATGCTAATAGTACGATGCCTACTACGATAAATGCTTTATAAAATGGTTCTCCATACTCTGCACATCTTAAAACATAACGAACAGCTATTGTATGTTCCAGAAAGATAAGAACCTGACTTCTAAAAGCATCATATATAGCATACAGCATAAATCCCGGAGCTGTACGGAAACAAAGCCGCCAAAGAAACAGATGATTTTTTAACACTTCTTTCATACCATCTCCTCCTTTGTCATGGCAAAGATACCTCTATCTATTTCAGAAGATGATACCGCCAGATAATTCTCCGCCTGTTTTTTATACATATCAGCATAGATACCCTGCCGCTTCATCAGCATGTAATGGGTTCCTTCTTCTTTGACCATTCCATTTTCCAGCATAAACACCCAATCTGCATTCTGGACAGAGGATAATCTATGGGAAATAAACAATACTGTCTTTTCTTGACTGCTTTTCAACATATTGTCAAATAACTGATATTCTGAAATAGGATCCAATGCACTGGATGGTTCATCGAATATCTTTACAGGACATTGTCTCACAAAGGCTCTGGCAACACCGATCTTCTGATACTGCCCGCCGGACAGCACCTCGCCATCCTCGCTAAATTCCTTCGTCAAAACCGTATCCATACCCTTCGGCAGCGACATAACCTTATCATATACACCGGCCAACCGTAAGGCTTCCTCCACACGTTCTCTGTCGCCTTCCTGCGCCTTCTGCATCAGCACATTCTCCATTACCGACAAAGAAAAAATACGGCAGTCCTGAAAAGCCGTTGCGAACAACGCTCTGTACTTTTGCAAATTGTACTCCTTAATATTTCTGCCATTACAGAAAATCTCTCCCTCCGTTGGATCATAAAAGCGCATCAACAGCTTAATAATGGTTGACTTTCCCGCTCCGTTATGTCCTACCAGGGCATAGGTTTTACCTCCCCGGATTTCAAAGGAAAGATTATGTAATACTTGTTTATCCTTATAACAAAAGCTCACATTACAAAACTCTATACTTTGAATTTCTTTGCCCGGGTCTTCCCCTTCATAATCTTCCGGTATCACTTCCTCATACTCCAGAAAAGTACGCAGATTCCACACAAAAAGTCCGTTCTTAAAACCTTTCATCAAAGATTCCGTAAACCCTATTAATATCCATGTGGTAGATACCATCATACTGGTAATCACCGAAAGTTCCGCCAGCGAAATCGTATGACTTACCAAAGCCCTGTAAGCTCCGTATATCAATAACCCCTCAAAAATAAAGCTAAACGTAAATATGACACGCAGCCAGTGAAAAATCATACCCTTTTTCGTATACTTATGGGTACACTGCATAAGCCCCTGTATGGCCTCCCGATAGTCCCTCCGCATTAACGCAAAAGCATTGGTCAGACGTATTTCCTTTGCATAATCTGTCATGTACATGACTCGATTTACATACGCAATTTTACGATTATAGGGAACCATATCCTTGTTTCGCTCAAAATCAATCTTACCCAATACTTTATTAAAACAGAAGTTCCCCACAATAGGAAAGCCTACAAACAGCACCGCATACCTGTCCACTTCTAAGAGAAAGAGAAATGCTGCAACGGACGCCACTACACCGAATACAATCCCCCAGATAACATCCACCGTCTCTATAAGACGCTCATCCGCCTTTTCCATGGCCAGCGTATATTTGTTATAAAATTCACTATCTTCATAACAGGACAGCTCTACCTTTCTGGACTTTTGAAACAGTCTGTTGCCCAGTTCTCTGTTCACAATAATGGTAGTTATAGGCGCCACTGTTCCATCCACATAACTGTTATATAAGGAGATACTTGCAAATACAGCCACTGTACCTCCAATGAATATCATAATCGAAGAAAACTCCTGCTCCATTTCCAATGCCTTAATCACAAAACGCATAAAAAAGGCACTGTAAAATAACCACTCAAAATATCCTAAGAACCGGATAACGGCTCTGTGGAAAACCAGGCTGGGACATATCTGCCACATTAACCGCAATGCATATAGATTGTTATGAAATGCCTCTTTCCCTTTATCCATTTATTTCTTACTCCTAATCAAGAATTCATTCTAAATGAGCAACTATAACGCTTCCTTCAACATAAAATACACCTCATTTACGCTGTCAAATGCGGAAACAATACAATCTAAAATTTCTCTTTTATAAAAAACGGCACTAAGATTCTCTTCCCGTATGAAAGAAATCCTTTTGCGCTCTAACAATTCTTGTAAAACAATATCTTCATTCGGAAAGTGTGCCGTTTTATATTTGTCTCCACGAATCTCTAATATTCCAGCCTTATTAAAATCTTCAATTACGCTTTTTGCATAACGCTTATTATCCAGTATATAATCTCGGATTTTATCCATTCCACCAGCATCCGGATGATAGATATGCAACCCATATTTATATCCATCTAAAGAAGCGTCAAAAAAGAACCCCAATGCGTTTTTTTTATTCACTTTACTCAGTTTAAATCGTATATAAAAATATTCCTTTATAGGTGTTCCACAACAAAAACGTGCATCATTATATGCAGAAGAAATACATCTCCTTTTATTACTTAACAAATCCCTGTCAACGCCGCTAAAGTAGTGGTATAATTCAAAATATAATTCATGCAAAGGAATTTTCACGCCCTCAAGATATAGCTGTTCATTCTCCTGATATACCCTTTTACAATTTTCCTTATGAATAGCCTCATAAAACATTATGGTAGATTCGTTAAATCCCTGAAACATGCAATCCTCTCTCCCCGTTATGCAATGAACATCTAACTTTGTATCTATCAAGCCAAGATTCTTCTCTGAATTATTAGAAAAATGAGACTCCCTATTCCGGCCAATTCATCTGTTCATCAGAAATGCCCAACTTTCTACATTCATTGCATACATATTCTTTTTCCGCCAGATTTCCTATTTGATATTTTAAAATCTTATCTTTAAAAACGATGTATTTGTCATTACCTGTCTTAAAATCTACAAACCAATTCTCGTCTTTATCGGGACCGGACAACATAACTTTTGAAAATCGCTCTGGCAGATCCTTTCTATCACTTGTAAAAAACAATACCGTCCAATACTTGGGGTTCCCACCGGAATTCCACAATTCAATTTTATGGATATGAAGGCAGTCAATGATACTGTCATCCACTATGCTTTCCTTAATCAGTATTCCTTCGTATAATTCCGGTTTCTTTTTTTGAATTGCATTGCTGCCACAGCTATGAACATTTTTAACCACGTTCAATGTCAATTCATCTTTTAGCAGAATATCCATCGACACCCCAAAGGTTTCTCCCAGTATCAGTAATTTCTCTGTCTCTGGTAATGCAATGTCAGCTTCCCATTTCGATATGGATTGCCTGCTGACATTACATATTGCCGCAAGTTCTTCCTGCGTCATTCCGTTTGCTTTTCTCAGTTCTATAATTTTCTCCGATAATTTCATTGCCAGACCTCCTTTGATTGATTTGTATTATACAAAACAACCATACTATTTACCACCAACATGAAAGTTCTTTTTGGCAACCTTCAGTTGCAAACAGACTGCATCCTATTCAGGTTCTGTCTGCCTCCTTTTTTCATAAGATATTAACGTAAGCCTTTCGTTTATGACCTCTGTTTTGCCTGTCTGATGATACCCCATTTTCTCATATAGATGACAGTTTTTAGGCTCCTGCAAAATGGTGTCTAATTCCCAATTTCCGTTTCCATGTATTTCTTCACATAAGCGGATTGCTTTCTGTGCAATGCCTTTTCCTTGATATTCTGGCAGTACAAATAGGGGAGAAATTCTTTTGTGGTTTCCGGTTTCCTTTTTGTCAACAATACGGATAGCCCCGACTTTTTGCTGCCCGATACAGATAAAATAGTAAAATGTAAAGTCCTGTTTCAGGCGTGCTTCTACTTTTTCCATACTTTCACTTCCCGGACTGGTGTCGAAATCCTGATATTTCTCCAATAATTCTTTGAAAGCTTCAACCTGCATCGCGTGCAGCTCTTTTGCATTGTCAACATTTGCCCTTAATAATGTTACTTCCATATTCAGCCTCCGTAATAAATAATTTTATAAAGGAATTCATTTCCAAACAAAAAAGCACTAAACATTCAATATGTCCAGTGCACTTCTAAAACCATCAGCTATTACAAGCATTCTATCATAATTCAAACTTACACCTACCGATTTGCATGCATAGACATATCAGACCTACCTGCGTAACTGTGCATCCAAATCGAAACACAATTACTTTCAATTACGTCTGTAACACATATACATATAATATGATGTAAAATGTAAGTTCTGCATTCCCTGCTCTCCCAATTTTTCAATAACCTACCATAATTCCATTCATATGTCAAGAAGTATTTACCACGAAAGGCGGGCACGGAAGGAAGGCTTAAAACTGCGAAATAGTGCAGCGGCTCCATTCAGCGTTTACCGGCTGAAAAGACAGCTGCCTCCTTTACCCAGCCCATCAATTCATCATCAATGTCTCCTGTCCCGGAAAGCAGGACATGATGAGTCCAGCGTCCGGGATACGGCTCCACCGCCACATCTATGCGCGGGGACTCCAAACGGTATCCCAATCCAAAAGTCACAACAATATAGACCTCCGGCCGCTCCTCCGCTTTCCGCACCGGCATAAAAGACACAAAAGCAAAATTATGTCTGTTGGAAAAAGCAATCTGTGTTTTCTGAACTTTTACCTTTACGTCTTTCACCTCCGCAAAAACTCTTTGCTCAAAAGTCTCATACAGGGGCAGTGCGTCTGCCTTTCTGTCAAAAAAGCATAATACATCCTGTTCCATTCTCCACACCTTCCATAACTTTCTCAATCTTACGGGTGATTCCCTGTCTCATAGCACCATCTGGCAATATCAGAGATCAATTCCATCGGAATCGGCCTGCTGTATGGAAGCTGTATCGTCCCCTTACTGGTCTTGTAATCTTTCAGACGTTCGGAAAATTCCAGGACAGCCTCCGGTCCCGGATACAGGCCAACGTGGTTCTTAAATCCGGCAAACTGAATGATATTATGCTGCCTCCAGAAAGTCGGCATACTCCATGAAATCCTCTCCTCCGCCTCTGGCAGCGCCGCGCAAATCGCTTCTCTTATTTTCTTCAGATATTCCTGCACCTCTTCCGGCTGTGCCGCAATATATTCATCCACCGTTTCCGGCGCTTTCCCGCAGTAATGATCCTGTCCCCGCCTTTTAAAGGTACGCCCACACTTTGGACACATCCACATCCTTCATCCCTCCTGCCTCATTCCCGTTCCCTGACTGTCACCCGCACCTTGTCCCCCGGCTGCTTCCCTATCCGGGCCCGGATATCTTTACGCACGCCTATGATATAACACACGCTCCCGTCCTCGTTCTTTACTCCCATATTTACAACACTGCCATCATACGGCTCACCGTCAAATGTGGCGTGTACCTTCACCCTTCCCCGTCCAAACTCTTTCCTGATATCATATGGGAAAATAACGTATGCACCGCCTGTTTCCCCTGCATCATAGAGCAGGGACTCATATTCATAACTTCTTATATTCACCGCCTGTCCCCCAATCTGTTTTCTTTCTCGTCATTCTGACATCGATGCCGCATTATAAACATGCGTATAATAATCATGGCTGAGCACGGACTTGGAAAATGTCATTCTGTTTCTCACCATACTGGATATCTGGTTTACATAATCTTCCGGAATGACAGCATTTTCATCTGTCGGCGTAAAAACATTCTTGGCTGAACTATAATGCCCTAAGTCGGTCTTCCAGTCATAATTTCCAAAGAAGACAAGCGGGAGAGCATCCGAGAGCACATCCCTTCCCACATAAAGCCTGGAATCCCATTCCACACCAAAGAGATTGCACAATGTCGGAAGCATGTCTATGGAAGAGACAGGCGTATCGACAATAATCGGCTCGTTCTCTTCAAGCGCCCCACACCAGATAATAGCCCGGCTTCTGTCCCGCTCCTCATAGGTGTTCACCGGATAACCATATAATTCAGATAAATATGGCATATTTCCCAGAGAGGCATCGGAATCCAACCCATAGGGAAAATGATCCGGCACAATGCAGATGACCGTATCATTTGCAATGCCCTCTTCTTCCAGGGTTTCCACAAGATAATCCACTGCCTTTTCAAGTTCAAGGTTCGCTGCTATATAAGCACGTACAGGCTCCGTATAGGAAAGATTTTTCTTTTCGCACCATGCGTCTACGGCATCTTTATTTTGCTTTGCCATGGCATTGTTCCCAAAAGCGTATACACTGTGACCGCTTACCGTCATGTAATATACATTAAAAGGCTGTTTGTCAATGTACATTGGAAGAGTCTCCTGCATCAATTCCAAATCGCTTGCCGGCCATTTGGGGCTGATAAGCTCTTCAAGACCATTTCCCACTCCCATATATCCCCCACTGTAGCCCAGCTTTGTATGCGTCTCATGCCGGTCGTAATAAGTGTAGGTGCTGTTGTGAAAAGCCATACCGAAATATCCCTTCTCGTTTAAAAGCGCGCCTATATTGGTATGCGTTCCATTCTTCGTAATCTTCTTAATCGAGCTTCCGCCAGAAGTCGGAATCAAACCAAATAAAAGCTGATATTCACCTCCGGTTGTTCCGGCAATTGACTGCTGGTAATAATCATTGAAATTAATTCCACTTGTGGAAAGCCTGTAAAGTGTCGGTGTAAGTTCCGGGTCAATGAGGAAGCCTGAAAATGCTTCCGCACAGATCAAAATCAGATTTTTTCCTGCAAAAGAACCTGTATAGGCATTTTGGCTTGACGGTGTGAGCGTAGAAACATAAGCGTCAATATCGGCACAGTCCCCATCCGCAGCAGCAAGAGCAGCAAAATCAACAGAAGACAACACACTCTGACCGTATACAACCGGTGTTACCGCCTCATCCTCCTGCACAGTTTCCGTGCTTTGGGACGCCTCCTCTTGCAGTATGACTACCTCCTGAGGGCTGACAGCCTCCTTTGCCTGTACAATAGCCTTACCACCGGATACCGTTTCCTCCTTGCCGCTTACAAGAGTATCTTCCGGAAATGCATTGACTGTGCTCTGCACGAATTCCATCTCCGTACTTTCAAAGACTTGAGCGGCCGTTTGGGATGAAACAAGATTCCGGACATCCAGACACAGCCCCTCACCCAGCCCAAACTGCATGACTGCCGACTCAAAATTATATTGATTGGTATAAATGTCCTTATGCAGACCGCAGCACAAAATAAGAAACAGGGCTGCTCCATAACAGGCAGCTCCCCCTGTCAAATGTGCCAGCATAAAACAAACTTTCTGTCCTGTGCATTCCCGCCAAATGCCCTTTGTGGGGAACTGCCCCATTATCTTTTTTCTTAGTACAAACCACAAGATAAACGGCAGCAAAAGAAGGGTAATATGACTGATTCCATCAAAGCAGAAGATCAGCCGCCTGATGTCAGCGCCAAATCCACCCAGTGCATCAGTTGCAGCATTCAATATGGTATTTAAGTCATACGCCACCTTAAACTGTCTATATACCAGAAATTCCACAATGAAAACGAGGGATAAAAGTCCCAGGTAAAATGGTGCCAGAATCTGCACTGCTTTTCTCGGCAACAGGGAAATAATGCCTGAAACAACCAACCCTGCACAGACGGAGAATAGAGCCAGAAATACAAAGGAACTTCCGGTATGCATTGTTTCAACTGACAACTTAAAAACAATCTCCATATAAAAACATGAAAGAGACAGAAAAATAGCCAGCCGTATAGCGCCCCACGACAAAAAATCTTTAGCCTTTGCTGCAAAGGATTTCTTTTTGACAATCTGTACCGGCTGTGCTATCGGTGCCTGTATCTGCTGTACTACAGGTGCCTGTGCGGCTTGTAGCATCTGCTTCCGCTTTTGATTCTTTTTCCTTTTTCTTTTCTTCTTTTGTGAACTCATATTGTCTTGTCATTGCAAGCGTTTTGACTTGCGTCCTCCTTTTATACTGCTATCTTACATGCCACTTGCATCATTTTTGCATCATTTTAAGAGGACTTTTTCCTTTCCACTGTAACAACAAAAATAAACACGCCAATTATTAAAACGGAAAGCCCCTTATATAATATATTTCTCTCGTCTTGCAGATCAACCACCCTGATTTGATGGTCATCAGATATGATTTGATCAATCTTTGACTTATTATCTGTCCCTAAACATTTGGCTATAATTTCATACGATAAAATACCTTTAAATCTTTCGAATTTACCAAATATATGATACTTATCGTCACTGTTGATTATTTTCTTAAACTCTTTTTGATACTCTTTCGCAACCTGCAGTGGAACATAGTAGTTTGCATCCCCATCGATGGAAACAATATACGTCTCCATCGAAGTATAAACATCTGAACCGCAATATGGACTATATTTAATCACTCCATTTAACTCGGTATAATACGCCCCCAGCAGCCGTCCTTTTGATATATCGCATGCAATATAACGTCCATTCCTTATTTCGGACTTATTGTATGACTCTTCAATATTCGCTAAATTGTACCTGACTATGATTCCCTGTATTGTAATAACAACGCCGATAATAGAAAGGATACAACCCCAAATGCTCATTTTAGAAAGAATATATCTCATCTTTTCCCCATCTGCGCAACACTGCCATTTAATTGGCATATTTTTTGAATAGATTGAATGGTCAGCCGAATAAAGTCTTGCTGAACACATTTCTGCATTAATCTTATTATATCCAATATAAGTGAACAATGAAAGCACTAGATGATCTACGCCATTATAACTAATTTTACAAACAATCACGCCCCTGACTCAATAATTTATTCCATTGATTGCCAGTGCTCCGTCTGCCACACCGACATCCGGCAAGCCCCAGCGCCATAACCATCAAACTTTTCATTTTCCTATTCATTTCAATTTCCTCCTGTGATTTCAAATTCCATTTCCCCTGATGAACCGGGTGCGATTTCATATTTCTCAAACACAATAACCGGACAATCCTTCCCATTGATATAGAACTTCACATCTTCCGAAATTCCTGCAAACCCTCCTTCCTCTTCTGTAAAAAATGTTTCTCCGGCCCTTTGTCTTTCAGCAATCTGTTCCTTTATGCTCCTGTTTGCCAGTTCCACATAATCACTGCCCAGCATATCCTTTAACGTGACAACTTTTCCAGTATTTAAGTCTAAATTATAATACTTTGATTCGCTATAAGCATTCGTCCAGTTCTCAGTTCCCCTTACGACAAAGGAAAGATATCGGTCACTCTGCTGCTTTATCTCATAGCCGACAGTGATCTGTATATGATGCTCTGCCCATTCTTCCAGCGTCCCGCCTGTTTCCAGAAAAGCTGTCCTGTATTCTTCCGCACGCAGGATAGCCTCATCTGCATACTGGTTACAGCGGGCTAGAATCTCCTGATTAATCTCATCCACTGTTATTCCGGTATCCTCTGCAATCATCTCAATCGTTGGGATTTCCACGGCCACTGCTATATCATCTTTTTCTGTTTCGTAAGCGCGGAAAGTCAGTATCCGGGCGAGTCCCCCTATCACCGGAAGTTCTCCTGCTTCTTTCGCAAATACCGGACTCGTATTCAACGCCGCCGTAAAAAGAATGCATACAGCTACAGCCATTGCTTCCATACTCCGTATCACTCCTCTCAATCTGTGCCTGCTGCCGCACCGCTTTTTCTCTCCCTGTCTCTGCCTCGACTTTTGTATTTCCTGCTCTATCCGGATGTTAAGTTCCTCCGGAATAATAATCTGGTCATATCTCTCCTTCATCGCTTCTAATTTACTCATAAATCCGCCTCCTGAATATTCTCTTTTAACTGTTTTAAACCACGATAGAGTTTTGTTTTAACTGTATTCAAATTTAATCCGGTAATACAGGAAATCTCCTTCAAAGACATCTCTTCAAAAAACCTGAGCCTTATAATCCCCTGCACATCCATCTCTAATCTATCTAATTCACTTTCTATGTCGTCATCCTGCTCATAACCCTTTTCGTAATACACCTCCTCCCGTTTAAGATTATCTGCGACAATCGGAATCCTCTTTCGTCTTTTTAATACTATCAAACACTCGTTAACTAATATTCTGTAAAACCAGGTTCTAATTGCGTCCGCATTTCTTATGTTTTCATGCGCTTCAAGCGCTTTGCAGACTGCACTCTGGACAACATCAAGAGCATCCTCCTGATGCCTGGTATAACTATAAGCCAATCTATAAAAACGGTCTTGATTTTCAAGGATATATTGGATCAACCTTTCATATAAAATTTGTTTCATAACAGGTACGCACCTTTCTGTTTTATTCTTTTACTATATAGATTTATCCGGTACCCGAAAAGTTTCAAAAATACAAGGAATTTTAAAATGAAATAAATTAAGAAAACTCAAGACATGAAAAAGCCTGGCGAAGACTTCTTCGCCAGAGACATTTATTCTCTTAAAAGACTTTTGACATCATGATATTGCATGGTTCTTTCGCTTTTTGGCAGATCAGATACGATGGACTGTATCCTTTGTGATACCCGTTCCATATTCTTTTGAATAAGTTCCTCTCCAAGCGATGCTGACGCTGTTTGACGGGGATCCTTGCCCCACACTCCAACTGGTGTGTCATGGAACGACAATTTACCTATATCTGTCAGTTCCGGCCGCAGTGCCATAACAAGAGATGTCTCGTTCTCGGCCGCATGATCAGTCTGAATCCCTTCGTCTCCCGTAAAACCAAGTTCCCATAGATTGAAAGTTAACAGTCCATACTCCTGCTCGAAAATTTGCTTCCTGTTTCCGAATGTTGTGGTTGACGGCCCGTGACCATGACCGATTACCACCTTAAAACCGGCACGGGCAAGATTGCTCATGATCGTATCCAATACCCTGCAAAACAACTCATCATCAATATAATAAGCGCTTCCCTCAAGCTGCTGCGGGCAGGACTCGTCAAAGCTGTAATGATCCATCCCATAAAACACATGGTTATCCTTATGCACAACACTGTCAGGCCCAAGAAAAAGCATGGGCAGAACAATACCGCCAATCTCACCGGCAAGCCTCTTAAACACACCTTTTGACTGTAAGCCGTCTGCCCCAAGCGGCAAATGCTGCCCATGCCACTCCAAAGTACCAAGCGGAAGATAAGCGACCGGAAAATGATTGATGCGCTCCATAAATTCCTCCGGGCGAAGTTCTTCATACAAAACTTTTTGATTATTCACTTGCTCTCTCTGCTCCTGTCTTATTCCCATTTACTGACTACACCATTCACTCTGCTTTATATAGTATAACACGAATTCTATCTGGCTAAGAAGATGAATTTTTCCAAACTTACCCTAAAGTTTTCAGCCCTCTTCGCTATCTTGCCATTTCCTCCTCCCTTCCCAAAATCATATCGTTCAGGGAATTCCCCGGCGGAACGATCGGCATGACATTGACTTCTCGGTCGATGATAAACTCAATAATCGTAGGCGCTTTTGTATTCTGTTTCGCACTGATCAAAGCTGCTTTAATATCTTCTGCCTTTGTAACACGAATCCCCTTCGCACCATAACTCTCTGCCAGCGCAATGAAATCCGGCGTATATTCCGGGCAGCAATGATCAGGCTGGTTACAGCCTGTTCCACAGCTTCTCCGATAAAGCATGCAGGTACTCGAATACCGTCTTTCATAAAACATTTCCTGCCATTGCCGCACATTTCCTAAATATCCGTTATTCAGTATGCAGATGATAATCGGTAATTCATACACAACAGCAGTCGCCATTTCCTGAATATTCATCTGCATACCGCCATCCCCGGATATCACAATCACATCCTTATGCGGATTGCCCAGTTTAGCGCCGATCCCAGCAGGTAAACCATACCCCATGGTTCCCAAACCGCCGGATGTCAGCATCTGCCTGTTTTCATCAAGTGCAAGGAACTGTGTTGCCCACAACTGATTCTGTCCTACATCCGTGGCGATCACAGCGTCCGTAAATGTCTCATTCACTGCCTCGATCACCATCTGTGGTGTCAAACCTACTTTTCTCATCTGGATTGGATATTTCTCTTTCCAGCGGTTGACCTCATCTGTCCATTCCGAAATACAAAGCGGCTTAGCCCTTGCGAGCAATTCGCATATCGCTTTTTTCGCATCCGCTATAATAGGGACATCTACCTCAATATTGCGGGAAATAGATGCCGCCTCCACATCAATATGGATAATCTTTGCATTGGCCGCAAAATCTTCTGTTTTTCCTGTAATGCGGTCATTAAACCTTGTTCCTATTGCAAAAAGAACATCACAGTTACTGATCGCCAAATTGGCAGCGTAACTCCCATGAATACCCAGATTGCCAACATATAGACTGTTCGTTGTCGGAATTGCTCCTTTTCCCATAATCGTTGTAATAACAGGTACCCCTGTCAGTTCTGCAAGCTGTGCCATCTCTTTATTTGCACGGGCAGTATTGACGCCGCCGCCCGCCAGAAAGACAGGCTTCGCCGCGCTGTTTAAGATATCCAATGCTTTCTGTAACTGCCCCTTATGCACAAAAGTTTTCTGTTTGTAATCTCTGACCATCATTTCTTCTGGGTAAAAATTGCTGCCATAAGCACGCTGGATATCCTTTGGCAGATCGACCACCACTACCCCCGGTTTTCCTGCCTTTGCAATATAAAATGCCTTTTTGATTGTCTCTGCCAACGCTTCTCTCTTGCGTACTGTTACCGCATATTTGCAGATGCTTCCTGTGATATCTACAATATCCACCTCCTGAAAGGCATCGTGCCCGATAAGGTGTGTCGGTACCTGTCCCGTAAAGCACACCAACGGAACACTGTCATAATTTGCAGTAGCAATGCCTGTGACGAGATTCGTAGCCCCCGGTCCGCTCGTCACGAGACAGACCCCCACTTTCCCCGTAGAACGTGCGTAACCATCCGCCGCATGGATCAATCCCTGCTCATGACGCGGCAGGATCACATCTATTTCCTTTTCTGCATACAGTGCATCAAACAGATCGATCGCCTGCCCACCTGGATATGCAAATAGAATATCAACTGCTTCTTCCTTTAATGCTTTTACAAATAACTCTGCTCCTGTCATCTGTTTCATAACACCCTCCGTTCTATACATGCGTGTACTTGCATGCATACTGTGTATTTTTAAGGCACTGTCATCAGACAGCGCCAAATCTTATTGATAGATTCCCTTTACAAACATCTGCACACTTTCTTTAATATACCTCTCTTTTTCAACGTCCGTAAGTTCTTTTCCAAATGACGCGTTCAGGAACGTGTAGCCGAATGTTGCTGAAAATACTGTCAACGCCAATGTCTTAAAATCTTTCTCCGGTATTTTTCCCAACGCATACATCTGATTCAGGTAGTCCGTAAATGTCGATAAAAAAGCCTGCGGCACTTTCATGATAAGCTGTTTGGTTTCCTCATAAAGCTGTGGCGCTCTCAGGCCGATTGAAAGGTTGACGAAATCCGGTGTCATCCTGTCAATATATGCCCTCATGAACATTTCTAAATCCGTCTGCAGATCCCACTTAACGTTCTCAAAAATCTCCGGCACTACATTCGCCCGCCAGCCTGCCTGATTAGCTCCCTGTAAAACAATATCCTTTTTGCTCTCAAACTTGCGGAATAAGGTACACTCATTTACACCGGCTGCCTTAGCAATCTCTTTTGTAGTCGTTGCCACATATCCTTTGTCTCGCACTAATGCCATTGCAGCGTCAATTATTTTCTGACTTGTCTCATCCAAATCTGTTTCCTCCGTTCATGCAAGTGCATGCTTTCATATTAACAGAGAAGATAAAGAAAGTCAATCATGCCATCCTTCGATTCATATACGATAAAGACGGCCAATCTATCGGCAGAACCTCCCTCTATTCCATCCCAGACGGTATCCAAAGTCTATATTAAGTCATGAAATGTCCACATTAAGTCATGTCATCCCTGAGTGCATCAATGATATTTTCTTTCCTGATCTTGCCGGTGGCATACAGCATTGTAATAAAAACGATACCAAACACGCCGAGTACACTGATACTCATACTTTTCCACGGAAAATGATAGGCAAACCCTTCCAGCTGTTCACTCATCACCATTCCCTTGTAGATCAGCCATGAAAAGATGCCGGCAATCGGCACACCGAACAAAAGTGTACGCAGTCCATAAAAGAAACATTCAAAATTCATCATTCGGTTAAACCCCCGTTCCGACATCCCAACGGAACGCAGCATGGCAAGTTCCCGCCTCCGAATACGGATATTGGTGGAAATGGTATTAAACACATTCGCAACTGCAATCAGCGAAATCATAGCACCAAACGAATACGTAAATACATCCACAACAAAAGTCAGACTGCGGAACAGATCCACTGCCGAAGACAGATTGATCAGCGTATAATCCAACGTAATTCCTGCATCTGTGATCTCAGACTGCATCTGCGCCATTGTCTGTGCGGGTGAATCCGTCCAAAAAGTCAGGCCAGATTTGGAAGTTCCTTCCAAGCCGTCAAATTCGCTATTCAAGGACCAAGGAACCACCATCAGAAATAAATACTGCGGCATGGAATCATAGGGGAGCATATCCAGAGGATAGTTATCCACCAACGTGGTACAAATCCGCTTTGCCCGCTCTTGTGTGGAAGAATCAAGGATAAATTCCATTTCCTGCCCCGTGTAAAATGCCTTGTGTTCTACCGTATCCAAAATGAGGGCCAGCGCCTTGGCCTTCCGGCCGCTGTATTCCTCTATAGAAAACCCAAGGTCTTCTATAAATTCGTAATATATGGCATCTTCTATAAACTGGGCATAGATTGGTATACTGTCATCCGCCTGAAACTGACCGTCTGCAAAATCATCGGGAAGCCCCTCCACGGCGCCCGAATAAATCCAATCAGACTGCCATGTACTCTTACTTACCCCTTCCACATTCTTTAATCTCTCGTGCAGCGCAAGGAGATCTTCCTGCAGCATTTCCTTTGCATAAAACGAGATGTCGCCATCCGCCTCAACCGTTATCTCCTTTGCAATCCCTTTCAGGGTATTGCCAAAAGCACTGCCCGTCACAAACAACACAAGGCTTAACGTTAAGGATAATATAACGCTGCGGTAACGCCTCTTGTTCCTGCGAAAATTTTTAAGCGCCAGCATCCCTTCCAATCCATAAACACGAATAGCAAATCCGGAAATCTTAACATCCTTTGCCTCTGTTTTGATCTCACCGGTCTGGCGGATACACGCCATCACTGGAACGGCCGCCGCTTTTCTTGCCGGAATATATGCCGAAATCAAAATCGTGATCATGCTGACCGCAGCTGCCGCAGCCAAAGCCGGTACAGACACCGACAGTTCCAACGCTGCACTGCTGGCAGAAATAGTCGCAAAGTTTTGTGCCACAACAGGCAGTGCCAGTGCAACACTCCCAATACCAACGGCCACTCCCAGGGGAATGCCAAGCACACCAATACAAAGACCTTCAAACAGAACGGAACTTTTCAGCTGTCTGGCTGTTGCCCCCACCGACATAAGAATACCAAACTGATGGACTCGCTCATTCAAAGAAATATAAAAGGAATTATAAATCAAAAGAACAGAGCCGATCATAATAATAGCAATCAATATTCCCCCTACCGTAAACACAATCGTATTGAACAGTGTGTTATCTGATACGCCGTAGAAGCGCAGTACATCTTCATTCAGGGCCAAAGGAACTATCCCTGCGAAACGGCTCCCATACTCCTTCACTCTTTGCGGCCTGTCCAGCGTAAGAAACAGACTGCAGCGTCCCGCCTGCCCTGCCATATCCGTTCTTGTGATCACGGTATACCCCGGCGCGTCATGCTCTTCGAATCCGGCTCTTTCATAAATCCCTACAACCCTATAAATCCTTTCTTCTGCAACGTTCAATACTTCACCGTTCCTGTAGGGATCGTGCTGTGTCAATAGGCTCCCGCCCTCTTCCCGATTACCAATCGCTGCCCGGATCGACTCACCTACCGGAATCCTCACATCTGCTTTAATGGAAATATGATTGGGAATTATGACTTCTCTATCATCCTGCGGAAGTCTGCCGGAAATCAGGGTAACCGGCAGCCTGTCAAACGTCTCCTCCGTAAAACCAGCCACAAACAGATACGGTTTTTCAGCGCTTTTCGCACCATCTAACAAAGCATAACCAATATTCTCAAAAGTTACCGCATCCGTAACTTCAAGATCCGCCATCCTCTCCTGCACAAATCCTGCATCCACGTCCATGAAAGCAAGATGCCAGCTTCCGCACTTGGCTATAGAACCATTGATCAGATACTGTAAAAGAGATGTGCCAAAAGTAGCGACTGCCGTAAACAAAGTAGCTGACAATACCACACCGATTACCGTCACAAAAGTACGGGTACGGTTTTTCCTTAACCCCTGCAGGGCGACTTTATGAAAAATATTCATGACTGCGCCACCTGCCTCTCATCCCTTACCACTTTTCCATCCGCAATGCCGATGATACGGTCTGCCTGCAGAGCAATGTTTTCATCATGGGTAACAATGATCAGTGATTGGTGATATCTGCGATGACTTTCTCTTAGAAGACGGATAATTTCCTGTCCATTACGGCTGTCCAGACTCCCTGTTGGTTCATCCGCCAGACATACCTGTGGCGCGTTCATCAGGGCACGGCCGATAGCAACGCGCTGCTGCTGCCCGCCGGAAAGCTGGTTTGGCAGATGCGTCCTCCTCTCCTGCAGCCCCAATAATTCCAGCAAATCATCCAACCGTTCTTTGTTGACCTTTCTTTTATCCATGAGAATGGGCAGCGTAATATTCTCCACCACATTAAGCGTAGGTATCAGGTTGTGAAACTGATAGATCAACCCTACCTGCCGTCTGCGGAATATGGCAAGTTTTTCACTGTTCTGGGCATATACATCCTGCCCATCCAGATAAATCTTCCCGCTTGTCGGAATATCTACCCCTGCGATTGCGTGAAGCAGAGTGGATTTCCCGGAGCCGGAAGTTCCAATAATGGCTGTGAAATCGCCCTTTTCAATAGTTAGGGAAACATGGTCTAATGCCGTGACCCTGTTTTCATCCTTACCATAGACTTTACACAAGTCTTTTATCTCCAAAAATTCCATTATATGAGCCTCCTTCTAAAACCTTTTTGTTACATCTTAATCATAGGCTCTTAAACTTACATCTCTGTGACTTTTTGGTGACAGATTCGTCACATTTCCACCCAAAATGTGTCACTTTATAAAACGGACGGAAAACACAGCCCCGCCCTGGGGATCATTTCGGACCAGAATCGTCCCGCCCTGCCGCATGATAATGTTCCTGCAAAGGGCCATTCCAATCCCATATCCCGTGGCATCCGCATCTTTACCCCGATAAAAACGTTCAAATACATGCGGTAAATCCTCCTCCGCAATGCCCGCTCCATCATCATGGAACGTGATTTCTGTAAAGATTGGATTATCCACACAGGTGATTTGAATCTTTCCATTATCACCCACACTCTCCATACTGTTTTTGATCATATTTTGAAATGCTTCTGAAAGCCATCTGAAATCCCCCAAAATCTCAATTCCCTCTGGTATGTCAGTCTGTACCTGAATATTATGCAGTTCCATGGAAATCAGGAACGGCCGAAGTGAATCGGATACCAGACTGCCTATATGAATCTGTTCCTTCTTAAATATCACAATACCCGCATCCAGCCGGGACAGCTTTAACAGGGAAGACAACAAGAAATCCATCTGCAAAAATAATTCCCTTGCTTCCCTGATCAATGCTTTTTGTTCCTTTTTATCCGTATCTTTCTCTAATAACGACAGGATAATATTTACTGAGGTAAGCGGCGTGCGAAGCTGGTGAGAAATATCCGCAAGGGAATCCGCAAGATGGGTTTTTTCCTTTCTTAACGCATCATTCTGTTCCCGGATACGCAAAGTCATCTTGAGAATCTCACTCTGTAAAACAGAAAGTTCTCCTTCCTCGGCTTCACTGATATATAAATGTTCCGAATTATGCAGCACCAGGTCAATCTGCTCTGATAACTGCGCAATCTTCTGATAGCGTGCCCTGGTGAACCCATAAAATATACTCCCCAACAAACAGGCCGAGATCAGTTCCAGCACGCCTGCCATCATGCTAATCTTAAATCCCACGGCCGTTACCCCAATAACAATCCCAGAAAATAATATTGCAACCCGCCGTATTTCCTTATTCCGTAACATAACTGCCTCCCAGCCGATAACCTGTGCCATGCACAGTGAGGATGATCTGCGGCTTTGCCGGATCGTCTTCTATCTTTTCCCGCAGTCTCTTGATATACACTGTCAAAGTATTATTATTTACAAATTCTCCCGCAGCGTCCCATAACTCGTCTAACAGTCTGTCCCTCGTGATGATATTTTGCGGATTATTGATAAAGATCAGCAGCAAACGGTATTCCAGCGCTGAAAGGAATACCTCTTTCCCATTCTTTTTGACGATACCGCTGGCTGTATCCACGCAAAGCCCACTTCTCTCAAAACTGACAGGCAGACAATCCGTTTTACGCAGCGCCGCCCCGATTCTTGCAATCAATTCCCGCGGCCTGAACGGTTTGGTTATATAATCATCCGCCCCCATATTCAGCCCTGTAACAACACTGGCCTCATCGCCGGACGCCGTTAAAAAGATAACCGGGATATTCTGTGTCTGCTTGATTTCCGTACATACAGCAAAACCGTTTCCGTCTGGTAACGAAATATCTACCAATGCCATATCAAATCTGCTTTCTGCAAGCATGCGGACTGCTTCTTTCTGCGTAGAGACATGCGTGATGGCAAATCCCTCTGATTGAAGCAGGAGCATCAGATTCCTGGCAATTGTCTTATCATCTTCCACTAAAAATATTTTTTTCATCCTCCATCTCCTTCCAATGAATTTGCCGCCGGAAACCACCGTGTAAATATATTACCTCTAGCTTCTCCAATTTCCAAGTATTTTTTACCCGAATAAAAGCAAAAAGAACAGCCGCCACTATTCCCTGCAACGGGAACAGAGTAGAAACTTACATAACTACATGATATACTGAACCCCAAACAGCAGCAACAAATTAAAATGCTGTAAGCCAAGCCACAGTTTGTTTTGTAAAATTTTTTTAAAAACTTTGTAAGATTTCTGTATTTACGGAGCCTTATAGATGAAAGGAGGTGGTAGTGTAATGGAGTTTGAACAGATATACAACACCTATTTTAAGTCGGTATACCGCTATATCCGAAAACTCTCAGGTGATGAACATGTTGCAGAGGAAATCACAAGCGAAACATTTTTAAAGGTCATGAAATCCATCGGGAATTTTCGCGGTGAATGTGATATGCGTGTATGGATTTGCCAAATTGCCAAAAACACGTACTATTCATATCTTAAAAAGAATAACAGAGCAGCAAGTGTTGACGAAACAGAACTGCAGAATATAGCAGACCCAAATGCTCTTCTCGAAAAACAGATCATAACCCAGGACGAAACTCAGCAATTGCGAAAAATCTTACATACAATTCCTGAGCCTTACAAGGAAATTTTTATGTGGCGCGTGTTTGGTGAATTGTCTTTTCAAGAAATAGCTGACCTATATGGCAAGACAGATAATTGGGCTTGTGTTACCTACCATCGGGCAAGAAAAATAATACAAAGCAGATTGGAGGAAATCAATAATGAAAAAAGAGTGTAGTATCGTCCGCGATGTGCTGCCGCTGTACTTTGAAAATATGGTGAGCGAAGATACAGCAGCATTTGTAAAGGAACACCTTGAAAGCTGTCCCGATTGTGCCGCAGAATTTGAATCCCTGAAATCAGGCAGGCAAATCGATCAGGCAGAAACACCGCAGAGAAAATTTGATGCAAATGTAATCACGGCGTTCAAAAAGAAAATAGCCAAAAAGATTTTAAAAATAGTGGCCGTTGTATGCCTTGTATTTGCCGTCCTGTTGAGTGCGCTATTGCTTTATACAGGTATTAGTTACCCTGTTACCAAAGACAATATCTCACTGTCAACAAAGACAGACAACGGTTATCACTACATTATCTTAGAAACCAAAGCCGGAAAATCGCTTTATTTCAACTCAAAAACAGAAGATATTTTGAATGACCAAAATGAAGTGTGTGGTCAAAAAATCACCTTATATAATTTGCAATACCATAATAATTTTAACTTTACAAAAAATGCCAAACCCATGAGCTGGGGAATCCCTTTGAATGGTGAGCGACAATACATGGAAATGATAATTGATTTGGAGAATGATACACTACGAATTTCCACCGCAGAATAAAGTATTCAGAAAGGATCCGGCAAAGGCCAGCCGAGCCAGTCTATGGCTGGCCTTTTTCGCTTCGGCCATACAAGAATCTTGCCTTTACAGATGTTGCGATTTCTGCCGATACACTCGATGATAGGAGACCGCCAGTAGAACCAGCGCGCCCAGCCATCCCAGAGGATTGGCCAGATATATGCCCCAGCGTCCCAGCAGCCCTGGTAAAAACAGAACCGCCAAAATACGCAGTCCCAACTCCATAAAGCCAGATAAAGTGGGGGCAAGCACGTTTCCCATTCCCTCCAGACCTGAGCGATATAGGCAAAGCAAGTACATCAACGGTATGCTAAAAACCAATACCATCAGGTACTCATAACCCACACTCAGAAGCTGTTCCAGATCTGCGGGACTACCGGAGACCAACAGGCTCAGAAGTTCTCGCCCCCAGACTGCCAGTCCCACGGCTATGATACCCCAACTGGACAACGCCAGCAGCACACTGCATCTCAACCCGTCCTTGAGCCGATTCATACGGCAGGCGCCGTAGTTTTGAGCGCTGAAATTTGCAAAGGCTCCCTCTATAGCATCCCCCGGTAAATTGATCAGGCCGAAATATTTTTCCACGGCAGCCATGCCGGCCACAAAAAGAGTGCCGTATCCGTTGACGGCAGACTGCACAAACAACCCGCCCAGGGAGATCACTCCATTGCGAAAAGCCAGCGGGCCACCCAAGCGCAGCAGTTTTCCCATAAGCGCCGAAGACAGCCGCAAATCCAGCGGTCTTAAATCGGGAATATCCCGCAATTTTATCAGACAGTACATAAGACAGATAAACTGAGCCAATACAGTGGCCACCGCAGCTCCCTGTACACCTAAGCCCAGTTCTCCAACCAAGAGGATATCAAGAACGATATTTAACACGCAGGAGATGATATTCCCGGTCACAGGAGTCCGGCTGTTCCCCAAGGACAAAAGCAATGTAAAAGCCAACCGGTTAAACATGGTCACAAGAACACCACAGAACAGTACCTGCAAATATCTCACGGCAAGGGGCAGGATAAGCCCCGGCGTGTTCATCAAACGCAATACAGACCCTGTAGCCACCAGTCCAAGCACCGTCATTACCACGCCGGCACCCAATCCGATCACCATTGCCGCGGTGATCGCCTGCCTCAGCATCGGCCACTGCTTCTTCCCAAACAACTGACCGAAAAGGATACCAAACCCTTGTGTCAGGCCGAGTATCATATCAGTAACCAGCCAGCTCAAAAACCCGGATGCACCCACTGCCGCAAAGGCATTGACCCCCAGCATCTGACCGACTACTGCGCCGTCTGCCGCAGTGTACAGCAGTTGGCAAAGACTGCCAACCAGCAGCGGCCATGCAAAACGCACCAATAAACCCAGAGGCCGTCCCTGGGTCATATCTGCCACTTTTTCCATAATAACACGCTTCCTACCAATACTTTCCTTATTCGGATACAGTTTCTCCCGGCCAATCCTTGATACCGCCGAACTCCACGATGTTCGTATATCCCAAGTCCACAAGTTTTGCGGATGCCTGTTTACTGCGGTTTCCGCTGCGGCAATACACTAAAATCAGCTGCTCTTTGTCAGGCAGCTCAGGGATTTCTTCCGTATCAATGGTCTCATTTGGCACATTGACCGCACCGGGAATATGCTTTTCCTCAAATTCCTCCGGGGTACGGACATCCAGAATCAAATATTCACTCTCTTCTTCCATCATGGCCACGGCCTCTTCCATCTCAACCTGTCGGTATCCTGACTCCTTGGCCGGTGCCGCACATCCAACCAGAAAGATGGTCAAAAACAATACTGCTATGATTTTATGCTTCATGACTCTTAGCCGCCTTTCGCTCCTGTTTATCTACAACCTGTACATCAAACACTTCCTTAAAGAACCGGTGATATGCCTGATTTAACTCAAAACCGGGTGGTTTTAAACTCGGTGACCACAATTTAAAATCTCTCTTTTCAAAGCTGACCTTCATGATAACATCTTTGTCACACTGAATACATTTTATCCTATATGCCGCGCCAATGTTCATATCGCTCTCAGAGCCCCTGAGATTCAGGGAATAATTTACACCTCCAAATGTAAGAATCCCTTCATTCTCTCCTACGACTTCGAATTTCTTTTCCTTGATAATGCGACTGATGCAAGTTGAATTTAACTTATACATTACATAACTGATATCTGTATCTTTGATCAGATACGTTATGCCGTCTATGCTCTGTACCCCATCTATTTTTTCATGTACTTTTTCATATGTGATAACATAACGAATCGTCATGACAACCCAGAATACCATGCCTGTTAGTATTATAATTTTATCTCTCATTTGGATTGTTCCTTAGTGTCCACGTAATCAATCTTTTTCATATAGCTTTACGATTTCCGAATCATGCGAAAATGATGAAAATGTTGCCGTTGCATTCTTGAAATAAAACACTTCCGTATTACCATCATCTGCAGAATACATATTCTGCAAAGAGGGATATGCGTCCAGCATTGACTGTCTTGCCTCCCTGCGGTCATCTTCCACAAGTTCCCCTGCTACGCGAAGCCATTCACCATACTGGAATGCACATATCTCTGCTTTCGGATTCGTATGTAGCTGCTTGGATACATCCTTTGATTTACCGGTTTGGATGTAGAGTCTTCCCTCAAAGATGTGTACTGTACCAAATGGGCGTACCCTTGGCTGGTCACCTTCTACGGTTGCAAGGTAATAGACTTGTGCGCTTTTTAAGAAATTTGCTACTCTTTCCATGGTGGTGGAGACCTCCTTATTATCTAAATGTAATCCTTAAAACTTTTAATGATATAAATTCTGAATATATCCGGAATAATTGGAGCCATTTTTGCAAAAATATTCCACTATCAATCCTCACACACTACCTACCACTCCCAAACATCATACCCCTGATTCCAGGCAGAATCATACACCGGCCTCATATTCTTCTCCAAAATTCCATAGAACTCCTCCTCAGAATTCCCTCTCCGATACAATTCATGATTCGCCCAGATAGAGTGTAGATTATCCCGATAACACCCCTCATATAATTTTCTGATTCCTGCCACCTCATATATCATTTCATACATAATATACTGGTTCTTGGCAAAGCGTCTGAAAAACCTATCCCAATCCGGCAGTCTGTTACTCTTAGAAGAATTCAATGAGGAATCCATCGGCATCAGATTCCAGAGCTCGTCATTCATCACAAACGACCACGGAATAAAATGATCCACATCATAGCTGTTCTTATCAATCGCCTCATCCGTAAATACATCTGATATGCACTTTAATTCCAGAATTCCATCCCACAGCTTTCGCACATGTGTAAGCTTTCTCATCTTCTCTTCAAGCTGCTCAAGTTTATAAATCAGCCCTGGGACTTCCGGATTATTATTCTGTAACCATTTCACTTTTTCACACTGAATCCACCTCAAAATTATCACTGCATTATCTTTAATCATCCGAATCCAGTCAGCACCAAATATCAGTCTTCTGCTTAATCCATTCTCGCTTCCAAAAGTATACGGCAACAAAATATCTGTCTCATTCAGCTTATTATAATAGGCCATCATCCTGCCCGCACTGCTGTCCAAACTGATTTTCTCGCCAGTTTTATTTGCGAATCCGGATAAGGCCTTGTATGGTACATTCAGTGTCAAAGCCTGTTTTTCCGCGTGGAGCTGTTTATTAAATTGTTTGATGGCATTCTTAATTTCTACGCTGGAAGCATTCGCTGGCAGTTCACTCAGATTTTTCAATTTTATAACGGCTTTTTCCAGATTATCTCTGACTCCTGCGTCTCCCCAAATGCCGCTTAGATGAATATGGTACTCTACAACTGAATACCATGCATTTGCAATCATCTCGTCAATAACTTCATCATAAGAAACTTCCGTCCTGCCCACCAATATAAGCTGTACAATCGCTTCCAGCCAATAGAATTTATAGCAGTAGGACGGATCCTTCATCATTTTCTCAAACCCTTTTATATCCAACTTATTACAATAATTCGTATCAATTGTTAACTGCATCCTTCATTCCCATCCCAAAATATCTTCTGTTCAAAACCGCCGCGCTTTTGTCTCTTTTCCTCCCGCACAGCCATCAGTTCCTCCACAGAATGCCCGCGGGCCTCACAGATTGTCAAAAGCACCTCCAGCACATCCGCCATCTCTTCAATGGACTTATCCGTCTGATACTCTGCAACTTCCTCATTCAGTTTCCTGTCAAGTTCCGCAAGGTACTCTTCCTGCTCCAAAATCCTTGTGATGGGTTTCTTTCCTGCGGCAGTTATGATCTGCGGAATTTTGTCACGAACCAGCTTCCCCTGACTCATTCATTCTCACCGTCCTGTTTCGTTTCTATTATCCTAAATTTATCATATATTACATTTTTATACAATCTTTTTGGGCGCTATAGATTCCTAATTCCAACATACAGTGCCGAGCGTTCCGGATTAGATCCCTCTGGAAACCCACCTCATAAACTTCCGCTCTCACACCCCACCTTCTCCCTCACACACATCAAAGCAAACCCCAGCAGATTCTGTCCCTGCCACTCATTCAAATCAAACCGCCTGTCATCCTTCATAGAAAGGCCAATCCCCCATATTTTATCCTGCACTGCACACTCTGCTATAATATGATTTTTCGTTGCCAGGAGGCTCTGTTTCAGTTCTTCATTTTGCCGAAACTTTTCCAGTAACCCCTGATAAACAACCACCTGCCGCATGCCATTCCATATTACATCCTCATAATTTTTCACAGAACGTCCCAATGCTTTGATTTTCCCAACATCAGCCGTTTTTAAGATTTCTTCCGCAATATCCATATCATGAAAAAGAACTGCCTTTTGATACATGATATACTGCTCCATGGAAGAAAATTGAATATCCCCCACACAAAAGTCTGCCATAAACCAGTTACTCAGATATCCGTTTACCTCCTCCGGATTATGAAAACATATTACCTTCCTCATGATAGTAAATCTCCTTTCCGCTTCTCTTTTTAACTGCAAAAATCTAGTTCCGCCGCCCCAGTTCGCACCCCACGAACCGCTCCGCAAACTCTACGAGTTTCATAGAAATATAGCTTAGGCATTTTGACAAGACGCTTTAACATGTTGTTGGAGTACGGATGCAGATTGAGCACCTTCCATTAATTTTACGCATTGTTGTCTTTCCAGCCTCTCTTGGTCCTTCAGCCATTATTTAAACTAATTATATTTAGCCGAATCCTCCTGCAAAAAACAAGCACATACGGACTAATATTTTTTATAATCATCAGCCGATATGTGCTTATCGAATCTACTCTATTTTTCCTGCTCTTCCTGTTCCAACGCCTCGTCCAGCCACTCCACAAGCTGTAAGTCCACTTTGCCTTTCTTTGCCATATCCTTTAGAATCTGAATAGCCTTCGCCCTTGAAATTGGCTGCTTATATGGCCTGTCCGTGGCCACCAGCGCATCATAAATATCCACCACTGTCAGAAGCCTTGTCTCCAGATCAAGTTCATCGCCCTTCAGCTTATTGGGATACCCGCTGCCATCCATATACTCATGATGGGCGCCCACCCACTTGGGCACCATGGAGAATCCTTTATAGAACTGCACTTTATCCAAAATCCTGGAAGTCATGACCACATGGTTCTCCATCTCTTTGCGCTCCTGCACTGTCAAGGTTCCGCTTCGAATGCTCAGGCATTCGGCTTCCCTCTTAGTCAGGTAGAAAAGCACCGTGCCATCCTCCCCCACATGCTGTTTCTCGGCAAGTTTTCTGATGTGTTCGCAGTTCTCATCCGTCACATAATCAATCACATCTATCTCATGGATAAAAGCAAGTTCTGATTCCAAATCCGTTACGGCAGTCTCATAATCTTCCTGGGTTATCCTGCCCCGCAGCATATCAATCTCATACAATGCCTTAAGCAATGCAAACCGATCATCTACCTTCTCTATTTCCGTATCCAGTCTGGTAGCCTTATTCATAATGCTTAAGGGCACCACCATCTTGCCGATATCATGTATGAGCGCCGCCAGCATCAGCTGCTCTTTTCTTGCAGAGTCAAATGTCTTCTCGGATTTTCCCTCTTTATGTAATTCTGTGATGTAATCTGCCAGCAGGCTCGCATATTTTTCTACATTCCTTGTGTGCAGGGCATTATACGGTGTTCTCTCCTCCAGCGCCGTTGTGAGCGCCTCCACAAAGGAATAGATCTGTGTCTTTAGCGCTTCCACATAAGATAGATTGGTCAATTCAATCGCAGCGATGGCTCCAAGCGCACGGATAATAATATCATATTCTTCATTGAAGGCAATCAATTTGCCTTTCTTATCCATGGCATTGATCAGCTGTAGGACTCCGATCAGTTCATTCTCATTATTAGCCAGAGGCACCACCAGCTGGGACTGTGTACGATACCCGGTCAGGCGGTCATACTGTCTGGGCCCGGAAAAGTCAAACTGACTGCTGGCGTACACATCTGGTATATTCACGACTTCCTGATGAATAGCCGCATAGGAACACACATTTTCCTCTTTCATCGGCACCGGCGGCAGATCAATAATTTCTCCGTCCAATCCTCTGCTGATTCCCTTGGAAAGTGTCTTCATATACTTAAAATGCAATTCGTTATTCTCATATAGATACAGGGTACTTGCATCACAGTTGGTAATCTCCATCCCCTTATCCAGAATGGTCATCAACAGACGATTTCTGTCCCTGTCTGTGGAGAGGCGTATGCCTATATCCATTATCTTTTCAAAATCTTTGTATTGCAGATGCATCCTACTCTTCCCTCTCTCTTTCCATCGGATATATTCCGTGCCGCTTCATGTACTGAAGCGATTCTCTCTGTGCCTCATAACCATTTACTTCTATCAGCACCGGCGCTTCTACCCGATTCTGTCTGATCAGACAATCAAATTCCTGCCAGTCCAGTGTTCCGGCGCCCACCGCCAGATGCAGGTCATTTTGCAGATCATTGTCATTGATGTGTATATGGCGGATATACGGGGCAAGTGTCTCAATCCACTCCCGTCCCGAACGTCCGAAAAGCATGGCGTGCGCATAATCCAGGCAGACTCCGAAATTCTTGACATCCCGCATCTTCTCCGCCAGCCCTGCCAGAATATCCGGCGCCTCATCAAACATATTCTCCATATAAATCTGCTGTGCAGGATATTGTTGTGCAATCTCCGTAAAGAATGCTGCGTTTCTGTCACGCCAGTTATTCAGATAATGTGCTGCCCGAAACCCGGCCAGGCGTCCCGTATGAAACACAACGCCCTTCAGCCCCATACGCTTCGCAATCTCCATGGACTGACGTATCCGCAGCATGGAAGCATCCCTGATCAGGGGATCATCACTGTGGATCGTCACATCTAAGAATGCACCGTGCATGGTATCCTTGGAGAAATTTCCGGAAGTTTTATAGTCTTCTATGATTTTCTTCTGCTTCTCGGAATCATCCATGACTTTCGCTATATAAAAATCATTATATTCAAATGCGCATCCGTACTCTGTTGCCAGAGCGCACATCCGCTCCATATCTTTCCTGTCGGGAACCAAATACAGCTTACTCATTTTTCCTCCATTACCAATCCAGCTTATTAAACCTGATTACTCTCCAGAAATTTTACGCAACTCTTTTCTCTTCCTGTTACGCCTTTTTTACTTCATCCACCTGATACACAAAGACCCCTTTGCTCTTTCCCTTCAGAGGAATCTCTCCGATGGGTGTCACAGTCACTCTGTCCTTTACTGCCTCATAAACCTCACTGCTGATCAGAATCTGACCAGGTCTGGCATTGCTCTCCAATCTGGCGGCCGTATTGACAGTATCACCGATGGCCGTATAGTCCATTCGGAAGTCACAGCCGATATTTCCCACAACGGCATTGCCGCAGTTGACACCAATCCCAAAGGAAACGCTCTTACCATATCTTTGACGGAATTTCTCGACAATCGCTTCCGCTCCTGCCTGCATATCCCATGCGGTAGCAACCGCCCGGAAAATATAATCATCCAAATCGAAGGGCGCATTGAATACCGCCATGGTCGCGTCCCCCACAAATTTATCCAGGGTTCCACCATTGTCAAAAATAGCCTGCGTGGTAAGTCCCAGATACTCATTCAAAATCTCCACCACTTCCTCCGGCTTTAAGCTTTCCGACATTGTGGTAAAGCCGCGGATATCTACAAACAGCACTGCAATATGGCGGTTCTCACCACCAATCACCAGTTCAAAATCCCTATCTTTGCTAATCTTATCTACCACCTGGGGCGCAACATACTGTTTAAAGACATTGATCACCCGCCGTCTGCGCATGATCTCCGCCAAATATCTGCGCACCATCTGTACCAGATAGATCACGATCAGACAGACCGGCCAAAGGATTGTCGGAACAATCCATCCGTTCCCATACATTATTTTTACAAAGATGAGATTAAGCACAATCAGGACTGCCAGCAGAATCGTAGAATACAGCATCCTTATTTTTTCACTGCAAATATAGAATACGCCGCACAGAAGCGCCGCCGCCAGCGCGTAAGCAAAAGGTGATATCGGAAGCTGTGTCTTGCCTTCCAACAGTGCCTCTATAATGTTGGCATGAATCTCCACCCCGTACATCTGACTGTTGTGAGCGATAGCCGGCATATAGGCATCCTGCATACCCACCGCATAAGCGCCCACCAGCACCACCGCATCCTGAAAGATTGCCGGATCTACTGTGCCATCCAGCACATCTGCCATAGAGACCACACTGTAGCCTCCCGCCTTAGCGGAATAGGTGAAATAAAACCGGTTATTTCTTCCATAAACAGCCGGAAATACCGCTTCCTCTCCCCGGCTCTCCTGATAGATTTTATAAACCTGAGAAGAAAGACTGTACTCCCTTACCCCCTCGTGATCCAGATAGGCCATGGCCTGACGCACATAGCCGTCCGTATCCACAAAGGTATTGGCAAATCCAAGCATTACCTGACTTTTTAAGCTATCATAAGGTTCGATCACATAATCCACGTGATAGGGATTATAGACAATCTTCCCGTCCGCTCCTGTTTCGGGCTGTTCTTTAAAAGAAAAACTCATGGCCGTCACAACATTGCCCGCTTCTCCGCAGACACCGGCAAAATAATCATCCGCCTCCTTGTCAGCCTCTTCACTGTAAATCACATCGAATCCGATGACTGCCGGCCGCACCTTGCCCGTACCGTTTAATAAAGATACAAGCCTGGCCGGAATCTCCCTGCTCCAGGTGTTAACCGGGCCATATTTTTCCAGCGTCTTATCATCAATCCCTATGATATATATTTTCTTGTTGGTGACACTCTCCCTCTGGTTCAGCCTGTCGGATATTCCCATATCCAGAAATCCCGCCGTACCAAAATACAACAAAGCCAGAGAGGCCAGAATAACGGCGGCAGTAACCGCCGCCGTTTTCATTTTACTCAGATATTTCATCTCGTTCTATCTAATGTCCTTCCTACTTCCAGGATATTGTCGTATTGGCCTCAATCTTGGTTGTAAAATCAAAATCCCACTCGCCGCTCTGCGCCGGCATAAGCATGGGCGCTGAGACCGACTCTCCGACTAATACTGTCTGTGTTGCAAATACCTTGCCCTGATACATAAAGGTCACTGTGTAAGTCACCGGCTTTGAGGGCTTATCGTGATCCGGTTTATCCTTATCCGGCTTATCATGATCTGATCTGTCATCGTCCGAATCATCATCTGATTCATCATCCGCTGAATCGTTACCGTTATTTTCTTCCTGAGCGTCTCCGCCGTCTGCATTACTATTCTCAACGTTACTGTTATTTACCGGTACCACTGCCTTTGGCGGTGTATTCGGCTGAACCTGCGGCTGCGGCTGCGGCAACGGCTGTTCTACCGGCTGTTTCGATGTAGAAGTATCCTGCCCGTTTTCAGCTGATTGTGCCGAAGCCTTCTTTCCTGTATCTGCCTTCGCCTGCACCTGTTCATCTGTATTCTCATCCGCAGCGTTCTCTGCGGCAGCTTCCACTGTCTCCGACTGTTCTGCCTGTTCCGTCTGCTGTGCTTCACTCTCTGATACTTCGCTGACATCCTCTGCTTCAGAAGCCAACTGTGTCAGTTCCTCCGGCGATATCCCCGCCATAGACTGTCCGTCCTGCGCCATGCCGATCAGATTCTCAATCGCCTGACTGGGAAGTTCCTCATAGGCAATATCCTTCACTTCATCCATCGTTCCATCTTTATGTACAGTCACTTCGCTGCCTGCCGGAACTAAGATTTCTTCCCCATAAGTTCCATCCGGAAGAATCGGACTCACCCCGACTTTTCCCTGAAAACAACACATCTTTGTATTTTGATCGCCATTCTCATCCACATACAGTTCCACTCGATAGATCGTCCCGCGGACTGCCATCACGGAATTGGGCGTGGAAGTTTCATACTGGGATCCCTCACTCAAGGGATGCTGAATCTCATTGGTAATAGCGCCCTGCTCCAGACAGATCTTCGTCTTAGAATCGGCATCCGTCCCTTCCGCTTCCACGGAAAAGACCGTATCCGCCTCTGCCATCACATATTTATCGTCATCCAATTTCATGCGCATACTGGACTCTGCCGCCACGCTGACGCGGTCCCCGGATTCCAGATACAGGTTTTCCGCCGCATCCATGGAACCCACAGTCTCCCGCTCGATCACGGCGCTTCCTTCCACATCATAGACCATTATGGACCGGAAGGCCTCTTCCTTCTTTGATAAAAGTACAACCAGCGCCACAGCGATTACAGCCACCGCGGCACAAACACATATTATGATCTTCTTATATGACATCTGTTTAAGCATCACTCATCACGCCCCTCTTTCGGCTCACTGTTTTCTCTGATTCTAATATTTGATAAAGGTATAATTACCGTCTGAACCCACATAAAAGGTACTGCTGCCCTGATAGACGGATTTGTCACCTGACAGTTTCCATTTTCCTGCCGCCAGCTGATATTCCTTGCCTGACTTCAACGAATAGGTTCCGTTCTTAGAAATCACATCCGTCTCTTCACCCGGATTTTCTTCGAGTATGGTAATACTGTAACTTGTCGTGTTTCCCGCCTTATCCTTGGCCTTGATTACACAGGAGGTGCCATTTGCCACCACCTTATAGCTTCCATCTGCTTCCGGAACTGCCGGCTGTTCATTGATCGTGACACTTTCTAAATTGTCATCCACCACCTGGAATACGGTGCCATCCGGATAAGTCCCCCCATTCTCTATCCCTGTTACCTTGGGATTCTCTGTATCCACCACGACTCCGCCGGCCCAGGCATAGGCAATCTGGTCGTCCTCGCCCACCGCTTTTACATACAGAACATAATTTCCATCATTTAATACCGGGATATTCACGGAAGGAGAGTTCCCCGTTTCCCCCTGTCCCCAGTACAGTTTTTCCACCTGTTCTTCATCTTTTACCTCGCCATCTTTGTCAACTTTATCCAGATGGCAGAACAGTGTAACATCATAACCATCCTGACTTGCCGAAACATCAAACAAAGATGCCCAGGTATTCACATATTCAAACTCTATCTTACCGCCTAAAGTGTGTTGGGTTTTATCCTGCCCCTGCCTTTTAATAACAATCACAGGCGCTCCCACACTCTCTGGGGATTCCGGCGCCCTTGCAGGCGCTTTCTGTATGATCTCCGGAATAATCTCCTCGCTGCCGTCATTATCATCAACCACTTCACCACCGGCACTTTCGTCATCCGCTTCGACATCATCCTCTAAAGTGTCCTCCTGGGATAAATCAGCTTCGTCATCCGGGATAATGTCTGTGTCCGGAGTATCCGCCTCATCCTGAGCCTCGTTATCCACGACAACATTCTCTCCAGTATCCTGAACAGTTTCTTCATCCTGCTCCGCCGCCAGCATCGTACTCACAGGCATCGCACACCCAAGCAGTACTGCCAGACCCAGGGCCGCCAACTTTTTCCAATTCCTGTACATATTCCACCGCCTCCAGTTCTTACACTTGAAACTCAAATTGCCCTTATGATACACACATACTTTTAAATATATATCGCCTTTTCTATCATAATATTTTACACGTAACCCATAATTTGGTCAATAATTTACCATTCTAAATTTTATGGTTTTATACACTTTCTCCTCAGTTTTACGATGCAGCATTCATTAATTAAAATCCATTAACTTTGACATTTTTTGTTTTGCAAGTTTGTGCTGCGCTTGTTACAACCTTTATAATTATCTCGCTACTTCCCTTCCACCACAAACAGCCTCGCCATCACCGGCTTCTCAAAAGTAACCGTCAATACCTCATCCTTAACCACAAAGCTGACCGGCTCCTTCTCCGGATAAATGCAGGATACCTGCACTGCGTCTTTCGCAAATGACAGACCACCCAGCGGTATGGACAGGGTTGTGTCAGAACATATGGTGCCAGCTTTGATCCGCCTGTCATTGTTCTTTCCTTCCATCTGCCGCTTCCACACAGCCAGATAGGCCCTGTCTTCTGTCTGCAATCCGCCACAGGCCCACAGGTCTTCATTGTCCGTCACATCCAAAGGCAAAAACGGCACCGCCCTTTTAATATCCGCACGCATCTTTTTATAACAGGCGATTCCCTCTTTCACCAGTTTCGTCCGCTCTGCGGGAAGTTCCGCCAGATGGCCGCTCTGGTGAATCCGGCCCAGCATGGCATTTACCATGTTATAGATGACTTCCTCCTTATCTCCCTTCCGCATGGGATAAGACCACACAGCCGCCTGTTCCGGTGTTACTCCGGCCCCGGCATTGGCCGCAATCGTGGCATAGTTGCGGTAATCTTCCTGATCGGAAGTGGACTGGATACTGTAACGGGAAAGTAAAGCATAGTCAATCCGCAGACCGCCGCTGGAGCAGTTCTCGATCACCAGATCCGGATATCTTCTAAACACATCATCCAGCCACGCAAGATATGCCTTCTCATGTTCCAGCATCCCCTGGCCCACACTCTCGGCTCCCAGTTCTGTACCGATGCCCGGCTCGATATTGTAATCCATCTTGATATAGCCCACGCCATATTCATTTACCACCCTGTCAATCACCTCATTGACATGGCCGATCACCGCCGGATTGCGGAAATCAAGCTGATACCTGCTTCTGTCAAACACCCTTTTGCCATGACGGACAAAAAACCAGTCATCCGGCGCGTTCTTTGCCTTATCACAATTGATTCCCATCACTTCCAGTTCCAGCCAGACCCCGGGAATCATGCCCTTGCTGCGAATATAATCCGTCACTTCCTTAATACCGCCGGGAAATCTTTCCCTGCATTCCTGCCACTCGCCCACGCTGTCCCACCATTCGCCAGGCGCATACCACCCCGCATCGATCACATAATACTCACAGCCACAATCCGCCGCCGCATCGATCAACGGCAATTCCTTCTCGGTGGTCGGATCACCGAACAGACAGTTCATATAATCATTAAAAATAACCGGCAGAGTTTCATTATCCTTATTTGGTCTGCGAATCAGGCGGCGGTATTTGGTGAGTTCCCCCACCGCCTGCTCGAAACTGTCCTGTGCCACACCCACTGACACCGGCACGGAGGTAAAACTCTCTCCCGGCGCCAGATTCTTAAACCAGTGAGACTGCACTTCCGTGGGACCGCTGACACAGACATAGAAATGTGTGTTCTGGTCACCAATCTCATAATGCCAGGAACCGTTGTGCTCAATCTGCCAGAACAGACTTGTATGAGCCTGTGTATTCTCTATATAACCAAGGGGCAGATATTTCTTGGAAGACCAGTTTCCGGTATTGGTCACTTCTAACACCTGCGATGTGCGCTGATACACCCCCGGCTGCGTCTGGGTCAGTCCCACATCCCCGAAGGTATACTCCTTAATGCTCATCTCTTTCTGCCAGCCGTTGTATGGAATCCGCACCCGCATCTTGGCATCGGAATTATCACTGCCTTCCTTTTCAATGCCTGTATAACAGAAAGAAGACAGGTATTCCAGACATTGTGTCTGCTCTCCCTCATTCGTCACTTTATTGAACATTCGGACAATAGATGTTCCGTTATAAAACTGCATCACCGTCTCCACACGGACATGAGTCACCGCTCTGTCCTCTTGGGTAATCACCAATCTGCGCCCGGTTTCATTTACGCTGTCTTCCATGCCCACATAGGTGAGCAGATACCCCGGCGCCGTGACAATATGCTTATTTCCATGTTTCTCATAAGGGCGGTCATAGCCGGATAAACTTATCTGCACCAACTGAAACGCTTCCTCCAGGAACTGCTCTTTTCTCACCTGGTCTTCCGCTTTACATTCCGGCCCGACTTTACACAACGCTTCCTCACAAAACGCATTCCTGGAAAAGTGAAGGAGTTTTAACTGCCTTTTCCCGGTAATTCCGAACACTATGTTAATACCATTTTCCTGCACTTTGATATATTCCATTATTTTCCTCCATTCATATCTGTCCGCCTATTTGCTACCATAATAGCCTAAAAAAACAGGCGGTACAAGACCGCCCGAAATATTTTCCAAATTTATTGTTACATCGTTTTCATCTCTTATTGATTGTCTCCACCACCGACATCCCCCGAATCTTTCGTACCGGCCCGGTCATGGCCGCTAATGCCGAAACAGTCATAACCGCCGCAATCACCAGACATTCCGGAAGCGGAAACCTCCATACATCACCCCATCTCCCGGTGATTGCCCATCGATACAGATAATAATGAATCGGCAGCCCCAGTATAAGTCCTTCTGCCAGTCCGCCGAATAGATAAGCAAAGGTCTCCGCCGCAATCATCTTCTGCAGCTGCCGGACACTGATCCCAATCGCCCGCATGGCTCCATACTGCCGCATCCGCGCCGCTGCGCCCATGGCAATACTGTTGATGATATGAAAGGAAGCAATCAGGGCAACTACCGCCAGAAATCCATAGACAAACAGCGCAAAGGAAAAATAAACCGCTCTCGTCTCCCTGTTTTTGGCCCGGCTGTCTGAAAATCGGTATCCTTCCCCCGCCATACTGCGAATCTCTTCCACCACATCATCAGACAGGTCTCGCAGCTGGATATCCAGAATCATCTTCCCCTTCTCATCTGGCATCCCCTCAGAAGCGGCACGTATGAAAACCCGTTCTATCTCTGGATTTTCTTTAAGCCTTGCTATCAGAGAATCTGGTATGGCTCCCGTGTTTTCTGAACTGACTATGGATACATCCGGTGTATCAGGCCGCAGACTCACGATCGCATGCTTCATAAAATCAACCCCGATGCCAAATCCCAGAAACAGGACAATACTGAAGGCAAAGGAGGAGGTCAGCAAAATCAGGTTTTTCCTGCTGCCTGCCGCATGATGCAGTCCCAGTGCCATCTCCACATGCATCCATCTGGTATGAGCGGCTCTTTTCGCCGCAAACACTGTATCCGCATTACCGGAAACTGCCGTCAGGGGAGATACCGCCGAAGCTTTACGCGCCGGCGTCCGACTTGCCAAAAGCACCGTCAGCAGACTAATCGCCAGACCGGCACCCATCCCCGGCCAGCTGATTCCCCATGCCGGCATTTCCCGAAACCAGGTAGGGGTGATCAGCTGCAGCATCCTGCACAGCGCCCACACCATCACAACACTGCCAAGAAGTCCCTGCGGGATGGATTTCAGACACCAGGAAAGCGCCTCCATCCGTACATAACGCCGCACCTGCTTTCCGGTCGCACCCAGACACCGCATCATCCCAAAAAACTCTGTTCTTTGTGCCACATTACTGTTCATACTTCCCAGGATCATCATCATACCGGAAATCGACACCAGCACTGCCAGAATAAAGGCCGCCAGATAAAGCATCATGATGTAATTGTCACTGCTCTGCATCATGCTGCCCATCAACTTAGCATTTTCACTGACCATATCCTCCGAAATACACAGCTGGCTGCAGATATCCCGGATTGCCTTCTGGATCCTGCAATGAGGAACAAATTCCACATAATAGGCAATATCCTCCTTCCGTGTTACGTCCCGGAAACAGGACATATAGGTATCTATATTCATAAACACGCCGAACGCATCTGTTTGTAACAGCATAGAAGTATCTTCCACAAAACCGCTGATTCGAAAGGATAAAGAACCGTCAGGCGCTGTTACCTCCACGATATCACCCACACAAAGCCCCTCTCTGTCCCTCATGCTTTCTGTTACAAGCGCCTCCCCCTCTTCTCTTGGAAATCCGCCGTCCAGCAGACGGGCACCCGGATATATCTCAAAAAAGCTTTCGTCAAATCCGCACAGCACTGTCTGCACTCCTGCAACCGAATACCCCATATCAAGTTTATAGTTAGCCGCCGCGTAACGTACCGCTGTCTTTACCTCCGGTCTGGCGGCAAGCAGTGTCATCTGCTCCTCATCCAGTTCCCGGAACATCACGTGCCATGCGCCGTCCGTCATCACTGCCAGATTTTTCTGGCTTTGCAGGAACATATCTGCCATACCAAAGATTGCGGAGATTAAAAAGACAGAAATGATAATACACCATCTTGTCATCCGAGTCTGTCTGCGGTGTATCTTTGCCGAAATGGATATCAGATTAAGATAATTTTTCATTGACATTCCCTCCCAGATCGCTCAAAACACCATCAGACACCCGCATGACACGATCCACCGAAGTGATGAGATTCGGATTATGTGTGATCATCAGAATGGTCTGCTGATAATGTCTGGATGCCTTTGTCAAGAGTTCCATCACCTCCTGGCTGTTCTTCCGATCCAGGTTGCCGGTGGGTTCATCCGCCAATATTAACTTGGGTTTCGCAATCAATGCCCTGCCGATTGCCACTCTCTGCTGCTGTCCGCCGGAAAGCTGTCCCGGCAGGTGCCTGCGCCTCTCCTGCAATCCCAGCACTTCCAGAATCTCCTCCACCTGACGGGCATCCGGCTTTTTATAATCCAATAACAAAGGAAAAATGATGTTCTGCTCCACATTCAATTCCGGTATCAGATAAAACGATTGAAAGATAAAACCGATATTGCGGCGTCTGAAAATCGTTCTCTCCTCTTCTGCCATGGCAAACAAATCCTGTCCATCCAGCAGAATCCTGCCACTGGTGGGTTCGTCTAAGGCTCCGATACAATTTAAAAGGGTGCTCTTGCCGGAACCGGATTCTCCGATCACCGCCGCGAACTCCCCCTTCTTAAGTGTAAAAGAGACATGCCTTAAGGCCTCCACCACCGCTTCGCCCCTGCCGTAAATTTTACACAGATCTTCTACTTTCATGATTTCCATTGTGTCACTCATTCTCCTTCCCAGACCCTCAAACTTTTTCATCCGGGCCTTTATGATAAGGATAACAGGGGCACCTTACAATCCGGTGAATATTAACTTACGAATTTGTAAGAAAAAAGAGAATCGTAAAGACAGCTCCTTCCCCCGGTGTACTGCTCACGGAGAGTATGCCTCCTTGTCCTTCCACAATGGATTTGGCAAGGGAAAGCCCAAGACCGATACCCTGCCTGTTACAATCCCTCTTACTCCGATAAAACCGCTTGAAAACATGATGAATATCCTCTTCGGCAATGCCACAGCCATCATCGGCAACCGCCAGCCGAAACATGGCCGGGGAACTCTCCCAGGAAATCGTGACTACGCCGCCGTTCTCGGTATGATCCAGGGCGTTTTTAATCAGGTTGGCCACGGCCTCTCTGGTCCACTGCCCGTCACACAAAAAAAACTCCTCAGGATTGCCTTTTATGACAATCCGTTTGCCTTCCTTTTGTGCCCTGACAGACAAATCCTCCATCGCCCCACTGACTAGATTGGCGGCGGACTGTTTATCTTTCTGAAAGACGATGCTTCCGGCATCGATACGGCTCACCTTAAGCAGCGCCTGCACCAGCTGCTCGATTCGTTCCAGAGACTGCATGGCCTTATCAGTAAATCGCTTTACTGTCTCCATATGATCCGGCTCCTGAGATATGATCTCCGTATACATATGCAGGGCCGCCAACGGCGTTTTCAGCTGATGAGAAATATCAGAAATCGTATCCTTTAAGAACGCTTTCATATGCTGCTCATTCTCGCTCTGCGCCCGCAGGGCCACCGCCAGTTCTTCCACTGCCGCAAACAGCTGATAAATACTTCCAATCTCATTTTGGGGCAGATGCTTTTCAAAATTCCCATCAGAAAATTGTGTGATAATGCCTTCTGCTTCCTGATACAAGTTTTCCCGCCGTCTTAGAAAGTGAACCGTCATTTCAAGCAGAATGAGCGCCCAAATTCCTGTCACTACAACTGCGATTCCCATAAACAGATGCACTGACCTATCTATGGAAGAAAAAAGCACAACAGGCGCAGAATCCGTATGTCCAAGCTGCTGCAACAGTTCCACGCCTTCCCTGGTGGCTGCAGAATCCTTGAGCGCCCTCGCAATCAAAGACTGGTCAACACCCTGTTCCATAAGGGAAGACACCATGGTCTGCTCTTTCTCAAAAATAAGATGCTGCGATTCCTTGCCATGAAACCAGGAAAGAAAGAATATCCATAGGAAAAAGAATCCTATCAGACACATCAGAGATATGAAATAATACCGTGCTGTTTTTTCCTGCAAAATACTCATATAAATCCTCCGTAATCCTTCCTGTGCACTTTCAAGTTCATGCAGCATACCTGTTTCTATGTCAATTCGGACTCATATTACCGCCTGCTATCATCCTCACTTCCGCCACGTAAATCCAAATCCCCGCACCGTCAGCAAATGCTTCGGATCGGACGGATCCTCCTCTATCTTCTCACGCAGTCTGCGGATATAAACAGACAGCGTATTGTCATCCACAAAATTACCGTTCCCATCCCACAGTGCGTCTAAGATAGTACTCCGCAGCACCGTATGCCCTGCATTTTGAACCAACAGACACAACAGGCGGTATTCCGCACCGGTCAGGTCTAATGTCTGATCATCCAAAGAGACCCTGCCGCCAAGCAGATCGACTGTTAACGCTCCGGCAGAGAGCATCTTTGCCTCACCGCTTTCACCGGCGCTGCTTCTTCGCAGTAATGCCCTGATCCTGGAACATAGTTCTCCCAGCTTAAAAGGTTTTGTGACATAGTCATCTGCACCGCTGTCCAGCCCCCGGATCACATTGACCTCTTCATCCAATGCTGTCAGGAAAATAATCGGCACCTGATCTCCCTTTTCCCGCACAAAACTGCACACATCCATACCATTTCCATCCGGCAGGGTAACATCCAGCAGCAACAGGCTGTATGCCCCTTTATGCAAATACTCATACGCCTGCCTGACCGTCTGCGCCACATCTACGATATAGCCGTTTTTACCAAGAGAGTACGAAAGACCGTCAATCAAACTGATATCATCTTCCAGCAAAAGTATTCTATGTTCCATGAGATTTAGCTCCTTATTACAAGCAGGGCGGCCAGAAGCCGCCCCGATAACATACCTTATCCTTTAATGGTTACGACTCGGATATATTTTCCCTTACAATCTCCCAATTTATGCCTCGATCATTTCCAGCAGGCTGTCCGTGATATCAGCCATATTGGAAGACGCTTCTTTCGTATTCTGAGAAATATCCACATTCTCCGTCACCACATTGGTAATCTGTACCAGCTGCTTGACGGCAAGATCCACAATCGATACATTCTGCTGTACCATCTGGGATATAGATTCCACATCCTGTCTGGACTGTTCAATATTTTTCACTACCACACCAAAGGTACTCACGGTCTGCTCGGTGATGTCCTGCCCTTCCTTTACAGCCAGCAGGGAATTCGTGATCAGTTCGTTTGTCTCCTTCGCCGCCTGTGCGCTTCTCGCCGCAAGTTCACCTACCTGAGAAGCAACCACTGCAAATCCTCTGCCTGATTCACCTGCTCTGGCAGCTTCAATGGAGGCATTTAAGGAAAGCAGATTGGTCTGCTCCGCAATGGAGTTGATCTCATCAATAATTTTCTCAATCTGCATGGACATATCGCTGATCTTCTGCATGGAATTCTGCAGCAATGTCATCTGCGCCTGTGTCTCGACAATTTCCCCGGCAGTCGCCGCCGATGCGGCTGTAATCTCATTGGAAGCATTTACACTGTTGTTTAATTCCTGTGTAAGCTGTTCCATAATCTTCTCGAGATCTGAAACTGCCTGTTCCTGTCTCTCTGTGCCATTATAGATACTATCCGCATTTTCCAGAGTCCGGCCGGACACCTGGCTCAATTCCCTGCAGGCATCCTTCACATTCTGAATCAGCATCCGGTTATTCTCTACATCCTGTTCCTGCTGTTCCATCAGTTTCTCATTCTCCCGCATGCTCTGGCAGATACTCTCCACCATTTTATTAATGCTGGACGAAAGCTGCGCATATTCCGGATTGCCTTCTTCGTTAATGACAATATCAAAATTACCCTCTGCAATTTCTTTGGTGCCATTGGTGATATTATTAATCCCCTGTACAATCTTACTGTCAACCATCCTGTCAATTGTAAAAAGCAGTACTCCAAAAATCACGAGCATACTGAAGGATACGATCAGCGTCTGATTCCGGCGGGCCGCATAATATTCCGAAGCCGGAAGAAATGTTCCGATCACCTTATCCCCGTTATCTTCGGCATTATAGTATCCGGATAGGCGAGCAGCAGACCGCTTTCTTTAACTATGGCATAAACATAACCGTTTGTGCCAAAATCAATCTCGTTAAGCACCACGGAAATGTCTGTTCCCTCAAGTGCTTTCTCCAGAACTTCCGGGCGCACACCTACCTGCACCAGGCCCTTGGCATCTGTCCTGGCCACGCCGATATACTGCATGATGATTCCTTCTGCCACATTCTTCTGGGGTTCCTGCACAATCTCGATGGAAGGATCGTCCACGATCACCATGAACGCATTAGACTGCTCACCGCTCTTCATATCAAAGCCCACATAGGCATCAATGGAACTGCTGGTGATGATTCCTTCCTCGTCAATAATATGTACCTCATTCACCATCAGTCTGTCCCTGATCTCAAGTAACTTTACCGGATCATCTGCGATGGAAGGCTGCACCGCGAGCATATCGGCAAAAGCTCTTGCCTTGGCAAGATTATTCTGTCCCAGATTCTCCGTAAGCTGTGCAATATTCGCTTCATTGCCAGCCAGTTTTTCCTTCACATCAGCCAGTTTGTTCTGGCTGGAAACCTGATTACTATAGCTGTTTGTGACTGTCTGTAATGTAAATATTGCAATGATTGTAACAAGCAGTGCTACAATCATGTAGGTAAAAGTCTTTTGGTGAATATTTTTTTCATAATTTCCGTATCCTTTCTCGCAATTTTACACCGTAATGTGAATAACAACATCTCCCAAAAACTAACGATTCAACATACCCTATTTTTACATTATATATGGTATTTTCTCCCTTTTCAAGACTACAATATGATGCCCGGCCGTACATCCATACCCAGTTTATGCAGTACTGCGAAATTTTTGTCTGCACAATTTGAAAATTCACATCCTCTTTCTCTATGGCTCTACCACCGGAATATCCAACTCTCCTTTTTCTATCGAATTGGACAGATACCGGAAGGTGCCGTCATCATGCGGTTCTACGGTAATCCTGCCTGTAAATGCGCAGTCGGAATCATAGTCCGGCCACACACCGTCAACCATAAGAGTAATCGTCTGATCCGGATTTTCCACATAGTCCACTACTTCGCCAAAAGGCGGATACTGCCTGGAAAAAATCATCTCATAAGGATAACTGTCCGTATCCGCCTGATAGCCGCATTTTTCCCGAACCTGCTCTACGGTCACCGGAAAATAAGTGGTCATGATCCTTTCATAAGTCTTAGCCGGTATCTCCCCGTTCTTTGGCTGTATTCTATTTCCCGTATCAATCCGGTAAATATCCTCAAACATACAGGGCATGAGGATATCTTCTGCATTGCTTTCATCCCAGTTTGTCACAAAGGCATTGTAGTTTACATAACTTATTCCATGCACATATCGTTCCGTCAATTCCCGGCACGCATCGGAAAGCGGCGAAACCCGCCAATACTGACGCAGGCTGGAATGATAGGGCACATACTCATAGGCATAAATGAAATATCCCTTTTCCGTCAGCTTTATCTGCTGAAGGTCACTGACCTCTGCCGATGTAATCTCCGGTATCCCTCCCTCCTGCCAGGCAATCTGGACATAGCAGGTCTGTAACTTTCCCGCCCGGTGCACAAAGGTGCAGACGCCGATTGTCCCATTGGTTCTGACATCAAACACCGTGACCATGGCATCCTGTCTGTTCTGATATGCGTCATAAAAATCCTGAACTGCCTCAGGATTCTGCATATTGGCATCCTCTGTCACACTGACATATCCCGCCTCTCCCAGCAAGCATACCACCTTATTTCTCTGTTCTCTGGAAAAGTCCTTTACGATATGACCATAGATTAAATCCTCTTCTACATCCGCATCCTCATATACTTCTTCTGCCTGTCTGACTGCTGTTATGACTTCTTCTTTCAGCTTTTTCTTTTCCGTCTCGGAGAGCAGACTTCCATCCTCGTCAGTATATACACTGCTATATTCCCCGCTGCCGCAGTTTTCATCGATATGGGCTGCGCTGCTGTAAGTTTCTTCCCACTGCTTTTGATCCATCCGTCCGGCATGCCACCAGGCATCATAATTGTCTTCCGGATAAACCACCTGATTGGACACATATTGAAAACTGCCGTCTTCCAGCGGACGAACCACCGTTTCGTGGGTAAATGCTCTGGATGTATTTTCTTCCGGGTATACGGCATTTATCGTAAGTGTTATGGTGCCATCACTGTTATCCTGATAATCTACCACTTCCGGGTATGGAACATCCGCATAGTCACTCTCATACAATCCTCTCGGTCTGTATTCATAAGTTTCCCCTTCCGGATTGTAGATGGTCTTTTGCCGCAGCACTCCTGTCTCTATCTTAAAATATCTGCCAATCACCCTTTCAAAAGTATCTGCCGGTATCTGATAAACCGTTTCTGCATTTACATTACCATCCGCTGCATAAGGAACCAATCGCTGATAAACATCCGGATAAAATTTATCGAATACATCATAAAAGTTCAATGACCCATAATCTGTCTCATCCCAGTCCACAAGAAACAGATTGTTTTTGCCGTAGCCCGCAGGCAGTAGATAATCCCTATTCAGTTCCCTGCATCTGTCAGGAAGCGGTTCCACCCTGACCGCCACGTGTTCTGTCGCATCACTGGCCACAAGCGCATGATAACTATCGGAATAAAAATCTCCCTCAAACACAAGATAACCCTCCTGCGTATACTGCCAATCCTGCGCTATATAAGCGGCCCTATTGATATCTTCCAGTTTCCCATCCACATACTGATAATATCCTCTTTCGACCTCCACCACACCATCCTTAGACAGAAAATCATATTGGATAAACCCGCCGGAATCAATAACCATAATGAGCGTCAGCTCTGCCGTCTCTTTCTTTGCTGTCATATTATAAAAATCCACGACCTGCTGCGGATTTGCCATATCAATCTGATTGTTCTCATCCACAACGGCGTACCCGCACTCCCCCAGTCTCCGGACAAAGTTTCTTGTCACCTCCAGGTCACCCAATGTGGTTGACTGTTGTGCATTCTCATAAATATCACGATAGAGTGAGGCGATATGCTCTACATCAGACAATCCACTCTCTTCCTGCTCAGTTACTGTATCCACCGGGGCAGAAACGCCCTTTTCTAAATTAACAGAATCTTTATTTGCACATCCGCTCAATAAAAGCACCATACTGATGCCGACTACCGCTGCTAATCGTTTCCTCATATTCTTTCAATATCCCTAATCTCTCCGTTATTCACCCGCCCTGTCAATTGCTTTCCTAAGATCTGCAATATACCGGGCCTGCTGTTTTTTCAGATATGCATTCATAAACAAATTCATAATCGGGTTGTTGACCTGTACTTCTTCTGTAAAAGTTATCTGCGTGCTGCCGTCTTCTTTTTCCGTCTGTATCTGTCCGGCAATCTGCGTCTATTATAGCAGACACGTATTAATAATAACATAACATTGCAGAAACATACTCCTGATATTCCTAATTTCTCCCCAAAACCAATCATTCTTTCACTTTCACATTCTCTATTGACTACTCCTCCGATCTCGTGTAAGATAATTATTGACCATCAGTCAATAATTATCTTAGGATGTTAATAGGAATGTTTATAGATAATAGAATACATGACACACCTTTACGAAACGACCAAAATCACTCTCACAAAAGGAGCAGACACCATGGCACGACCAGTCAAAAAAACACCGGAACAATGGAAACAGGAAATCTTAAGTGCAGCACAATCCCTCTTTCTTTCCAAAGGCTATGAGGCCACCTCCGTCTCCGATATCATGGAACTTGCGGGCGGCGCCAAAGGCATGTTCTACCGCTTTTTTCAGAGCAAGGAAGAAGTCATGCATGCCCTGGGAAACCAGCTGTTCTTTGAAAACAATCCCTTTGATGCCGTCAGAAAAAGGCAAGACCTAAACGCTCTCGAAAAGATCAGAGCCTTACTCTCCCTAAACCAGTCGGATGAGAAGCGCAATGCCCTGAATATGCAGGCGGCCTCCATCTTAAAAGATCCCCGCATCCTAGCTGCCGCGATTGCAAAGAACCGGCACATTCTGACACCCTTGTGGCTGGAACTGTTGGAAGAAGGCATACGGGACGGTTCTATCAAAACAGAATATCCAAAAGAATTGTCCGAACTGCTGCCGTTGATCAATTTCTGGATGCTGCCATCGGTTTTCCCTGCGACCGAGGAAGAACTGCTCCATAAGTACCGTTTTGTCATGGAAGTACTATCCAGCATGGGCCTGCCGCTCTATGATGCGGACAGCATATCTTTCACCGAACAGCTAATAACAGATCTCACAGATAAAGGAGAGCCAAAACTATGACCCCTAAATTATTTACCCCGAATTTCATCCTGTTAATCTTAGGTCAGCTGACGTCCCTATTCGGTAATTTTATCCTCAAACTGGCCCTGTCCATGTATGTGCTGGACGTAACCGGTTCCGCCGCCGTGTTTGCAGGAATCCTTTCTCTGTCCACCATTCCCACCATCCTGCTCTCCCCCTTCGGCGGCATCCTCGCCGACAGATGTAACCGCCGCAATATTATGGTGGCCCTGGATACGTTATCCGGTGTTTTTGTGTTATGTGCAGTTCTGCTTTTATCCGGTCAAAACGGCCTCGCCATAATCAGCATCCTGCTCGTCCTCTTGTCCATCTTAGGCGCCTTTGAGACCCCTACCGTACAGGCCTGTATTCCCACAATGCTGACCGGTGATAATATCCTCAGGGGCAACGCTGTGGTAAACCAGATTGCTTCTCTGTCCTATCTGACAGCACCCATGCTGGGCGGTATCTTATATACCGCGTTGGGTCTGCGTCCTGTGATGCTGGCCAGTGTGGGGTGCTTCTTTGCTACCGCCTTGTTCGAATGTTTCATCCGCTTATCATATGAACGTCCCCCACACGAAAAAGGCATACGCTCCATCATCCGTCAGGATTTTATGGAAAGTATGCACTATATGTTCAGGGAACAGTCTTTCGTGTCTAAACTGCTTCTCCTAACCGCTGTTTGCAGATTTTTTGTGATGGGACTCCTTTTGGTGGGGCTGCCCTTTCTCGTGCGCGCTGTCTTGACGCTGAACGCCAGGTACTACGGCGCGGCAGAGAGCATCCTGGCAGTCGCAACCATCATCGGCAGTATCATGGCCGGACTTCTCAGTTCCAGACTAAAGACACGCTGCATCCCTGCCCTGCTCGCCTTACTGGGTGCGTTTATAATGCCTGCCGGAATCGCCTTCCTGTTTCCGTTCAGTCCCCTGACAATATATGGCATCACCCTGCTTTCTTTCGGCGGCATGCAGATCATCATCAGCATTTTTTCCATCTATGCCGTCTCTTTGATCCAGCAAAGGACACCAAACCACCTGATCGGCAAAGTGATGGCTTATACATCAGCTATTACCTTATGTGTCCAGCCCATAGGGCAAATGGTATATGGATTTCTTTTTGACAGGTTCTGTGGAACGGTTGCTCTTGTTCTGCTTCCTACCGGCGTCATCGTATGTGTGATTGGATTACTGTCTGCAAATTATTTCAAAAAGCTATGACTGTGCCGCAAGCAGTCATCTGGCGCTCTGTTTGCATGAATATCTCACAGCCGGATCTGTTCCGGAAAAGCTTCCCTGCGCATGATGCCCCACATTTTATCTATATAAGACAACGTATAGAAATTCTCATAATAATGATAATAGAATGCGCCCTTCAGCGTCATTGTATAGAGATTGCCTTCGCAAGTCACTAACCCCAGCAACCTTGCCATCATCAGCGCGGTTCCATACATCCGCCTTAAGGAAACACCAAAAAATCTTTCAAAATCCGCAGCATCCACCCGGGTACTGTAAGCAGTCCAGAACAGATAATACACCATCCGCTGCCGCCTGGTAAATCGAAGCGTCAAGGATGTCGGCAGTTTACCACTTTGGATTCTCTCACAATACGCCTCCACGGAAAAAGTATTAATCTTGAACTGCTCTTTTAAGAGCGTGGTCGCAGAACAGCCAAATCCCAGAAAGTTATCCCTGGTCATGGAAGAGTATCTTGCCTCCTCCTCTTTGGCAAATGTCCAGATGGAACTGCGAACATATCCCCGGCCCAGACAATATCCGGTAATATCATCGAGCAGTTTGCGTTTCCTATTCTTGGGCTGGACCCGAACGGAACTTTCCGTAAAAGTAAAATCAATAAAAGGATATATCGCGATATGATTAGCCCCGTTGGCAAAGGCGCTGTCAATATCTGTCCTCAAATCCTCAAAACTCTGCCCCGGCAGCGCAAAGATAAAATCCATGGACACGGTCTCAAAGGTAACTTCCTGCAGAGCCGCTTTCATGGCCGACAGATCTACCGGTTTCCGTCCTAAAATCTGCTGAAACTTTTCCTGAAAAGACTGTATGCCAATGCTGATCTTAGTAACCCCCGCCGTCTGCAGCATCCGCAGCACAGGAACCTTCACATTGTCCGGATGCAGTTCCACCCCAATGCCTTCTGTGATGATAAAATGTTCCCTGACCGCCTCAATGATTTCTCCGATTCTGTTTGCAGCCAGAGCAGGCGTCCCACCGCCAAAATACAGACTGGTGACCGTCTTTTTCCCTTTCATCTGCCGCCCCACCATATGAATCTCCTGAAGCAATGCATCAAGGTAACGATCGCACAATATCTCAGAATACAATGTCTTACAATAGGGGCAGAAATTACAGACGCTCTCACAGAAAGGGATATGAATATATAATCCCAGATTTTCACAGGTCTCATAAGGCAGCCGCTGATCATATTCATTTGTAAAAAGAAACGGCTTCGCCGAACGGGTCAACCATGTCCTCGTCAGGTTTGTAATCACACTCATAAATCACCTTATATGGATTCCCTATATGTATTTTAAATAAGTCTTAAGCATCTCCAGCATAATCTTAATGTTTCCGCGAAACAAAAGTGTATATTCCGCCACAAAAAAGTAGCCGCACTGTTCACACAATCCCGGCACCTCAATACAGCGTCCGCAGGTGCTCACCTTGCCATTCTCGATTACAACGCACTGATGACAGGGTGTGGGAAACTTATTGTCAATCAGATATGGGAAAGCGCTCTTTAAATTAAAGACCGGCGCACCTTCCCGCATCATCTGCGTGATCGTCTCACAGCAGACTGTTTTCTCTTCCCTGCTGAGCGCCAAATCCCTGGTATCCGGATAAGGTGTATGAAAGTTAAAAGAGACCGCTCGGACATTGGACATACACTTTGCAGTCAGACACACATGGCGAATAGCATCCTGATTGATCTGGTTAACCGCCATATAGAAACAGATATTATCGGATGAAGCCTTTTCTATATTGTCCATGATCGTATCATAGGTATCGCCTCTGATCGCGTTATGACGCTCCCTGTCCCCATCCAGGCTTAACAGGATCAGATCCGCTTCCGGCAGATCAAGAGGAAAAGTGCCGTTCGTGACCACATTGACAATCAGAAATCCCATCCTCTTTGCCTCAATCACCAGATCACGCAGTCCCCTATCACCATCTTTCCACAAAAAGGTCTCTCCACCGCAGAAAAATAAAATACGCACACCCATGTCATATAGCTGCCTCATCTCATCTCGAATCTGGTGATATGGATGAACCACTGCGGTAATATTATTGACAGAGCAGTGCTTGCACTGTAAATTACACTTATCCGAGACAATCACGGTGCCCAGAATAGGTTTTTTCCTGTGAAATAATATAGTTTCTATCCCAAATCTTGCAAAATACAAAAAAGAAGAAACTTTCATACCCCTCCCCCAGCTGCTTCCAGCCTGTAACGACCCTGATTCCCTGCTCCGCCGTCACATATCTATCCACTGTATAAACGCCGTCTTATCCGTGCTGTTATAACCCGCCTGCCTATAGAACTCCAGTGTCTCAGACTTCTTACTCCCGGTCAGCAGCATCATCTTATAACAATGATTCTCCTGTGCGACCTGTTTTGCATACGCCAGACAGGCCGAAGCCAATCCCCGCTTTCTGTAATCCTCATGAGTGACTACATTTTCAATAAAGGCATAGGGCCGCACATTTCTGGTCAGGTTGGGAATGATCACACATACACAGGATGACACGATCCTGCCATCCATTTCATTGACGATTAGGTGATGGTTCTCGTCCTGTACAATCTGTTCCCAGGTGTGTGTCAGATGTTCCGACTCCTGGGGAATAGCTTCCTCATGCAGACACAGATATAACTCTAATACCTGTTGCAGATCCTCTCTCAATGCTTCCCGTACCATCTTGTATCTCCTTTGCTTAGGCGCTTCTATTACCTTTCATTCAGAATCCCCTATCCATCGCCTTCCCCGTTTTACAGAGTTTTACAGATTCGCGAATCATAACTTGAATTTCCGAACTTCTCCTTCCAACTTTCCAGCTACCTCCTTATTACTTTCAGCCTCACCCTTGATACTTTCCATACTCATAGACATGTCGGATGCCATTTCCGTAACGCTGACAACACCTTTCGCACTTTCTTCCACGGCTATGCTGACAGCATCCAAAGCTTCCTTGATGCTGTCGATATTTCTATTCAAATCCAAACTCTCATCTGCAAACCCACTCATGGTTTCACTCAAATGACTTACATCATTTTTGTAATTCAGGCTGTTGTCCAACAGTATCTCATACCCGGCCATTGCAGTCTCGTTCATAAAACAAATCATCCGTTCCGATTCACTGGCCAGTTCATTGACTGCATGAATCACCTCTTTACTGACTTTCTGAATACCCTCAGCTGCCCGGGCGGAATTATCTGCCAGCGCTCCTATCTCGCTGGCTACCACGGCAAACCCCCTGCCGGCCTCGCCGGCCCTTGCCGCCTCAATGCTTGCATTCAGAGCAAGCAAGCTTGTCTGGTCAGTAATATTAATAATCTCAGTCGTCAATATATTAATCTGTTCCACAGCCTTGGAACGCCGGATTCGTTCATCCATATTTTGCGACATTTCCGCAGCCTGCCGTTCTGCTTTCAGTCTGTCAGTTTCCGCCGTTTCATAAATGGTCTGTACTTTTTGCAGAATCTCCGCCGCCGCATTTCGCTCACCGGAAGCCTTTTCGGAAATACTGCCGATGCTTTGCGTGATATGAGCCACTGACTCATCGACCTGATACAGAGAAGCGCTGGTTTCCTCCATGGCAGCGCTCATCTGCTCCATAGTAGCAGATATATCTGAGATATTGTCCTTGGCACTGATGAGACTTTCTGCAATCGTTCCTGTAGAAGTCCCCAGCTGTGCAGAATTATGGGATATGTTAAGCATGATTGCTCTGATATATTCAAGCAGTGAATTAATATTTTCCGAGATCAGTTCCAGTTCATCACCGGAAGAAATATCCAGTTTTTGTGTTAGATCTCCCTCATTATGTACCAGATCATATATTTTACAATCAACCTTCTTCAGGCTTTTCATAATACGGTTTACAATAATATTCAATATCAGAAGAACAATCACAAGACAGATGCCCGAAATCTGGAATATGCTATTACGTGCACCATCAATCCGGCCGACTACATAGGATGCGTCATAATCGCATCCCAGTATGGCAACTACCTTTCCGGAACTGTCCTTTATCGGAAGATATGCTGAAATCAGGCTGCCGTCTGTTGTTTCGTCAATATAATCCTGCACATATTCCTTCCCGGCAAACACATCTGCAAATTCAGCATACTCCCCCTCAAAGACGTCTCCGGGACTCCTCTGCCCTGCGCTGTCATCTGTATCTATGCCATAGTAGAGATGAACATTATCGTCCGTATGTAGAGTATATAAAAAGGCGATACCGCATAAATCCTGAACCTGTTTGAGCGCAGTCCGGTTATCCTGATACTCCTCCGTATCTTCAAATCCCGTTCCAACACTGGAAAGCTCATCTCCATTGATAACAAATCCGGCAATAGAAGCCGCCATCTGTGCTTCCTCCACACCCAGCTGGATCATACCCGTTTTGATACGAAGATAGGCATTTAACCCAATGACCACACACATGGCAATAATCAGAAAAGTAGCCGGAATCAATATTTTCCATCGAATGCTGAATCGTCTCACTTTAATCTTCATGATATATTCCCCTTACTATCATTAATATTTGGTGTCTTTCTGTATTATTATACGCCTATAAAAAGAGTAAATCAATGCTATTGCAGAGGAAAAGTAATAAACTTATCTTTGCTTTTTGGTATATAATCCAGTATTTTTACAGACTATTTCTCCTGATTGCCGGATTTTGGACCCTGATCGGCTTCCCCTTTGTAAGTCATTTCATGTTATCCCCCTTCACGATGTTGCATTTCCTTCGAACATGCATACAAAACTCCCCTTCTACCGATTGATCGACTGCGCCATCCGGTGATAGGTATGCCTGATGCCGCGAATTGCAATAGAATAAGCCATGATGTTCTCCGGCAGCGCCATCCCCACATAACCGGAATCCCCGATGTGATGGATATCCGTTCCTGTCATCTTGCACCAGAGCGCAATCTGCCTGATGGTAGATGTATCGCTCCCCTCCTGCGATGTGCCGATTGCCGTAATTGTCAGCGCACCTAATTTATGAGCATATCCCACCAGTTCCCTGACATACTCCATAGTAATCCCAGGAACTGTTCCCGGCGCTGGCAGTAAAATCACATCTGCGCCCGCTTCACAAAAAGCTTTGATATCTTTTTTTGAGATAATCTCATCTGCAGCCTCTGTGAGAACACCCGCTGCATGCATCTTACCTGCCGCCAGAATCAGCTTATCCCCCACTGCGCTTTTAATCTGTCGCAGAGAATCCGTGATTGCCTGATTACTGATACCATTGCCGGGATTGCCTGTCAAAACAATCATATCCACACCCAATTCAACCGCCCGAACCGCATTTTGCGCAGTGGCGCGTCTGCCTTCCGTCATCTTCCAAATTTCATCATCACCTGGTACATCACCCGACACCGGTTCCAGATTGATACCTACTACTCTGCCTGTTAACCGCTTGACTTCCCTTACGGTCTCTGCCTTTTCTACTGCGGGCAGTGCCTGGATCACAGGATTTAGCACATCGAACATATTGAGCAATAAAATATCTGCTCCCATGGACGACACTACTTCCGCATTGGTGATGTCTGTCAAAAGCGGCTGCGTGATACCAATACACTCTCCCATCATCACGCGCCCTTCACTGGCCGCGATAGACTCTATAATCTCTCTTGGACTATAATTCATCAGATCAGATGCCTTACTGTCTAAAATCCGTTTTACCATCTTAACGCTCCTTCTTACACATCAAAATCACCGACTTTTTCCATGGTACAAAATAAGGTGTCAGGAATTACCTTGACACCTTATTTCTATTCAGTATGCTCAATTTTCTGTCTTTTATTATGCAAGCTTATTCAGCTCGTTCTGAATCAATGCATACGTAATTACTCCACCAAAAAGATAGAGAATCAAATAAAGAACACCACCGTTAGAAGCCGGCATGCCTCTGTCCATCTTAGCCTTATCCAGCTTCTCACCGCATTTATACGCCCAATATAAGCCATAAATTCCGCAGGTGATTAAGGTAAGCAAAACAGCCATCCCTCCGGATGTTCCGTCCTCATTTGCCACCGTATTGGTGTCGTCTGTCAAGCACACAAACCAATACAAACCGTAAATCCCACAAGTAACCAGTGACAGGATAATACAAAGAGCAATATTTCTTTGCTGTACTGTCCTCATAACACTTCCTCCTTCACTATGTAAATATTTATAACAAATTTAATATATCATTTTCTAAGAAAAACATCAATATATATATCAACACTGTTCTATTTCAAAGATAATTTTTGAAATATCTTGCCAATATCCTCAGGTTATGGTAATATATATTTCGGTTGTTGGAAATGCTGGTGTGTCGGAATGGCAGACGAGGCAGACTCAAAATCTGTTGTGGGCAACCA
>CAMXIF010000005.1 GCA_947243845.1 uncultured bacterium
AGAACCGGATAGAATCCTTTCGTTTTAGGTGTCTATGCTGGCGGGGACAGGTCATGCCACTTATTATGCCTATAAAGGATTTACGCAATACAAACGAGGTTTCTAATATCGCACACAAGGAACAGGAGCTTATTTTTATTATCAAAAACGGATATAGCGATTTGGTTGTGATGAGTAGTGAATTATACGATAAATTTGCAAGAATGAATCGCATCGACCAGGCAATCTTCGAATCCGAGCAGGAAATTGCTAACGGAGCAGAAGCAGTTGACGCAGAAATAGTTTTTGCAGAATTGGAGAAAAAACATTTTGGATAAATACGAGGTAAAAGTCAACCCTAGAGCAATCCGTGAATTAGACCACATTTACGAATATATTGCAAATGAGAAATTGGCTCCTGAAAATGCCAAAGGATAGGTAGACAGAATTAAGAAGTCTATTTTAAGCCTAGACACATTTCCACGGTCCCATCAAGAGCGTAACGAGGGCAGATATGCCGGAAAAGGCTACCGTCAGTTACTGATTGATAATTATATCGCCATTTTCCGCATTGATGAACCATGCAAAACAGTTTATGTAGTAACAATACAATATCAAGGACGAAATCTATAAAACAAGCACCAAATGACACTATAAATCATTTGGTGCTTGTTTTGACTTAAGAATTATTTACCATAGTTCCAACGAATCCTCCGCATCTATCCACATCTGCATAGTCCCGTCAAGATAAAGGCGAGCATACTCCACAGGGTTGTCTATTGCAAGGGCATTTAGCACACACTCTGAATTAGGTGTGGTCTATAGCCCTTCCTCTGCCTTTGCACAGTCAATCCGCAGAATATAGCCAGCATAAGTGCGTATATCAATGCTGTTGTGGTAAATGTTGTAATCTGCATATATTATGTTCATCCTATCAATCCTCTGTTCTGTAATATCTAAAAAGCATTTCCATCAGTTCACACAGTCCATTTATATTGTGTTATACTTTGTTATGTGATTTTGCTTCCCTTGTTTTGCCCTTATGAGGGTTCGTAAAGCCTTGTGAAACGATATAACACAAGGTAATACATAAGGGAAAGCTCACTTACAGAAAGATAGTATTTATAAAGGTTTGTCGAAAATATAATAATGAATTATAACAGGTAACAGAACCCTTAAATCATGTGCTTACACAACTGGAATATAGCGTTTTATTGGATAAGAGTTTTGACCCACTCTGCCAGTGGGCTGTCCCTGTGGATATCGATGTATCTCTTGAATAACGCCTTGCTTTCAGATTTTAAAATTCCCGATGTAATTTCCGGTAGACAAAAAGATGATGTAACGTGGTAATCATTCCAGGATTCCACAGCCCATTTAGCCGCACCATCGGAAGGTGCATCAAGTGAATAGTATACCTTGCCAACAAATGATGATATTGAAGCGCCCAAACACATCATACAAGGTTCTAAATTAGTGAACAATTCCATTTGCATCTTTTCTTTTGCATCAAATTTTTTCTGATTCAGTTCCATCAGCGCTTTTAACTCTGCGTGAACCAATAATCTATTATCTTCGCTTTCAGATGTATGACTTTGAGCAACTATTGTATCATTGTGGAATATAATACAGGCTATCGGTAATTCATTTTTCTCTAATGCCTGCTCTGCCAGATCAATCACAAGTTTCATTTTCTCATCTAAATTCATAGTTTCTAGTCCTCACTTACGCCACATGTCAAATTCCAATTTATCGATTTAAATATATCACATTTTTCAGATAATTGTGTGAATATTCTTATTTTTCAGAGTTAAATGGTTTTGGATACCATGATTATAAGGCATGTCGAATGTAAAAGTAGGGTATGCCTTTTTTAACGTTTTATGTCAAAATGTGGAAAATGGATTATGGATGCGATATGATTAGAGTAAAGACAAACTGTATTCATAATGTTATTAAATGGATAGTTATCATTAAATAATTGTTTAATCAACATAAATTGCAATAATGGAGGTGGCTGTATATGCTATATATTATTAAAAGAACAAAAGATTCATATTATTTAAGTTGTTTTGAAGAATATAAACAGATTATATTTACTCCTTTAAAGTCAGATGCATTACAATTGCCTAAAAATATTGCTGAACCTTATGTACAAAAGTTAAAAGAAATAGAGTTTGATGAGTATATAATAATTCCAGAAAAAGATATAAAAATAGTTTGAGCGGTTTTTATTGATTTGCTTTAAAGCGTAATAATGGAGTATAAAATCTCTTTATTAATTGTGCAATGGTATATGGTTAGATAAAATATTAAAATCCATGTATACACAAATAATTGTAACTTTGGGTGGATGCATGTAATCATGTGTGGAGACTATTTAAGGAAAGGTCAAACCAAAGGATAAAATATAAGTTTTGTATAGAATATGTTTTATATAACAAGCTAAAGTATCTGTTGCTTATACCTTAGAAAAGATATATCCGTCTTTTCTGATGTAATGATTCTTCAAGCAAATCATGAGCGTGGTCTTCATTCGCAGTATTTAATGCTTGATAAAGAGGGAAGCAGAATGCACAATTATGCAATCAATAATGTTTTGCGCCGCTTGAATCTGCTATCAGTGCAAAGTTGCCTAACGTGTTCAAGCGTGTTCAAAACTAAAATGAAACAAAAAATAAAGAAACCTCGATATTTTCTAGGTTTCCTCACTCTTTAACCAATGCGGAAGATGGGACTTGAAGTATTGTTACTTTTAAAAATACTGAGAGAAAGGGGATTTCTGGCACATCATCCTTTCAGTGTAACCAAAATGTAACTGAATAGTTTCATTTTCATATTGAGAATAAATATTGTGTCGAAACATTACACAACAGGATTATCGGCTTGTGATTGTTAAATTTGAGGCAGAGTAGTATAATAAGGAAAAATGTAATCTGTTATATGAGTAATTAAAGGAGATGCTATGGATAAGGAATTCTTTTGCCAATGGTTAAAAGGATTTGAGAATGGATTAGATGAAATGGATTCTGACAGCAGGAGTAGTCTGTTAAAACATTGTGCCAAATATTGTGCTGATACAGGTGTTTTACAGTCATATCTGAAACTGTATCGGACTGTGAACGGAGACCGCAATGAGTTTTATAACAGATTAGGCGAAATAGGTAATGTTCGTGGTGAGGTGGTAATACCTGATAAAGAATACTTGATCTATTTTCCGGAGTGTGTATGCGATATTCATACTGCTGGTGGTGTCAATACGCCTAATCTATGCGAATGCTCAAAGCAAAGTATTATTTATGTAGGAAAGAGCATATGGAATAAAAGCGTATTCCATGTAGAACAAGTAGAAACCATTCTTTCTGGAGATGCAGAATGTAAATTCAGAATTAGATTTGATTAAAATTCACTGTTGAGGATGATTCAATTATGTGAATAATAACCATAAATTCAGGGAGGTTGCAAAATGCCTTATACAATAGAGGAGATCAGGGAAAAAGCAATGCCGATTGCAATTCACTATGGTGTGGATGCACTTAGCCTTTTTGGCTCTTATGCCAGAGGTGAGGCAGATGAAAAAAGCGATTTGGATTTTTTAATACAAAAAGGCAGTATGAAAGGTCTGCTCTCGTATTGTGGAATGATTGCAGATTTGGAGGACACATTTCATTGTCATATAGATTTAGTAATAAAAAATGCAATTAAAGATAAGCAGTTTCTTGAAGAGATAGGTAAAGATGAGGTGAAACTCTATGAGAGGTAAGAAGTCAGAGCAGATAGTACTTCAAAAAATGCTTCGGTATTGTGACGAAATAGCACAGATTTTGAAAAAACATCGTTTTAATAGGGAAGAATTTGAGAATGATACGGAATTTCAATTTGCATGTGGAATGTGTATTATTCAGCTAGGGGAACTTGTTACAGGATTAGATGATGATTTTGTTAAGAAATATTCAGATATTCCATGGCGGCAAATTAAAGGAATGCGTAATATTTACGCACACGATTATGATATGATCGATAATGACATTATATGGGAAACGATAACAGAAGAAATCCCGGAACTTAAGAGAAAATTGCAGACAATATTTCAGACACTTTGAACATAGTAGTGAATGTGTTCAAAATTTATGGGCGCAAATAAAGAAGGAAACCCAGATTTCATCAAGGTTTCCTCCCCTTTTAGGACTGCGGAAGATGGGACTTGAACCCACACGATGAACCCATCACTAGATCCTTAGTCTAGCCTGTCTGCCAATTCCAGCACTTCCGCATACGTTACACAACGCATTTAATATAATACTGTTTAGAAAACCAAAAGTCAAGAGGTTTTTATAAAATCGGTAAAATAATTCGGCAATATTTCTGAAGAATATCCGGATGAATTTTAAAGCGGATAACGGCAGCCATTGAGGGACTGCCGTTATTTTCTATTATGATAGTCGTTTAAAAATGCACTTCTGTTTTAAACAGTGAGCCTTCCGCAATCTTTTGGTCATTGCCTTTTAGTTCATCCATATATTTCATATAATCACATACATATATATACACGGTATCTGTGTTTCTCCCATAAATAGAGTATACTTCTGCATTGGTGCCCTGGTTTTCCAGCCGTTTTCCGTCCGCGTCACAGATTACTACGATATAGTCGTATGGCCGAGCATCTTCCGGGAGGATTATCTGGGCCTTGATTTCGAAAGCTGTTTTTTCCACAGAGGCGATTCCCACACCGTTTTCATTGGTCTTGTTGACTTGGATAATCTGGCTTCTGTTTTTGTTCATGGTAACATCAATGGCAAAATTCCAGGTGCCGGCATAGTGCTTTTTAATATGCTCATGGATGGTGAATACCTCTCCGCTTTCCGGATCTTCGATCTGCACTGCTTCACATTCCAGCAGAGTGCCATAAATATCGGAAATTTCCAGATAATAGGTAAACTGTTCAGGCAGCTGTTCTACTTGGCCTTCCCAGATTAGATCGGCATCTGTCTGTGCTGTTTCGAGATTTGTGGCATGTCCGCTTCTCATCAGGTCATTGTCCAGGGAGATTCTGATGATACCGGTAAAAGTATGGTCGTCCGCAAAGGTTCCTTCTATATAATACGGAGAGGGATATCCCGCTCCGGCTGGCCGGTCTTTTTTGGTAAGTCCCGGCACATTATAGTAGGAATTGGTGGTCAGGTACAGCCGGTCATAGTCCAGGATATAATCCTCCATATTTTTGGTCTTGATGAAGTCTGCGGGGAAGGCATCTTCATTTTCGATACATAAGGCCAGATACAGTGCCTGTGAAGTGCAGTTGGACTCTGAGATGGTAACGGTCAGTCCGTTGGAGGTCTGTACTAAGGAATTTGCCTGTGGCGACTGGAGTGATGTGGCCTCTGTGGGTTCTGACGAATGTGTCATGTTTTCATTCTGCGTCTGGGAGGTGTTATCCTTGCCGTAAATCTCTGCATCCTTATTATAGTCTCCCTTATAGCTGACTTTTTCCTGCACCATGGAGAAGATATGTCCTATAACAGGCAGTTTGGCAGCAATGGACGGATTGGAGACCAGGAGCGTGCCGACACACAGGATGATCAGTAGAACTGCGGCAATAGCGCCGTAGCGTGCCAGGACTTCATTTCGATGAAGCCGTTTTTTCTGGCGTATGCCTTCCGCGATTCCGGCTTTTACGACATTATTCAATTTTCGTGGGATGGGAATTGCATCAAATTTATCATTTTGCATGGCGTTCTACCTCCTCTTTGCTGCAGCTGTCATCGGTCAGCCATTTGCGTAACTGTTTTTTGGCACGATACAGATCCGCTTTCACGCTTCCCTCCGGTATATCCATAATCTGTGCGATTTCTTTGATTTTTAATTCCTGAAAATAGAAGAGTATGACCACGGTTTTATATTGCTCTTTTAATGAGTCGATGGCATCATACAGATCTACTTTTTCCTCAATCAGATAATCAGTTGTACCTTTTTCAACATATTCATCCAGCGAAATGGTGGGGGCTTTTTTCTTGTCCTGCCAGATACAGTTGATTAGAATCCGTGTGAGCCAGGTTTTAAAGTGGTGGGGTTCTTTTAGCTTTTCGATGCCAATCATGGCTTTTGTCACACATTCTTGTACGGCATCCAGGGCATCGGCTTCGTTTTTAACATATAGATAAGCAGTTTTGTACAGATAGACTTGGTATTTTGCGATTAATTCACCATAAGCGGACTTAGAGCCTTTGATTGCTTTTTTCACAAGCTTGATGGTATCCTCTTTCATGGGAGTCTCTTCCTTTCGTATGATTTTGCCGGTGCGCGCGCTTATATTTCCGGTGTTACCAAATAAATTCCAAGGGAATTTACTTATGATATAGATTAGACTATTTTGAGGAGGAAAAGGTTGCAATCCTTTAAAGTTTTCTTTGGGTGCTGACGACCAAGGGCCGAGACAGTGCCGTATGTCTGTCATGGACAATACTGGGAATCCATGATAGAATGAACCTGATATCATTATAGGACAAAAAGCTATATAGGGAATATAATAAGGGCTGAAAATGGGTCTGTCACAGGGAAAGGGAGGCATGTATGTACAGGTTTACGCAGGATTGTCTGATTGGGGTTGAGGAGATTGATAAGGAGCATCAGGAACTGTTTAGAATCGTTAACGATGTGGAGGATTTACTTGCGAATGATATCAGGGAAGATAAATATGATGCAGTCGTTAAACTGCTCCGGGAACTTCAGGATTATTCGGAATATCATTTTCGTCATGAAGAAGAATACATGAAAAAGATCGGACATCCGGAATTGGAATTGCAGAAGAAGCAGCATGGGGAATTTGCGGCTAAGATGAGTGAATTAGATGCCATTGTGGGTAATAGGCAGGAACATGAGTTATTGGATGAACTCATGCAGTATCTGGTCACTTGGCTGTTCCGTCACATTATTGGCAGTGACATGATGATTGGTAAGATGCCGCCGCATCAGGTGTGGGAGGAAAAGGAAGAGTATACTTATTCGGCACAGTACAGCACCGGCATTACCTTTATTGATGAGGAGCATAAGGAGTTGTTCCGTATCATCGGTGAGGTTCATCGGGCGATTGTGCATGACTATGTTCACGATAAGTATGATGAGATTGTGCGTCTGTTAGAAGAGTTAAAGAATTATACGAAATTCCATTTTGGTGATGAGGAAGAATATATGGCGGCCATTCATTATGAGGGTCTGGAGGCTCAGAAGAAGGCACATGATGCTTTTATCAGCCGGTTGGAAGAGATGGATTTGGAGTATGTGGACGATAATCAGCAAAAGACGCTGGAGGAACTTCTGGAATTTCTGGTGGGATGGCTGGTGAATCATATCTTACATATGGATAAGAAGATTGGGGCATAAGGCCACCCAGATAAAAAAGATGCATAAAAGGTAAAAGATTGAAAAATGGGCTTGACATGTCTGCCAAAAGAAGATAAAATAACATTTGTTCGCAGGAATGGCGGAATTGGCAGACGCGCACGGTTCAGGTCCGTGTGATAGCAATATCATGAGGGTTCAAGTCCCTTTTCCTGCACTTTAAAATCCCATAAAGCAGGAAGTTTGATTACGGTGTTTACGGAGTGTAAACAAACATTTTGTATCGTTATTCATGTGATGGGAATATAAAGTAAAAAGATATCTGATGTTGTCAGGTATCTTTTTTGTTTTACCAAGTTTTTTATTTATAGTAAATATTGTATCTTGAATGTTTCCTTTTATCACAGATACAAATTGTGTGTATGTATAAGACTGAATCCTAAATCGATAACTATATTGGCTGCTTTTTTATAAAACGTTTCGAAAGAATTTACATTTCAGATATTGTATGGTAGAATAAACCCGATTTAGATGATCTGGGACTAAGATGATCTGGGAGGGGAAATTATGAAAAAAGGGAAATGGGCTGTATTTGTGCTCGCGTCAGTGTTTTGGTTGACGGCGTGTGGCCAAAGGATGGACAGCACTGTGACAACAGGGGAAATGGTCGTGCCGGAGATGTCTTCGGAAGATTTGCTGGTGGATTCCCTGGAATATTTATTGCGGGATGAGGATAAGCAGGAGGAAGATACCCAGGGAATGGAAGTGTCTGCAGATAGTGCGGATGGAGAGAATACAGCATCTGCGGAGTTTGTCGTTTATTACAGCAATGCTTCCTGTGATGGACTGGATTCTCAGGTGGAGCAGGCGTCTGAACTGACACCGGATGCGCTGATTGCTGCGCTGGCAAGACATAACATTGTGTCTCTTGACACCAAGGTGCTCTCTTTTAGCGAGGAAGAGAACGAGGAGGGCAGGGTAATATACCTTGATCTTTCTGCGGGAATGAACCATTATTTGGAGACGATGACCAAGGAGGCAAAGGATATCATCATAGATTCTATTGCCAGTACATTTTTGGAGAATTACCAGGCGGATAGCATCCAGATTGAGGTCGGGGGAAAACCGCTGTATTCTTCTGTGACATTGGAAAAGGCATGATAGAAAGGAAGCGTTGCTGTGGATAAGGTCAGTGAACGGGAACAGTTAATATTTGATATCGCGCAGACAGAGTGGGAGTTGTTTCAACAGGTATACAATACCGGTGGAAGGGCTTCCTGCCAGGATGATCCGGATACCTTTTTTAAGATGAGGATGAGCCAGTGGATGGTATACTCGGACGAGGTGCTGCTCAGCTACCGGGAGGATTGCGAGAATGCCTGCCGGGAGGGACGGAATGTTATCTTTGAAAAGTATGGCAGAATGATGGAGAGTACTTTCCCGGAGGAATATGAGGCAATCAGGGAACATCTGCCGGATGTTACAGAGAAGCTGGACATCGTGGAGAAGATCGTGAAGATCAATCTGGAATGGGATGCAGAAATGATCAAGGAATATCCCAATCTCCGTAAGCGCGGCAGGGTTGCCACTACGGCAGAGGATGGTGTGATGGCAGGCTCTTCGATGGAGAGTTATCTGCGGGGAGAACTCTTAACCTATTCCGGAAAGACTTTGGAACTGGTCTGGAAAGAGACGAAAGATGCCTATGACAGGGGTGAGAGTCTGTTAAAGCAGACCATCGTCAATGAGACACTGTTCTACGGCTACAAGTCTTTAGAGGCGGCCGAGGCCAGATATGCCGAGGGCAATGAATGATTGCCGGCAAGAAGAAAGAGCACATCTGTGTATGAGACGGCTGTGCTGTGATATATTAGAAATGCAGGCGTCTGCGCACTTCGTTGCGCAGGCGTTTTTTAACGAGAATCGTGACCAGGGCAAAGTCGATGATGGTACATACTGTCAGCACCACGGCCGACCAGGTGATGTACATGGGCGCAAGGAGCATGTGACGGATCAGAAGTTCCAGGGCCACGCAGAATAGGGGTATCTGAATGAACAGACAGAGTGCTCCGGACAGGATTGTGAAAGGGAATTTGCGTGCCAGGAGTGTAAAAATCTCCATCAATATGGTGATGAGGGCGACAATGGGAAGCCCCAGCTGCCAGAACCATCTGTTGGAAGGAGTCAGGTACCCGATCATATACAGATAGACGGCCACGGCTACGCCGTCCGCCAGCAGGGAAATATAGACAGGTGTCTTGCTGTAGTAAACTGCCGGAAAAGTGAAGACAAACAGGCAGATACAGATACCAATTACTAAAAGAGACCAGAGCGAATTGTTAAATGCCAGCAGGTTTAAGAGCAGACAGGTAACACTGGTGGCGCTCAGTACGACTGAGAGTAAGATGCCCAGATCTTTCCTCTTTACTACCTCTACCTGGCCCTTTTTGACCGGATAAGGGGAGGGCGGGGTATCCTGACCTATGGTTCTTGGATTGATGACGGGGGTGTGGCAAAGGGGGCATTCCCGCAGGGAGGCTTCCAGTTCCACACCGCAGTTTACGCAGTATGACATGACTGATTCCTTTCTTATTTTTGAGATTGCTGAGATAGGCAATATCCAAGTCTGCGAAGCGGCTGCATCAGGACAAATCGTGGGTGCGGTTGCTCTCAATCTTGACATGGATGCCGTCCTGTACCAGTTTGCGGAAGAAATGCCGCTCCACATCGGCCTCGATAATGCTGCTGGCGAAGTTGATGGTCAGGATATCTTCAAAACTGATGATGGCGCAGTTCGTGCGGGAGGAAAAAGGCTGGCCCATATAAATATCGAAGCGTTCGATATAGGGCTTCATATCTTCCGGTACCTGTAAAGCGCCCATATTGGTGAGTCCGGCGGAAGAGTTTTTATCCTGCACTCTTGTGTAGAAAGTTTTTACGACCAGATCCTTGATAAAGAGCGGCACCACGCGTATCAAAAGGTTGTGCTGGGTGGCAGCATTGGTGGTGATATCGCCGCACAGGAATTTATCATTAATATAATAACGCATGAAATTGTGGACTTGTGTCACAATCTCCTCGAAGCTGTATTCGCCCAGACGGGGATCGATGGAAGGATATACCATGGTGATAAAGTTGCGCAGCGTTTTGGAAGGGAAGAAACGGCGCAGGTTTACCGGCATGGCGATGCGCACCGGGCGCAGCTTTAAATGAAATTCCTCGTTCTGTTTCAGCAGCAGGGCGTAGAGGAGTACGGCATTTAAATATTCTGTGATGGTGGCGCCGTATCGTTTGGCGACAGCCATCACTTCCTGTACCGACAGGACGCCGTCTATGATGTTCAGTGTGTAGAAGGGTTCCTTTGTTCCGCGTACACGATAGGTCTTCTCGGCGGGCCGGGGTGGTTTTACCTTTGCGGTAGCATAACGCATATAAGCGTCTTCCAATTCCCCGGGATTGGGCGCTTCCTCAAGATCCAGAACAAAACCGGAAGGTGAGATGGTATGTCCCTGCATGCCGAGGTATACGGCTGTCAGCGTCTGCAGCAGACACATACCGCCGGTGCCATCACCGAGACAGTGGTGTGCTTCCAGGGCAATATGGCGTCCATAATAGTATACCCTAATAAGATAACGATTGTTACCTTTAAAATGCATGGGCATACAGGGATTCTTGATATCTTCCCTTACATATGGTCCCGGCCTGTTATTGGGCTCCAAATAGCGCCAGAACAAGCCCTTCCTGATGGCCACTTTATAAGTGGGAAAGCGAGGCAGCGTCTTGTCCAGAGCTTTCTGCAGAAGCGCCGGATCTATCTCTTCCTTTAAAACAACAGACAGACGATAGACTGAGGAGAAGTCCCGCCGCTGTAAAGTGGGATAAACAATAGCAGACAGATCCAGCTTGTACCAGACATCTTTTTTGTTTCGAACGGATTGTCTGGCAGATTGCTTATTGAATGGTGAGTTATTTTGGCTATTTTGTTTATTTGGAAATTTGTTTTGCGTCATACTTTATAATAAGGCTACTTTATAATAAGGCAAGATATAAAAAATAATCCCATTTTCAACAGTAACATTTAAAGTATAACACATATAAAGATATTTATGGTAAAATGTAAGCAGAATTAATAATATTTTATTTTTTATAATTTTTACCATTTCCGGCAGGATATGCGGTAAAATCAGGAAGAAATCACGGAGGAACTATGAGCAGAGCAGATAAGAAGAATGCGAACTTGATGAATCTGATCAAAAGAATGCACGGTGTGGTAGAGAATGTGGATATTGAGAAACACCGTCAGTCGCAGGATTATTTTGGGGCGCTTCTTGGCAATAAGAAGGAAGTGATCGTGGAGGATTTAGAGATTGTCATAGAGCCGGATGCAGGAAGGATCCTGCATGGAGAGTGGACTTATGTAAACCGAGCACATATGAAAAAATATGTGACCCTCTATTGTCATGGGGGCGGTTACTCTACGGGCAGCAGTCTCTATGCGAGAACGCTGACCACCAAACTGGCTACATCTACATCCATGGATGTACTCTGTTTTGACTACAGGCTTGCGCCGGAGCACCCGTATCCCGCAGCTTTGGAGGACGCCATGCAAGTATGGAATTATCTGATGCTTTTGGGTTATGGAGCCAGGGACGTTATTCTGGCGGGGGATTCTGCGGGCGGTAACTTAGCGCTCTGTCTGGCTTTGCAGTTAAAGAGGGAGGGGCGTCTGATGCCTCGCGGTCTGGTGTTGATGTCACCGTGGACAGATCTTACGGTTTCCGGAAAGTCTCATATAACAAAGGCAGATATTGATCCGGTTTTGAATGCGGAGTATCTGGAACGGATGATCGTCAATTATGCAGAAGGACAGGATCTGACGAATCCTATGATATCACCGCTTTTTGGCGATTATGACGGGTTTCCGCCCACTTATATTCAGGTGGGGAATAATGAGATCTTGCAGGATGATGCGGTCATGCTTTATAAAAAGCTATTGAAGGCCAATGTATCTGTCAAACTGGATATGTTCCGCGGTATGTGGCATGTGTTCCAGATGTCCCCATTTAAGACGGCTTATGAGGCTATGGACAAGAATGCGGAATTTATTTATGATATCTGCCGGTAAGGAAATTCCTTCGGAATATATTTGTTGCATAATTTTCCGGAATCGGAAAAGGATTCCGGCGCTTTTGGGCGAATAATAGTAGTAGACGGTTGTTTTTTGATAGAGAAGAAAGGCATACCTATGAATATACGGGAAAGTTTGGAACAGTGGGAGAAAGAGTATCTAAGTCCCTTTGCCATGCTCAGTATGAATTCCAAGGGGAGGCTTAAGGAGGAGGAACAATGCGATATCCGGCCGGTGTTTCAAAGGGACAGGGATCGGATCATACATAGTAAGTCGTTTCGGCGTCTGAAGGATAAGACGCAGGTGTTCCTGACGCCGGAGGGGGATCACTACAGAACCCGTCTGACGCATACCCTGGAAGTCAGCCAGACAGCCAGAACCATAGCAAAGGCTTTGCAGCTGAACGAGGATTTGGTGGAGGCGATCGCCTTAGGCCATGATTTGGGGCATACGCCCTTTGGACATGCCGGTGAGCGGGCGCTTGACCGGGTATGTCCCTATGGTTTCAAGCATAATGAGCAGAGTGTGCGGACGGTGGACATGCTGGAAAAGGAAGGAAGGGGCATCAATCTGACGCATGAAGTGCGGGATGGCATTCTGAATCATCAGACTTCCGGGATGCCTGCTACCTTGGAGGGAAAGATTGTCCGGCTGGCCGATAAGATTGCCTATATTCATCATGACATGGACGATGCGGTACGCGCCGGAATCTTAAAAGAGGCAGATGTGCCCCGGGAAATCGGTTCCTTGATCGGATACAGCTGTGGGCAGCGCTTGGATTTCTTTATTCATAATATTGTGACGAACAGCCGGAATAAAAACGATGTCTGCATGTCGCCGGAAGTAGCGAAGGCGATGCAGAAGATGCGGGAATTTATGTTCCGGAATGTCTATAAGAATCCCATCGCCAAGAGTGAAGAGGGGAAGGCGGAGAATCTGATCATCACTCTGTATGAGCACTATCTGGTGCATACGGAGAAACTCCCGAATTTCCTGTTTCAGCTTTTGGATGCGGGAGAACCGTTGGAAAAGATTGTATGTGACTACATCAGTTCCATGACAGATCGGTTTGCCATCGCGCAGTATCAGAAGATATTTATTCCGAAAACGTGGCATGGCTGATGGATATTTATATTAGGAAGGGATAAGATGCGTTATCCGGAAGAACTGATCGAAGAGATCAGAATGAAAAACGATATCGTGGAAGTAATTTCGGGCTATGTCCGGATGCAGAAGAAGGGAAGCAGCTATTTCGGGCTGTGCCCGTTTCATAATGAAAAATCACCTTCTTTTTCAGTATCTCCCGGCAAGCAGATGTATTATTGCTTCGGCTGCGGTGCGGGCGGCAATGTGATCACTTTTTTGATGGAATATGAGAACGCCACTTTTCAGGAGGCAGTTAAAATGCTGGCTGACCGGGCCGGCGTATCTTTGCCGGAAGTGGAATACTCGGAGGAGATGCGAAGAAAGGAAGGCCGGCGGGCCAGACTTCTGGAAGTCAATAAGGAGGCGGCCAGATATTACTACTATCTGCTGCGCTCTGACAGAGGGAAGATTGGGTACCGCTATCTGGCAGGCCGTGCGCTTTCAGACGAGACCATGAAAAAGTTTGGTTTGGGATACGCGGACGGTGCGGGCTCTGACCTGACAGCTTACTTAAAGTCAAAGGGATACGCGGATGACCTGATCACGGAGTCAGGACTTACCGGTTTTGATGAGAAACGGGGTGTTCACGACAAGTTCTGGAACCGGGTCATGTTTCCAATTCAGGATGCCAACCATAGGGTCATAGGATTTGGCGGCCGTGTTATGGGTGATGCCAAGCCCAAGTATTTAAATTCGCCGGAGACGGCAATCTTTGATAAAAGCCGTAATCTGTACGGATTGAATTTTGCCAGGACTTCCCGGAAGGGCAACTTAATCTTATGTGAGGGTTATATGGATGTGATCGCCATGCATCAGGCGGGCTTTACCCAGGCGGTGGCTTCGCTGGGGACTGCTTTTACGGCAGGGCAGGCGTCACTTTTAAAACGCTATGCGGATGAGGTGCTTCTGGCATATGACAGCGATGGAGCGGGCACTAATGCGGCGCTCCGGGCTATCGGCATACTGAGAGAAGCGGGAATACGAGGGCGTGTCATAGATATGAAACCCTATAAGGATCCGGATGAATTTGTCAAGAATCTGGGGGCGGAAGCCTTTCAGGAGAGGATGGATCAGGCTCAGAATAGTTTCTTTTTTGAGCTGAAGATTCTGGAGCGGGATTATCAGATGGATGATCCGGAGTCCAAGACAGCGTTTCATCGGGAAATCGCCAAGAAGCTGTGCGGTTTCGAGGAAGAGGTGGAACGGGAGAATTATATAGAATCTGTGGCCAGGCATTATCATATCGGTTATGAGAATCTGCGAAAACTGGTGAGCAGTTATGCAGCCCGTACCGGGTTAGTCAAACCGGTGGAGAGACCGAAGAGTACGGTTTCTTCCAAGCCAAAACCACAGGATAATATCAAAAAGTCGCAGCGGCTCTTGCTGACCTGGATCGTGGAGGAACCGAAAGTGTATCCGAAGATAAAGCCTTATATTCGGGCACAGGATTTCACCGAGGAACTTTACAGACAGGTGGCGGACAGGCTGTTTGCAGGACTGGAGCAGGGCGATTTTAACCCGGCGTCCATTATCAGTGCCTTTGAGGAGGAAGAGGAACAGCGGGCGGTAGCAGAACTGTTCAATACGAAGCTGTCAGAACTTACCACAGATCAGGAGCGGGAGAAGGCTTTCCGTGATATCGTGTATGCGGTGAAGAAGAACAGTTTTGATTATTATTCCGCCAGAATGGGTTCGGATATGGAGGCGTTAAATCAGGTAATTCAGGGTAAAAAAGAACTGGAAGAACTTAGCAAAACGCATATTTCCCTGCAATAAGGGCAAGATAATCGAAAAAAGGCGTAAGTACAGAGAGTAACAGCAGTTGAAACATAGGAAGGATGGGCCAATTAATGGACGAGAACGTACAGGCAAAGTTTGAGGAGCGCTTAAAAGAACTCCTGGCTATTGCAAAGAAGAAAAAGAACATTCTGGAATATCAGGAGATCAATGATTTTTTTGCGGACATGTCTTTGGAGGAAGAGCAGTTCGACAAGATTTTGGAGACGCTGGAACAGAATAGTGTGGATATCCTGCGCATCACCGAGGATGATGATGTGGACGATGAGGAGATCATTCTGACAGAAGAGGACGATGTGGATGTGGAGAACCTCGACCTGTCTGTGCCGGATGGTATCAGCATCGAGGATCCGGTCAGAATGTATCTGAAAGAGATTGGTAAGGTGCCGCTTTTAAGTGCAGAGGAAGAGATTGAACTGGCCAAGAAGATGGAGATGGGCGATCTGGAATCCAAGCAGCGTCTTGCGGAGGCTAACTTACGTCTGGTGGTCAGCATTGCAAAGCGCTATGTGGGGCGCGGCATGCTCTTTTTGGACCTGATTCAGGAGGGAAATCTGGGATTGATCAAGGCGGTAGAAAAGTTTGATTACCGCAAGGGATATAAGTTCTCTACTTATGCCACATGGTGGATCAGACAGGCTATCACCAGGGCTATTGCCGATCAGGCGCGGACCATCCGCATTCCCGTGCATATGGTGGAGACCATCAACAAGCTGATTCGCGTGAGCAGACAGCTTTTGCAGGAACTGGGAAGGGAACCTACTCCGGAGGAAATCGCAGAGCAGATGAATATGCCGGTGGAACGGGTGCGTGAGATTTTGAAGATATCTCAGGAGCCGGTATCTTTGGAGACGCCGATCGGAGAAGAGGAAGACAGTCATTTAGGGGACTTTATTCAGGATGACAATGTACCGGTACCCGCGGATGCCGCCGCTTTCACGTTATTAAAGGAACAGCTGGTGGAGGTGCTTGGTACTTTGACGGAGCGGGAACAGAAGGTGTTAAGGCTGCGGTTCGGGTTGGATGATGGACGGGCACGGACGCTTGAGGAAGTGGGTAAGGAGTTTAATGTGACCCGTGAAAGGATCAGGCAGATTGAGGCTAAGGCGCTCCGGAAGCTGCGTCATCCCAGCAGAAGCCGTAAATTAAAGGATTATCTGGACTGATGCGGTCGAAGAGATTGCAGACAGTGGCTGATATGGTGACCTGGGGAAATCGTGTCTGCGATGTGGGATGTGATCATGGATATGTTTCCATTTATCTGGTAAAGCAGGGCATCAGTCCAGGCGTTCTGGCCATGGATGTGCGAAAAGGGCCCCTTGGCGCAGCCAGGGAACATGTGGCGGAGCAGGATTTAGCAGACCGGATTGAGACAAGATTATCGGATGGTTTACATAACTATAATTCAGGAGAGGCACAGACTCTGGTCTGCGCCGGTATGGGCGGCAGACTGATGCGGCGGATTCTGGAGGAGGAGAAAGACAAGACAGATTCCTTCCGGGAATTGATATTGCAGCCCCAGTCTGAAATAGAAGAGTTCCGGCGGTTTTTGCGGGAGAATGCCTATCTGATTCAGGATGAGGAGATTCTGGAGGAAGACGGGAAATTTTATCAGGTGATGCGGGCAGTAAACGGCAGGAGCGAAGAGGTTCTAAGGATCAGATGGAAGGCGGGGCAGCAGGAGCTGCCAGAAAAAGAGTTATGTAAACTTGAAGATCGCTATGGCCCTGTGAACTTAAATAAAAAAACAGATGTTTTTAAATCTTACCTGTCACGGGAGGAGCGGATTTACAGTGAGATTCTTGAGAATCTGCGCACAAACGGGCTGGCGGATGAGAAGAGAAAACTTAGGTTTGCGCAGATAGAAGCATTACTGCGGGATTGTCAGAAAGTGTTGGCATTATTATCATAATACTATTAATTCCATGAATGGAAGGAGGACTTGCCTATGGTTACTATCAAAATCAATGGAAAAGAGAGGCTTTATGAGGATGGCATCAAGTATGAGATCATAGCGGAGGAGCATCAGAATGAGTATGTGAGTCAGATTGCCTTAGTGACGGTGAATGGCAAGATCCGGGAATTGATGAAACGCGTTGACAGGGATTGTGAATTGGAGTTTATTACCTGTTCGGATCAGATTGGTCATAAGACATACGTAAGGACAGCGATCATGTTGATGCTGAAGGCAATCAAAGATGTGGCAGGTATGGAGGCGGCCGCCAATGTGAAGGTGGAGTTTGCTATTGGTGCAGGATATTATTGTGCATTCCGCAACGGTCTGTATCTGGATGAAAAGACCATTGAGAGAGTGAAGGAACGTATGGGTGAGTTGGTGGATATGGATCTTTTGGTGACCAAGAAAGCTTATCCGGCAGACGAAGCAGTGGCGCTTTTCAAAGAAAACGGTATGATGGATAAGGTATCTTTATTCCGTTACCGCCGAAGCTCCAACATCAATGTTTATTGTATGGGTGATTATTATGATTATTTTTATGGTTATATGATGCCCAGCACCGGTTATATCAAAAACTTTGATCTCTTTGCCTATGAGGACGGCATCATCCTGCTTTTGCCGGAAAAGGAAGATCCGGAGACCCTGCCGGAGTTCGTGCCCAGGAAGAAACTGTTCCAGACACTGATGACTACAGGAGAGTGGGGTAAGGATATAGGGATTGATACGGTGGGAGATTTGAACGACCAGATCTGCCAGGGCAGTATCTCCGAAATGATTCATGTGCAGGAAGCTTTGCAGGAAAGGCGTATCAGTGAGATCGCCAGGGATATTGCAAGACGGGAGGGCGTGAAGTTTGTAATGATAGCCGGGCCTTCCTCATCGGGCAAGACTACCTTTTCCCACAGATTATCTGTTCAGCTGCGCACATATGGTTTAAGGCCGCATCCGATCGGGCTGGACAACTATTATCTGGATCATGATAAGACGCCTTTGGATGATGCGGGCAATCCGGATTTTGAGTGTCTGGAAGCCTTGGATGTAGAGCAGTTTAATAAAGATATGACAGATCTTCTCGCGGGTAAGGCGGTGCAGCTGCCGACTTTCAATTTTAAGACGGGCAAGAGAGAATACGGCGGCAAGGAGACGGTTCTTGGCAAGGGAGATATTCTTGTGATTGAGGGGATACACGGGCTCAACGAGAAAATGTCCTATTCCCTGCCGGCAGAAAGTAAATATAAGATATATATCAGTGCGCTGACTACGCTGAATGTGGATGAGCACAACAGGATTCCTACTACGGATAACAGACTGCTGCGCCGGATGGTGCGGGATGCCAGGACAAGAGGCACCTCGGCACAGAGGACAATCGCCATGTGGTCATCAGTCAGACGGGGTGAAGAAAAATACATATTCCCCTTCCAGGAAGAGGCGGATGCCATGTTCAATTCGGCGATGCTTTATGAACTGGCTGTACTCAAACAGTATGCGGAACCCCTGCTTTTTAGTATAAAGAAAGGGGAACCGGGGTATTATGAGGCCAAGAGGCTCTTAAAGTTCCTTGAATATTTCCTGGGTGTCAGCAGTGAGGAACTGCCTAAAAATTCCCTTTGCAGGGAGTTCGTGGGCGGAAGCTGTTTTGATGTATAGGGCGAAGCCCGTGAACTCAGAAAGACGTAGGTTTTCTGAGCTGCACTGGGGTTATGATAAGGTTATGATAAGTAAGTAGAACAAATGATCGCGGCTGCACAGACGAAAGGGTGCAGGTGAGGAAAGTCCGGGCTTCACAGGGCAGGATGCCGGATAACGTCCGGTGGAGGCGACTCCAAGGCTAGTGCAACAGAAAAGAAACAGCCCCACAGTTTTGCGCAGGCAATGCTGTGGTGAGGCCGCGAAGCGGTCTCGGGACTTCCACATTGGTGGAAGTTCACGGTTATGGTGGAATGGCAGTGTAAGAGACTACCGCTGTCCCGGTAACGGGACAGGCTGTGTAAACCCCATCCGAAGCAAGACCAAATAGAAAGCGATAGGCCGGCCCGGCCTGCTTTCAGGTAGGTCGCTTGAGGTCTTTGGCAACAAAGATCCTAGATAGATGATCATTCGCGACATAACCCGGCTTATCGTTCTGCTTATTTACAGACAGATACAGAAAGTAGAAAGCGCAGGGCACAGGAAGCAGGAATTTCTTCTTCTGAAAGGAGGAGAAAGCGTATGTTTCCTGTGCTCTTGCAATGAAAAGAAATGATAATGCGTCCAGTGGAGGAGCAGCTGCAGCATGCGGATCGCAGATGGTATGAAGAATAAAATAGTATATGTTATTATATTTGCACTGTACATTTTCAGCAGGCCACAGATGGTGCAGGCCAAAGAACCTTCCCTGCCGCCCCATCTGATCCAGACTGTGAACGATCAGGACATTTATGAGGGACTGGTGGCTTTGGGGCTTCTGGAGTGTGACACACTTAAGGAAGAGGATCTCTTAGAAGCTTATGAAATGGTAAAAGATTGTGTAGTGCGGGTGAATATGGGGAACGCTTATGGCAGTGGCGTAATCTGGCACTTTACCAATGATTCGGTGATTATTGCCACCAATAAGCATGTGTTGGAATATTGGGATGACATGCTGGGATTCCTGTATTTTTCAAAAGGATACTTTGTCAATGCAAGGGTGCTTGGCACTTCCGATGTATATGATGTGGGATTCCTTGTAGTGGACAGGGAAGAGATTGGTTATGAGGCGCTGGAGTCGCTGCGGCATGTGAGTATTGATGCGGATATTTATGAGAATCTTTCAGCAGGTGATGCCATGTTCTGTGTGGGAGCCGGCAGGGAGATTGGCGATGCGGAGTATCATGAGGGTACCGTAGAAAATAAAATGAAGTATATAGAAGAGTTTAACAACGAAATGTTGTATGGATACAGCTACGCCAGGGCTGGTATGTCGGGCGGTGGTGTTTTTGACGGATATGGGCATTTTATCGGTATGCTTACCGGAGGAACACAAAGAAACGAGATTGCAGCAGTGCCGCTTCCCACTGTGGAACAGGCCTGGGAGGAAGTACTGGAGAGGAATACTCCAGAATGAGGATGAGGATGGAACAGGGAGATAAGATCAGTTTTCAGGTAAAAGAACATGGGATTGTGCTGGCCGGCGGGATTTTTGTCATAGGATTTGTCCTTTTTATCCTGGTGATGGGGCTTAGATACCCATCGGCGGGTGGAAACCGTCCGGTGTTTATAGTAACCTTGGCAGTCATGATGACCTGTGGGATTCTTGTGTGTGTCATGTATTTTCATCGCCGCCTTGTAGTGGAGGAAATGAATATATGTTATGTTAACTTTTGCGGAAAACAAAAGAACTTTTCCCTGAATGATATCGGATACTGCAAATTGGGATTATCTGGAAGTAAGAAGGAACCTCACGTGGAGTCTATCATAGTCTATGACTTGATGGGTGAAAAGTTATGTAAACTTGAAATAAACATGCCGGGCGCCAGGAAATTCTTGCAGTATATTGTGGATAATCAGATTCGGACAGAGTGGATGGAAGCCGGGAGAGAACCGTGCAGGGTCAGGGAACCGGAGATTATGGTCAAAACGATCTGTCAGGAAGAAATCAGCAGATATACGGAGAAGTTTTATGATATGATCAGTCCGGTTTTTACTGATTGGGAGAAGCGGTATCAGCGATTTGATGCATGCTGGGAGTTTGGTTTTGTGGAGTATGCACAGGGGGAGATTACGGCACAGAAAGATATGTGGCAGTGGGAGAGCACAGTACAGTCAAAGGCCAAGGAGGAACTGCCGGAAGATTATATCTGCATTGTGGAGGTCTATTTAAAGAGAGGGGAAGAGTATGTCATGAACCGAAAGGGGGCTGTGACAGGGTTTCTCATTCCTTATATTTGGCAGAACAAGTCCTATCAGGTTGGCGAGAACAGACGGATTCGTAAAATGGATGAGGCCTGGCTGCTGGAGCGGCTTGCAGACCGTCTGCAGATGATGGCGGAGGAGCTTCCCAGACATTCCTATCATACACAGACACTTTCTTTGGGGCATGAACTGCATAAAAGAGCAGGAAAGCTTCCGGAAGTGTCCCGAAAATGAGGCAAAAGCAAATAAAGTAATGCAAAATCGAGGATATACCTTTATTATAATATGTGATAAAATAAATAAGATAGGTATTTTTAAACGGTTGTAGCAGATGGAGACAGAAAGGGGATTACCATGGCATTATTTCAGATCAGTAATGAAAAAATCACCATTCAGGTGGACAGTCTGGGGGCAGAGTTAAAGTCCTTGCAAAGTGTAGCACTGGGCAAAGAGTATATGTGGCAGGCTGATCCTGCCTATTGGAAGAGGACCTCACCGATTCTGTTTCCCTTTGTGGGCGGCCTGAAAAATGGTGTCTATCGGACAAAAGGCGGGGAATATCCCATGTGTCAGCATGGGTTTGCCAGGGATATGGAATTTCAGTTAAAAAGCCAGGTGGCCACAGAAATCTGGTTCCGGCTGGAATCCAATGAGGAGACACTTAGCAAATATCCGTATCCGTTTGTCTTGGAGATTGGTTATGAACTTGCAGGCTGTACGGTAGTGGTTAAATGGCGGGTGAAGAATCCGGGGCAGGAAACCATGTATTTTTCAATTGGCGGGCATCCGGGCTTTCTGTGTCCCATTGATGAGGGCGGAAAGCAGACAGAGTATCAGATACTGTTTGACAGGAAGGATCAGGTGGTATCTTCCTGTATCGAGAATGGCCTGGTAAACGGCCAGACAGATTTATATAGACTGCAGGATGGAAAACTTCCTATTACGGAGCATCTGTTTGATGGTGATGCGTTGGTCATTGAGAACCACCAGGCCCAGAGTGTGGCGCTGGCGGGACCGGATGGGAAGGCATATCTGACGGTAGCATTTGATGCGCCCTTATTCGGCATCTGGTCACCGCCGGGTAAAAACGCTCCCTTTATTTGCATTGAACCCTGGTATGGCCGGTGCGACAGCGCAGATTTTGCCGGAGAATTGAAAGAACGTGAGTGGGAGCAGGAACTTGCGGCAGGCGCCGAATTTACCGCAGAATATAAAATCACAATCTCATAAGAGACAAAGGAGGGAGTATATGGCACCAATAGTACAGTGTATGGGGGTGACTAAGACCTACGGAAGAAAGATAGCCCTGAATCAGATTTATCTAAATCTGGAGCGCAGCAGGATAATCGGACTGCTGGGGCCTAATGGGAGCGGAAAGAGTACCCTCATTAAGATTATGAACGGACTGCTCAAACCAACAGCGGGAGATGTCCTGATCAATGGACAAAGACCGGGGATTGATACGAAATTCCGGATTTCCTATCTGCCGGAGCGGACCTATCTGAATCCGGGCATGAAAGTGATCGAAGTGGTGCATTATTTTCAGGACTTTTATCCCGATTTCCGGATGGACAGGGCTTATGATATGTTGTCGCGCTTACAGATTCAGCCCAACGAAAGGCTGAAGAATCTTTCCAAAGGCACAAAAGAAAAGGTGCAGCTGATCTTAGTTATGAGCAGGGATGCAGATCTGTATATCCTGGATGAACCCATTGCCGGCGTGGATCCGGCTTCCAGGGATTATATCCTGCACACTATCGTCAGCAACTATAACAGGAACGCTTCCATCCTTTTGTCCACCCATTTGATCTCGGATGTGGAGAATATACTGGATGAAGTGGTGTTTATTAAATATGGAAGCATCGTACTGCAGGCCGGCGCAGAGCAGATCAGGCAGAACGAGCACAAGTCTATAGACCGTTTCTTCAGGGAGGTGTTCGCATGTTAGGAAAATTGATGAAATATGAGTGCAAGGCCACCTGGAAATTTCTGTGTATAGCCAATTTGATGATCGTGGTGATGACGATTATCGCAGATATCACCGTAAAACTGGATTTTTTTGCTTATGACCAAGACAACATGCTGCAGTTCATAGCGATAATGGTGATGGGAACCTATGTGCTGAGTATGTTTGCAATGGTGATTGGCGTGGCAATTTTTCTGGTGTATCGTTTTTATACATCTACCTACAGTGACCAGGGCTATCTTTTACATACACTGCCGGTGGATAAGCATCATATCATTATTGCCAAAGTCCTGGTGAGTGCCCTGTGGATTATTCTGTGTGAGGCGGTTATGTATTTGTCTGTTATTGTGTTGATTGCATCGAATGGAGAGCTGCTTGAAACAATAACGGAGAGTCTGGATATGATTATATCTCTGGCGATTGCCGAAGATGTGCAGTTGAAGGGACTTGCGATGGTCATGACACTAATTGCGCTTTTGTTTAATCTGTTTGCTAAGCTGCTGAAGGTGACGGCGTGTATCTCTCTGGGTCAGCTTTCCGCGAACCATAAGCTGTTGTTCTCTGTGCTCTATTACTTTGGGATTTATGTGGTACAGAAAATCTTTACGGCGATTTATTTTGTCATCACAATTACGATGGTTCGGAATGACAGCTATGAGATGGAGTTGTACGGCTGGGAGAGCATGCTGGTGTCGGGCATCATATACAGTGTGGTGTTCTATCTGATCACCTGGTATGTGATGGATAAGAAGTTAAATTTAGAATAAAATGTGGCATTGTTATGGAACATAAAAGATGGTTCGGGATTCTTAGATGAATCGTCTGAGATTTGAAAAAGGTATGAAAGGCAAGGTGTAATCATGACAAAAATTGATATCGTCTCCGGATTCCTGGGAGCCGGCAAAACGACATTGATCAAAAAACTTTTAAAGGAGGCGCTGGCGGATACGAAAGTAGTGCTGATTGAGAACGAGTTCGGTGAGATCGGCATTGACGGTGGTTTCTTAAAAGAAGCAGGCATTGAGATCAAGGAGATGAATTCAGGCTGTATCTGTTGTTCCCTGGTGGGTGATTTCGGCGCTTCCCTCAAAGAAGTCTTGGATACTTATTCGCCGGAACGGATACTGATCGAACCTTCGGGTGTGGGGAAACTTTCCGATGTCATGAAAGCGGTACAGGATGCCATGGCAGACAGAGAGGTGGCGTTAAACAGCGCGGTAGCCGTGGTGGATGCCTGCAAATGTAAAATGTATATCAAGAATTTTGGTGAGTTTTTTATCAATCAGATTGAGCATGCTGGCACTATAGTCTTGAGCAGGACAGATAAATTGAGTGAAGAGAAACTGGCGGCCTGTGTGGAGATGGTACGGGAGCATAATGCGAAAGCAACTATTATTACGACCCCTTGGGATGCGCTGGAGGGCCAGGATATCTTGGAGACTATTGAGGGCGCCAAGGATCTGGAGGCAGAGTTGATGCAGGAAGTGATGAGGAAGCATGAGGAGCATCATCACCATCATCATGACGGGGAAGGTCATGAGTGCTGCCATCATGGGCATGAGGATCATGACCATGAGCATGAAGAAGGTCACGAGTGCCGCCATCATGAGCATGAGGAGCATGACCATGAGCATGAAGAAGAGCATGAGTGCTGCCATCACGGGCATGAGGACCATGACCATGAACATGATGAAGAAGGGCACGAGTGCTGTCATCATGAGCATGAGGAGCATGACCATGAGCATGAAGAAGGGCACGAGTGCTGTCATCATGACCATGCGGGACATCACCATCATCACGCGGACGAGATCTTCACAAGCTGGGGGCTTGAGACACCTTCAGTTTACAGCAAGGAGGAGATTGAGCATATTCTGGAAGAACTGGATAAGGAAGAGAAGTACGGTTTGGTGCTTCGAGCGAAAGGAATGGTGCCTTCTACAGATGGCGGCTGGATTTATTTTGACTATGTGCCGGAGGAGAGAAATGTCAGGAGCGGGAAGCCGGATGTGACAGGCAAATTCTGTGTCATTGGTTCAAAGCTGAAAGAGGACAAACTGGCGGCTTTATTTCAGAAATAGCAGGAAGGAAGTAATCGTATGAAAACGGTCTATGTGATCAACGGATTTTTGGAGAGTGGTAAAACAGAATTTATCACTTATACATTGGCACAGCCCTATTTTCAGATACGCGGTAAGACGCTGTTAATCCTCTGTGAGGAGGGAGAAAACGAATATGATGCCAATCTTCTGAAGCAGAGCAATACAGAACTGGTGCTGATAGAGGAAGAATCAGATTTTATTCCCAACAGACTGATTGAATTGGAGAAGAAATATAAGCCGGAGCGTATTCTCATCGAATATAATGGCATGTGGAATTATAAGGAGATGAAACTGCCCTGGCACTGGAAGATAGAGCAGCAGATTACCACCATTGACGCTTCTACTTTTCCGATGTATTTCACCAATATGAAATCTCTGCTGGCAGAGCAGATTCGTAAGTCGGAACTGATTATTTTTAATCGGTGTGATGGGATACAGGATCTTGGAAGTTATAAGCGCAATATCAAGGCCATCAATCCCAAGGCGGAGATTGTCTTTGAGGATGCCAATGGGGAGATCAATGAGATTATGGAAGAGGACCTGCCTTATGACTTAAAGGCACCGGTCATTGAATTAGATAATGAGTGTTATGGTATTTGGTATCTGGACTCCCTGGATCATTTGGAGCGTTATGAGGGTAAGACAATCCGCTTTGTGGCAATGGTTTTAAAGCCGGAACAGTTTCCCAGGGGGTATTTTGTGCCGGGACGTATGGCGATGACCTGTTGTGCGGAAGATATGGCCTTTCTGGGATATGCCTGTGAGTATGAGAAAGCAGATTCCCTGCAGAATCAGCAGTGGGTGCAGGTAACGGCGAGGGTGGAGAAGGAATACTTTGCGGACTATCAGGGGGAAGGTCCGGTATTACATGCTGTCAGCGTGGAGCCGACCAAAGCCCCGAAAGAAGAGGTCATAAGTTTCGTGTGATGGAAGCGGATAAGGATTTACAGCAGATCAAAAAACGCCTGTTAGAATTGGCCAAGCGTTCATACAGCCAGAGTGTTTATACGTTTACCCCGTTTCTGGGACTTTCTGAGCAGCAGGCTTATCATGAGATCAGCGGTCAGCTGTCTTATGCCGGATGCGGGATGGAGGGCGGAAGTCCTTTGAGCGAACGTAAGATGATTCGGTTTGGGAATGAGGAAAATCTTGGCTATGTGGAAGACTACCCCATACTTTGTCTGCGGATCGAACCCCTGCACCTGAAATTCGCAGAAAATCTGACGCACAGGGACTTTTTGGGTGCAATCATGAATCTGGGGATTGAGAGAGATACGATAGGAGATATTTTTGTGCAGGAAAAGGCGGCATATCTGTTCTGCCAGGACACGATTGCGCCCTATTTGACTGCGCATCTTGAACAGGTGCGGCGGACCAGGGTGAGATGTCTTGCCTGTGATATACCAGAGCAGCTTGCAGTGCCTTCGCTGGAGAGCGTAACGGTGTCGGTGGCTTCCCCACGGATTGACGGGGTGATTTCCAAACTGTACAATATGGCGAGAAGCCAGAGTCAGGAACTGTTTGGAGCCGGTAAAATATTTATCAATGGAAGACTGACGGAGAGCGGCAGCTATCTGTTGAAACCTGGCGATGCGGTAACGGTACGAGGGTTTGGCAGATTTATTTACAAAGGAGAGCAGGGCGAAACCCGCAAAGGTAAGCTGAGAATCTGTGTGGAAGTTTACCGTTAGGTGTGTAGCTGCCGTAAGAGGTATATAGGTTTACATAAGTCATATACTCCTAATCAGTTTATTCAGTATGATGACAGAAGAATAAGTTTACATAATATACGGGAGCATGGTTTGATGTTTGGTTATAATGGATTTCAGTGGTTGTTTTTCTTTTATATGTATTGCTTTTTTGGCTGGTGTTTTGAATCCACCTTTGTATCTTTAAAATCAAAGAAGCTGGTAAACAGAGGATTTATGCGGGGGCCGTTTCTTCCGCTTTATGGGAGCGGCGCAATTATGATGCTTGTGGTGTCGATGCCGTTTCGCGATAATGTCCTTTTAACATATATAGCAGGTGTTATTGGTGCGACTGCACTGGAATATGTGACGGGCGTGGTGATGGAAGCGCTTTTTAAGATGAGATATTGGGATTACTCTAACAGACCCTTTAATTATCAGGGGTATATTTGTTTAAGATCTTCTGTAGTCTGGGGTTTCTTTACCATTTTAATGACTAGAGTGGTACATACGCCTATTGAACAAAAGGTATTGTTGATACCAGGCCGTGTACTGTCCTGGGTGACAGTTCTTCTCACTATATATATCGTGGCGGACTTTACACTTTCTTTTAAGGCAGCTTTGGATTTGCGGGATATTCTGGTCAAGATTGAGAGGGCGAAGGAGGAACTGGAACGTATGCAGCGCCGTCTGGATGTGATTGTGGCTTTTAACAACGAGGAGAAGGAATGCAAGCGGCAGGAGAGGGAAGAACGCAGAGAACTTTGGATGAACGAGATTACGGATGCATTGGAACAGCGTTTTGCTGCGATTAAGGAAACCCTGTTAAGTGTGCCTTCCGCCTATGGGGAAAGTGTGAAAGAAGAGATTGCGGAACTACGTGGCAGGTTCAGTGAATATCTGGAACGGCAGAAAAATGAGACCAGGCTGTTGGATTTTTATAAAAGGGATATGATTCGGAACAATCCTACAATGGAATCCAGGACATATAAGAATGCATTTGAGGAATTGAAGAAGATTGCAAACAGTAAAAAGAAGTAGGGAATAAACTGACAGGACGCCTCCAATAGTTGGACAGCGTCCTGTTTTAATGCTCTTCTCCCAGTGGGATATAACGTGTCTTTTTATGTTTGGCGGCACGGATGGAATCCAGGATTTGGTCTTCCATCAGTTCCAGGTTGCGGGCTTTCCGGCGAAAAAGCGCCAGGAACTTATTATATACCCAGAAAGAATAAACCAGTACATTGTTGACTTTTCCCAGTTTGGATTTGGTGGTATGGGTGTAGTGAAGTCCGCCAATCATAGTAGGCTTTTTGGCCCGGATATACGCTATCAATTCTGTCTCCGAGGTAATATTTTCCTGTATAACAGTGTAGCCGAAGCCAGCGCAGTCCGGTTTGTGAGAGTCACTGCCGCCAAAACAGGGCAGGTCAAAACGAGCGGCCAGCGTCATGGCGCGCATGTTGGAATCAGCGTCCTCACAGGCATTGTATCCTTCTATAAAATCAAATTTGCGATAAATCTCATCTGATATATTACCGCGGAGCGTATTTTTGATGCTTAAGAATTTTTCTCCGCAGGGATGAGCCGGTCCCAGGATACCGCCGTAGAGATGTACAATCTCTATAAGAAGCAGCAGTGGCAGTCCCCTCAATTCCAGAATGGGGAGTTTGGCGCCTGTCGGCATGATGATCAGTATATGCCCGGCATTGATGGTATCATACTCAATTCCCTTTAATACAACGAAATCATCAGGCTTTTCAGCCAGTTTTTTATAATAGCGATAGGCTTTGTAGGAGTTGTGATCGGTGATCAGCATCCCCTGATAGCCCTTTTCTTTTAAGATAGCAATATTTTCTAACAGTTCCAGCTTGCCGTCCGGTGAGCCTTCCTTTGTGTGGCAATGCATGTCCAGTTTCATAAAATCCCTCTTCTATTCTGAATTGTCTCTACATATTTTACCCTCTTTTGCATGAAAATGCTACAGATTTTTTTTGTATCTTTTTTCCTGTATGGCATATTTTTAGAAAAAAGCAACTTGATTTTCATGTCATAACCTGGACAAAGGTTCATATATTGAGATAAGGGGGAATAGGAATGCGCAGGGAAGAACTTTTACGTATGTTTCCGGAAAAGATGAGGCACCGGTGGCAGGAGACGGCGGATTTATGTGGCAGTCTGCAGGAAATAAGGTTTCGGGCTGGGCAGCCGGTGATTGTAGTTGTCGGAGGCAGGGAGAAGTTTGTGGATATGGAAGGGCGGATTGTGGACAGGCAGGATGCCGGAGCCAGAATCACGGGGCAGGAAATAGAAGAGATAATCCAGCATTTGTGCCAGTATTCACTCTATGCTTTTGCTGATGAGATCAGACAGGGATTTCTCACAATACAGGGCGGACACCGAGTGGGAATGGCAGGACAGGTTATCTTAGAAGATACAGGGCACATCAGAAATATAAAATACATACGTTATTTAAATATCCGTATTGCCAATCAAATAAAGGGGGCGGCAGATCCGGTACTTCCTTTCCTCTATGAGAAGGGCAGGGTGAACAATACGCTTCTGATTTCTCCGCCGGGAGGGGGTAAGACGACTATGCTGCGGGATATAATCAGGCAGATTTCGGACGGAACGGTATACGGACAAGGTGTGAATGTCGGTGTTGTGGATGAGCGTTCAGAGATTGCGGGAAGTTATATGGGAATTCCGCAGAATGATGTGGGAAGCCGGACGGATGTGCTGGACGGTTGTCCCAAGGCGGAAGGTATGATGATGTTGATCCGGTCGATGGCGCCACAGGTGATTGCCGTGGATGAACTGGGGAACAGCAGAGATATGGAGGCGCTGCAGATGGCGTGCAGCTGCGGTTGTAAATTGATGGCAACGATTCATGGCAGTTCTCTCTCAGAGATTCGGAATAAAAAGTACATGTGTTGTGTGATTGAGGAAGGGCAGTTTGACAGATACGTGGTATTAAAACGTGCAAATGGGAATTGTGTCATTGAAGGAGTCTATGACAGAGAAGGAAAACCATGTATAAGATAGTGGGAATCTTCTGCATCCTGACTGGCTGTATGGGACTTGGCAGACTAAAAGTAAGGCAGGAGAAGGAACGGATCAGACATTTGCGGGAATTGATACGCATCATACGCAGGATGCAGGATGAAATCAGTTATGGAAAGCATACACTGCCAGAAATCTGCCTGATTCTTGTAGACAATGTAGACAGTTGTTATGCGCCCTATTTCAGAGAGATCCACAGGCAGGTGCTGCAAGGGGATGGGACAGGACTGAAGGAAGTCTGGGGAGAACAGATGGGAACATGTCTGCAAAATCTGCCCCTGCAGGAGGATGAAAGAGATATTATCCGTCAACTGCCGGCCTGCCTGGGTCTGCAGGAAGAGACGCGTCAGGCATTGGGGTTCGAGCAGGCTGTCAGATTGCTGTCCGGGAAATGTCAGAAGGCGGAAGAAACCTATGAGAATAAATCAAAAATGATACGCAGTGTCAGTATATTGGCAGGGTTGCTTTTATCGATTCTGTTGTTATGAGGAAACTGGTGAGGAGGATTCATGAATATAAGTCTGATTTTCAAGATAGCGGCGGTAGGTATCTTGGTGACAATATTAAATCAAGTTTTAAAGTATAGCGGCAGAGAGGAACATGCTTTTCTAATTAGCCTGGCAGGATTAATTCTTGTTTTAACTTGGATCATTCCTTATATTTATGACCTGTTTCTAATGGTGCAGGAATTGTTTGCCATGTAGGGAAGGGTGAAGGACGAAAACTGATATGGATATGGTTAAGATTGGGCTGATAGGCATTGTGGGCGTGCTATTTGCGGTGTCTGTAAAAAGTTATAAGGCAGAGTATGGTATCTATATCGCTGTTGCCGTCTGCCTTATTATCTTGGAATATATCGTACGTTATTTTATAAATATATTGACAGGGATGGAGCAGATTCGGGGATATCTGAACGAGAACTATCAGTTTCTCGCACTGCTTTTAAAGGCTGTGGGGGCCACATATGCCTGTGAATTTTGTGCCGGCATCTGTAAAGATGCCGGATATGGAGGTGTTGCCGGACAAGTTGAGATGCTGGGGAAACTTTATATTCTTTCTGTGGGGATGCCAGTGCTTCTGGCTCTGATGGAAAATATACAGGCGCTTGCCGGGTGAGGAGGTAAAGTCATATGGTGGAAGGAGGCGTTGTGTGGGATGAATTGGAGATGGACGCGGTTTCCATAGATTTGGGACAACTGTTCCCGGAATTTACCTTTGATGGCGAGGAAGTGTTCTCCTGTGTTATGCAGGGAAAGCTGTGGGATGCCCTAAAGCTGCTGGGAAATGGAATAACAGGTGCAATACAATATCAGAAAGAAGAACTGCAAATCCTGTTTTTGACCATTATTATTCTGGGGATTGCTGCGGCGCTTTTTTCTAATTTTGCAGACCTTTTCAAAGATCATCAGGTATCGGATCTGGCTTTTTATTTTGTCTATCTGCTATTGATAGCGGTGCTCCTTAAGTTTTTTGTGGAGGCAGCCGGTACGGTACAGGAGATTCTGCATGGTGTTACAGGCTTTATCCGGCTGTATATCCCTACCTATATGATTGTAGTGGGAAGTACTTCGGGTCTGGCCTCTGCTTCGGCATATTATCATTTGTTGTTGGTTGTAGTCTATTTTATAGAGTGGGGATATCTGTCGGTTCTTTTGCCGTTGGTCTACGGTTATGTGCTTCTGACGGTCATCAACGGTATCTGGATGGAAGAAAAGCTGGGACTCCTGCTGGAATTGATTGAGAAGGTGATAGGCGGTAGCATCAAGGTGACACTGGGAATTATTACAGGATTCAGTCTTCTGCAGGCTATGATATCACCTGTTATAGATTCTTTGCAGTCAACGGCGCTTAAAAAGGCGATGTCAGCAATACCCGGTATAGGAGGATTAACGGAGGGGATGTTTGAGATGGTGGTTGGATCCGCAGTGCTTGTCAAGAACAGTATTGGTATCTATATTACGCTGGTACTGATTGGCTTGTGCGGCATACCGATTTTGAAACTGACCCTGTTGTCCTGTGTGGTCAAACTGAGTGCGGCATTGATCGGCATAGTCAGTGACAAACGCATGACGGGCTGTGCCAACCGGGTGGGCGATGGTCATTTGATGTTGTTAAAGATCGTGTTTGCTTCTGTAGGAATGTTTGTTATTCAGATAGCGATTATTACCTATACGACAGGCAGATATATGATGTGAGGAAGAGGCGGCAGTTACGAAAAAGGAGTGGGCGGGAATGGCAGACGAGGAGAGGGGTAAGGTATGATGCTTGAATCTATCAGGGAAATAGGTCTCTTTATGATTGCCGCTCAGGCAGTCATACATTTTGCACCCGGCAGACAGTATGAAAAGTATATCAAATTAATATCAAGCGTTATAGTATTGTTTTTGTTTATACGACCCTTTATTGCCGCGCAGGATAAGTTGGAGATGGAGTGGCAGACAGGGATGGAGCAGATTTTGCAGAATTATGAGGCGGAAGATCTCTGGCAGGAGGCAGGCAGGAGCGCAGAGGATATGGCGTTGGAACAGTTGGAGCAGGAAATAAAATTTAGATTAGATCATGCCATTGCGGATGAGGCTTATTGTGTGAATATTGTATCGCTGGTATTTGAAGAGGGTGACAGCGCTCAAACAGGCGCGGAGGAGAGTGGATTACAGCTTGAAAAGGTGTCGGTTGTGATGGCGCCAAGAGGAGAAGAGACAATAACACCTGTTCTTGTAGAGGATATTGTGATTGGGAAGGAAGGCGGACAGGAAAAGGAAGAGACAGCTTTAAAGTATCAGGAGGTTTTTGCTGAAATTCTTGGTATCGTACCGGATGGCGTGGAGGTGACCTGTGTTGGAGGATGGTAAAAAGCTGTTTGAGAAGCTGACGGGTGGAAAGAAACTTCGTAAAGACCAGTGCCTGATCGTGATACTCCTGGGGATTCTTTTGTGCGTGATTTCTCTTCCTGTTGAAAAAAACACAACAATGTCCGGTATATCGGACAATGAAAGTGATAAGATAGGCGAACAAAAACAGTCCGCCGTAGATGAACGGAGTGTAGATTACGTGGAGAACTGGGAGAAGAAGCTGGAGGAATCGCTTCTATATATAGAAGGAGCCGGCCAGGTGAAAGTTTTGATCACGCTGAAAGAATCAGAACAGAAAATACTGGCGAAGGATGGAATGGAAGATAGTACGGAGACAGCGGAGGCAGATGCAGCAGGCGGCAGCCGCAGGACAGTGCAGAACAGGATAGAGAAAAAGACGATTTATACAATGGATGAGAAAGGGCGGGAGGTTCCCTATGTGGTCAAGACCATGATGCCGGAAGTGGAGGGTGTTGTGGTGATTGCACAGGGGGCAGACCAGCCGGAGGTACGCCAAAATATAATCGAAGCAATTCAGGTATTATTTGATATAGACATGAATAAAATAACAATAGTTAAGATGAAAAACAATAATCAGTGAAGGGGAGAAGAAATTGAAAAATATGATCAAGAAGAACCAAATGATGATCACGGCGCTTGCAATCATGATTGCGGTAGCAGGTTATTTGAATTTTGCAGGCACGAAGGTGACAGATGAAGAGATTATGTCCGTGAGCGGGACTGTTACCACAGATGGCGGTTCAGGTATTATCAGAACTGAGGAAGAGTCGGATTATTCAGCGCTGATGGATTTGTCAGAGGAAGATTTTGCGCAGGCTTCCGGTGACATTGAGAGCCTTGACGAGGATGTTACCATGGTGGACAGCGGTAATGTGGATGAAGAATTGGCTGAGGCGCTGGCAGAAGAGCAGATGGATGAAGTGCCGGGGGAGGCAGTGTTTACTTCGGCAGGCATGAATTCTGAATTATCTGGTGCGAAGCTGCAGAAGGAACAGACCAGGGCACAGAACAAAGAGACGCTCCTAGAGATTATCAACAATGCGAATATCAGTGAGGCACAGAAGCAGGAAGCTGTCAATAATATGATTTCCATGACGGATGTGGCGGAAAAGGAGACGGCGGCAGAAATTCTTCTGGAAGCCAAGGGTTTTAGTGATGCTGTGGTCAGCATTGATGGTGAAAGCGTGGATGTGGTGGTTAATACCGATGAACTCACAGAGGCGCAGCGTGCGCAGATTGAGGATATCGTAATCCGCAAGACCGGGGTTAGCGCGGACGCGGTTATCATCAGCACAGTGGATGCGGATTAGTGACACAAAAGCGATGGAAATGTCAGTGCGGTAACAAGTAGGTGCATTGCAAATGATTTTATGGTACTATATATTCGTATGGCATTTTGCGGCCTTATGGTACTGTAAGATCATAGGATATGGAGGCAAAAGATGAAGAGAGTTTTTTTGATCGTATTAGATAGCTTTGGAATCGGAGAGATGGAGGATGCAGAGGCGTACGGGGATAAAGGAACGAATACCCTGCGGTCTGTGTCCTCAAGCTCTGCTTTTTCCATGCCCAATTTGGCGGCATTGGGACTTTTCAATATAGACGGAGTTACCTGCAGAGAAGGCGTGCAGGCACCGCAGGCCAGAATTGCCCGTATGAAGGAGGCATCCAAAGGAAAGGATACCACCATAGGGCATTGGGAGATTGCAGGTATCTTATCCTCCCAGCCGCTGCCCACCTATCCGGAAGGGTTTCCGGAGGAAATTCTGGCAGCGTTTAGACAGGCAACCGGGAGAGGTGTCCTGTGCAACAAACCTTATTCCGGCACGGAGGTAATCAGGGATTATGGTGATGAGCATGTGAGAACGGGTGACCTGATTGTTTATACTTCGGCGGACAGCGTGTTTCAGATTGCGGCGCATGAGGACGTGGTGCCGGTGGAAACCCTGTATGAGTATTGTAAAATGGCGAGAGAAATCCTTCAGGGCAGACACGGAGTGGGGAGGGTGATTGCCAGGCCTTTTATCGGAGAAAATGGCAATTATACGAGAACTCCCAGAAGACATGATTTTTCTTTGGAACCGCCGGCTGTAACGATGTTAGATCAGCTTAAGGACGCCGGCAGGGATGTGATATCTGTAGGGAAAATCAAGGATATTTTTGCGGGCAGAGGGATTACGGAAGCTGTCTATACGAAAGGAAATGAGGAGGGAATCGAAAGGACTCTGGAATATCTGGAACGGGATTTTGAGGGACTTTGCTTTGTCAATCTGGTAGATTATGATATGCTTTACGGACATCGAAACGATGTTGACGGCTATGCCAGGGCGCTTACTTATTTTGACGAACAGCTTCTGGAGATGCTGCGCAGGCTGCGGGAAGATGATATTCTGATGATCACGGCAGATCATGGTTGTGATCCGGGATATACGGTGTCAACAGATCATTCCAGGGAACATACGCCGTTTCTGATGTATGGAGAGAAGGTAACACCGGGTAATCTGGGCACCAGAGAGACTTTTGCAGATATTGGGGCAACGGTGCTTGCCTGTTTTGGAATAGAACCCAAATTTAGCGGAACATCTATGCTGGAAGCATAATCTGGAGGATAAAAACGTGAGTAATTATGCGGACGAAATTAACAAAAGAAGAACTTTTGCGATCATATCGCACCCGGACGCGGGTAAGACAACCCTAACTGAGAAATTCCTGTTATATGGGGGCGCCATCAATCTGGCGGGCAGTGTCAAAGGCAAGGCCACAGCCAGACATGCCGTTTCGGACTGGATGGAGATAGAGAAGGAGAGAGGTATCTCTGTCACTTCCTCGGTGTTACAGTTCGAATATGGCGGTTTTTGCATCAACATTCTCGATACACCGGGACACCAGGACTTTTCGGAGGACACTTACAGAACACTGATGGCGGCGGATTCTGCGGTAATGGTTATAGATGCGTCCAAGGGTGTGGAAGCTCAGACGCGTAAGCTTTTTAAGGTATGCGTGATGCGCCATATTCCTATCTTTACATTCATCAACAAGATGGACAGGGATGCCAATGATACATTTGAACTTTTGGACGATATCGAAAAGGAATTAGGGATTGCGACTTGTCCGATTAACTGGCCCATCGGTTCCGGTAAGAACTTTCAAGGTGTCTATGAGAGAGAGACCAAGTGTGTCATTACCTATTCGGATACAGAGAAAGGCACAAAAGAGGGACATGCCACCAGAATTCCGGTCTCGGAGGAAGAAGCATTAAAAGCGCAGATCGGGGAAGCCAACATGGCGCAGCTTATGGAGGAGATCGAACTTTTGGACGGCGCCAGTGCACCCTACGACCTTGGGCAGATTCAAGCCGGTGATCTGACTCCTGTATTTTTTGGTTCGGCGTTGACGAATTTTGGTGTGGAAATCTTTTTGCAGCACTTTCTGAAAATGACGACTACACCTCTTGCGCGTAAGGCGGATATTGGGCTGATCGATCCGGTGGAACATGATTTTTCTGCCTTTGTCTTTAAGATTCAGGCTAATATGAATAAAGCACATCGTGACAGGATAGCCTTTATGAGGATTTGTTCCGGCAAGTTTGATGTGACTGAGGAAGTACGGCATGTGCAGGGCGGGAAGGTGCTGCGCCTGTCCCAGCCGCAGCAGATTATGGCGGATGAGAGAAAGATTTTAAGCGAGGCTTATGCGGGGGATATCATCGGTGTGTTCGATCCGGGCATATTCTCTATCGGAGATACTATCTGTATGCCGAAGGAAGAGTTTGCCTACGAAGGAATCCCTACATTTGCACCGGAGCATTTTGCAAGAGTCAGGCAGATGGATACGATGAAGAGAAAACAGTTTGTCAAGGGAATTACGCAGATTGCACAGGAAGGCGCTATTCAGATTTTTCAGGAGTTTAATACCGGTATGGAGGAGATTATAGTGGGTGTAGTCGGTGTATTGCAGTTTGATGTCCTCAAATACCGTCTGGAAAACGAATATAATGTGGAGATTAAACTGGAGAATCTGCCCTATGAACATATCAGGTGGATTGAAAACAAGGAGATTGATCTGGACAAGCTGACAGGAACTTCCGATATGAAGAAGATTAAGGATTTGAAAGGGAATCCCCTCTTGTTGTTTGTCAATCCATGGAGTATTGGTATGACGCTGGATCGAAATGAAGGATTGGTTTTGTCGGAGTTTGGCAGGAATTAGAAGACGAGTTTGGGAAATCTGCTACAAGGAGAGCATAGGCTGATGAGAAGGACAGGAGTATTATTAATAGGGATGTTGACGCTGATCGGTGCATTGGCCTATGCCTGGCATCGCCAGCCCCATGAGGTGAGTGATCTGTATCTGCAGGCTGATATGGGGGCGGAGCAGACAGAATATGAGAGTTCGGAACAGGTGATCCGCCAGGATGACGCACAGATTCAGGTGTCACTGGAAAACTGTTATGCCTATCAGATGCTGTCTGAGGAAGAACGGATTGTTTATCTGGAGATTCTGGATGCGCTGGTGAACTTCAGACAGGAAGTAAAGCTGTCCATTTTTGATAAAGAAAAGATTGCCCATATATTTCAGTGTGTGTTAAATGATCATCCGGAAATTTTTTATGTGGATGGGTATAGCTATACGGAATATACATTGGGAGATGTGCTCAAAAAGGTAACTTTTACCGGAACGTACCATTTCACGCAGAGTGAAGTAGCCGAAAAGCAGACACAGATAGATAATTATGTAAACCAATGTCTGGCAGGAATGCCGAAGGATGCAAATGAGTATGAGAAGGTGAAATATATATATGAATATTTGATCCATCATACGGACTATGACGCTGCGGCGCAGGACAATCAGAATATCTGCTCCGTGTTTATTGAGGGCAGGTCTGTCTGCCAGGGATATGCCAAGGCCACACAGTATCTGTTGAACCAGGCAGATATTTTTGCCACGCTGGTGCTGGGCAGGGTGATCGGCGGAGAGGGACATGCCTGGAATCTGGTGAGGATAGATGGGGAATACTATTATGTGGACGCCACCTGGGGTGACGCCTCTTATCAGGCAGTCGGCGGCAGGGGAAGTTATCCGGAAGAGAAGATACCGACCATTAATTATGATTATCTGTGTGTGACCACCAAACAGCTGGAACTGACACACACGTTGGACAATGTGGTGGATTTGCCGGAGTGTACCGCTCTGGAAGCAAATTATTATGTGCGGGAGGGCGTCTACTTTACGGAATGGGACGAGGAACGGCTGGAGCAGATTTTTGCTGATGGTTATGAGAAAGGAAATACTTATGTGACGTTGAAATGCGCTGATTATGAGACGTATCGACAAATGCAGACAGCGCTTATTTTGGAACAGGGGATTTTTCAGTATTTGGATTGTCCGGATGGTGCGGTGTCCTATACCGATAATGAGAAACAGTACAGTATGAGCTTCTGGCTTTAGACGGAATAGGGCTAGGCAAAAAACAGAAATTTTGATATACTTAATCCAAATGAGAGAAAGGTATGGTTATTGCTTATGGAACAGGAAACTACCAAAAATTCGTATGTGCTGAATGAAGATGAGAAATTCGGAACAGTTAAGATTGCCGATGATGTGGTGGCTATGATCGCAGCCCTGGCAGCTACAGAGGTGGACGGAGTGGCAGCTATGGCAGGCAATATGACCAATGAACTGTTAAGCAGAGTCGGTGTCAAGAGTCTTTCTAAGGGCGCAAGAGTGGATGTGGCAAACAAGAAGGTTAAGGTGGAACTTGCCATTACCATGGAGTATGGATATAATATCCCGGCTACCTGCCAGCGCGTACAGAACAGGGTGAAGGCGGCCATAGAGAACATGACGGGATTGGAAGTACTGGATGTGAATATTCGTATTGCAGGAATTAATGTGACCAAAGATAAATAGGGCGGAGCTAAAAAGATATGAGCAGAAGAGAGTTGCGAGAGCAGATTTTTAAGCTGCTGTTTCGTGTGGAATTTAACAGGATGGAGGATATGCCGGAGCAGGAACAGCTCTTTTTTGAGGATGAACATGCGGCGCAGGAGGAAGATGCCGCTTATGTTTCCGATAAGTTCCGGAAGATTTCTGAGAAACTTTCAGAAATCGACAGCCAGTTAAACGAGAGGACGCAGGGGTGGGATACCACCAGGATGAGTAAAGTAGATCTGACGATCTTACGGCTTGGTGTCTATGAAATCTGTTATGATGAAGACGTGCCTACGGGCGTGGCAATTAACGAGGCCGTGGAACTTGCCAAAAAATTCGGGCAGGATGCCTCGCCTGGATTTGTAAATGGTATTCTGGCCAAGTTTGCATAAGGCAGGTACTGTTATGCAGAATGTCTATACAGTTGCACAGGTCAATTCTTATATTAAAAATATGTTCACGCAGGATTTTATGTTGCAGTCGATTCGGGTTAAGGGAGAAGTCAGCAACTGCAAATATCATACCTCTGGACATATTTATTTTACATTAAAGGATATAAAAGGATCTATAGCATGCGTTATGTTTGCTTCCTGCCGCAAAGGTCTGGCTTTTCGGCTGGCGGAAGGTCAGCAGGTGGTGGTTAACGGCAGCGTAGATGTCTATGAACGGGACGGCAGATATCAGCTCTATGCCAGAGAGATTTCTCTGGATGGTGCAGGTGCCCTCTATGAACAGTATGAGCGTCTGAAGAGGGAACTGGAAGAGCGCGGGATGTTTGCAGCCCAGTATAAACAGCCTATCCCGCGCTATATCAGGACGCTCGGTGTGGTGACGGCATCCACAGGGGCGGCAGTGAGGGATATTATCAATATTGCCAGCAGAAGAAATCCTTATGTACAGATTATTCTCTACCCGGCAATCGTGCAGGGGGAGGCGGCGGTTCCCAGTATTATAAACGGCATTCGTGCGCTGGAAAGACAAGGGGTGGATACGATCATTGTCGGCAGGGGCGGCGGTTCCATCGAAGACCTCTGGGCGTTCAATGAGGAAGCGGTGGCACAGGCTATCTTTGATTGCAGTGTTCCTGTTATTTCGGCTGTCGGGCATGAGACAGATACGACCATAGCGGATTTTGTGGCAGATCTCAGGGCGCCGACTCCATCGGCAGCTGCCGAACTTGCGGTTTATGATATAGGACAACTGCAGGATAAACTGGATGAATACGCGTATACCATGAGACATCATCTGGACATTGTGATGCAGCGGGCGCGCAGAGAAGTGGAACAGTATCGGGCAAGATTAAAATACGTCAGTCCGGCGAATATGATCCGTATGAAAAGAACACAGGCGTTATTTTTAGAGGAAAGACTGCAGAAGGGCATGGAGAGGCAGTTGATCGACAGAAAGCACAGGCTTGCTCTCTATGCAGAGCAGATGAAGGGCCTCTCACCGCTGGATAAACTATGCCAGGGGTATTCCTACGTTTCGGATGCAGGCGGCAGGACATTGTCTAGTGTGCAGCAGGCTGACGTGGGGGATCAGATTATAGTTTATGTGAAGGATGGACAGATAAAAGCCGAAGTAACGGATACCGAGATGAGAGAACTTACAGAAAGCATAAATTGTGCTGCGGCAGATGAGGAAAACTGATTGCAGGATATATGGAGGTTGGCATGAAGGATAAAGACACAATGGTACAGGAAGAACAAGAACGGCCGTTATCTTTAGAGGAGACTTTTGAGCAGATTGAGGAAGTGATTGCCCATCTGGAGGCGGAAGAGATTACGCTGGAAGAGTCTTTTCAGGAGTATAACAGGGGAATGAAACTGTTGCAGCATTGTAATGCGACAATCGATCAGGTAGAAAAAAAGGTACTGCAGATTAATGAAGATGGTGGTTTAGATGAATTTTAAGGAAGAAATGGAGCAAAAGGCGGAGCAGATTGAGGAGATGATCAGAGATCGTCTGCCCAGAGAAGAAGGATATCAGTGTACTGTGGCGGAGGCCATGAATTATGCCGCCCTGGGCAGTGGGAAGAGGCTGCGCCCCATGTTGATGGCGGAGACTGCGGTTTTGTTTGGCGGTGCGGATGACAGACTGTCTCTCTTTATGATGGCCTTAGAGTGCATCCATACGTATTCACTGGTACATGATGATCTGCCGGCGATGGATGATGACGATTACCGCAGAGGCCGTAAGACCACGCATATCGTTTATGGAGAAGGTATGGCGGTGTTAGCGGGGGATGCGCTTTTGAATTATGCTTTTGAGACAGCCGCTGCTGCATTTGACGGCATATCAGAAGTGCAGGATTATCGAAGGACAGCGCGGGCGATGCAGATACTCGCAGGCAAGGCCGGTATCTACGGTATGATCGGCGGACAATGCGCGGATCTTAAGGCGGAGGAACCGGGGGAGAGTGTAACCGAAGACATGCTTTTGTATATTCATGAGCATAAGACGGCGGCTCTGATCCAGGCAGCCATGATGATTGGCGCGGTATTGGCCGGGGCGGATGACATGGCAGTTTCACAGATTGAGAAGTGTGCTTACAATATCGGCATTGCCTTTCAGATTCAGGATGATATCTTGGATGTGACAAGCAGTCTGGAGGTATTGGGCAAGCCTGTGGGAAGCGATGAGAAAAACAATAAACTTACCTATGTGTCCATGCATGGCCTGGAGGAATCCAGGGAACAGGTAAAGGAACTTTCCAGGGAGGCGATTCAGATCTTGCAGTCATTCGGACAACGGAACCTCTTTTTGGAAGCGTTGGTGGAACAGTTGATCTACAGAGAAAAATAAGGGGCATACCATGTTATTGGAAAAAATTGAACAGGCAAATGATATTAAGCAGATCGCACCGGAAGATTATGGTGTTTTGGCGGAGGAAATCAGGCAGTTCCTGATTCAGACCATCAGTGTGACAGGAGGTCATCTGGGATCCAATCTGGGGGCAGTGGAACTGACAATGGCTTTGCATCTGTTCCTGGACTTGCCGGAAGATAAACTGATCTGGGATGTGGGACATCAGTCCTACACGCATAAGATTTTGACAGGCAGAAGGGATGGATTTGTTAATTTGCGCAAATTTGGCGGGATGAGCGGTTTCCCCAAACGCAAGGAGAGTGACTGTGATTGTTTTGATACGGGGCACAGTTCTACTTCCATATCGGCAGGTCTTGGTATGGTGAAAGCCAGGGATCTTCAGGGCGGCAGTCAGACGATCGTATCTGTGATAGGGGATGGTTCTCTTACGGGCGGCATGGCTTATGAGGCATTGAATAACGCTTCCCGTCTGGAGACTAATTTTATTATTGTGTTAAATGATAATAACATGTCTATATCCGAGAATGTGGGCGGTGTCTCGAAGTATCTGAACAATATCCGAACAGCGGATACCTATCTTGGCCTGAAGGAGGGAGTCTATAATTCTCTGCACGGTAAGTCCAAATACGGGGATAAAGTAGTATCCCAGATCAGGCGTGCCAAGAGCAGCTTCAAGCATCTCGTGGTGCCGGGGATGCTGTTTGAAGATATGGGAATCACGTATCTGGGACCGGTGGACGGTCACAATATTCCTGAGATGGTACATATGTTGAGGGAAGCTCGCAAAGTTAAGAAGGCGGTCATGGTTCATGTCATTACCCAGAAGGGCAGAGGATACGTGCCGGCGGAGCGGCATCCCGCCAGATTTCATGGGGCGGAGCCTTTCGATATAGAGACTGGTATTCCCAGTTCGCCCAGAACCAAGGCGAACTATACAGATATTTTTTCCACAGTCATGTGTAAGCTGGGGCAGCGGGACGAAAAAGTGGTGGCGATCACGGCAGCCATGCCGGACGGTACGGGCCTGAAGCGTTTTCGAAATATGTACCCGGAACGATTCTTTGATGTGGGAATTGCGGAGGAACATGCAGTGACTTTTGCGGCAGGACTTGCGGCGGGAGGACTGAAACCCATAGTGGCCATTTATTCGTCTTTTCTGCAGCGTGCTTATGACCAGATTCTGCACGATGTATGTATCCAGAATCTTCCGGTGGTGTTCTGTATAGACCGGGCAGGTCTGGTGGGCAGTGATGGCGAGACGCATCAGGGCATTTTTGATCTGTCTTATCTGTCCTCCATACCGAATATGCATATTATGGCGCCCAAGAATAAATGGGAGCTTTCCGATATGATAAAGTTTGCGCTTGCGTTCGGCGGGCCGGTGGCGATCCGTTATCCCAGAGGGGAGGCCTTTGACGGCCTGAAAAATAATAGGGAGCCTATTGTATACGGAAAGAGTGAGGCCATTTATCAGGAGAAGGATATCATGCTCTTGGCGGTAGGCAGTATGGTGAAAGTAGCGCTGACTGTGCGGGAACAGCTGATAGAGCAGGGGTATGCCTGTTCGCTGGTGAATGCCAGATTTGTGAAACCCATAGATGAAGAGATGATCAAAGAAGCCTGTAAGGGACATCGTCTGATTGTGACGATGGAGGAAAACGTGGCCAGCGGCGGTTATGGCGAGAAGGTTAGGGAATATGTGGATAACCTGGGCGTTTCCACGCAGGTGATCGGCATTTCGATTCCGGACGAATATGTGGAACATGGCAATGTGGAACTGTTGAAGCAGGAGATTGGGATTGATGCCCGTTCAATTGTGGAAAAAGTCAGCAATAAATATAAAACTTTGATGAATCAGTAGGGACTTATGAAGGAAAGATTGGATGTGATTCTGGTCAGACAGGGCTATGCCCAGTCCAGAGAGAAGGCAAAAGCGTTACTCATGACAGGCAATGTCTTTGTAGACGGACAGCGGGAGGACAAGGCGGGCACCACGTTTGACGAGAGTAAGATACGGATTGAGGTGAAGGGAAATCCGCTGCCATATGTGAGCCGCGGCGGCTTGAAATTGGAGCGGGCACTCAGACAGTTTCCCATCATCCTGCAGGATAATGTGTGTATGGATATCGGTGCCTCCACAGGCGGGTTTACGGATTGTATGCTGCAAAACGGGGCGGCGAAAGTTTATGCCATCGATGTAGGACATGGACAACTGGACTGGAAACTGAGAAGCGATGCCAGAGTGGTCTGTATGGAGAAAACAAATTTCAGGTATGTGACAGACCAAGACATCACGGAAACGATAGATTTTGCTTCGGTGGATGTCTCCTTTATTTCCCTGACTAAGATTTTGATTCCGGCCAAAAATCTGCTGCGTGCAAACGGACAGATGGTATGTCTTATAAAGCCACAGTTTGAGGCCGGCAGGGATAGAGTAGGCAAAAAGGGCGTGGTGCGGGATCCTGAAGTACACACAGAGGTGATACACAAAGTAATTGATTATGTGGATATAATCGGATTTGTGGTTGCAGGACTTACCTATTCGCCGGTGAAAGGCCCCGAGGGAAATATAGAGTATCTTTTGTGGATAGAAAAGAGAGCAGAGATTCCGGAAACGGTTACCTCCATGACGGAAGCAGAAGCGCTTGGGGCGCTGCATACAGTCCTGACACAGGAGAACGGCATATCTCAGGAACAGGAGATGACAGAGCGTATCCGGCAGGTGGTGGCAGAAGCGCACGATAAGTTGGATGAGGCCAGATGATTGATGAAAAAGTTTTATCTGATCACCAATGAGGGGAAGGATCCCCAGGGTGATGTAACGAAAAGGATAGTAGAGTATATTGAGAGCCATGGCGGGGAGACATTTTGTGTCAAGAACGAGAAGCAGGCTCTTATGGATTGCGGGGATATGGCAGGCTGCGCATTGGTGCTGGGCGGAGACGGCACCATGCTCCGGGCGGCCCGGAATATGATGGGCAGCGATGTTCCGCTTATCGGTATCAATCTTGGCACGCTGGGATATCTGGCAGAAGTGGAGAGCGCCCATGTGGAAGAGGCTTTGGACAAATTGCTGCGGGATGACTTTATCAGGGAGAATCGTATGATGCTTTCCGGCAGGGTGGAGAATCGGGAGGGAGCCGAAGAGGATTACGCCCTGAATGACATTGTGATTTCACGCAGCGGCTCTTTGCAGATATTGACCTTCCATATTTTGGTGAACGGTCAATTCTTGACCACTTATTGTGCAGATGGCATGATCGTGGCAACACCTACCGGCTCCACTGCCTATAATCTTTCGGCTGGGGGACCGATTGTGAAGCCGGGAGCGAAGATGATTCTTCTGACACCGGTCTGTCCACATACGCTGAATACCAGAAGCATTGTGTTTGCACCGGAGGATGAGATTACAATCGAGATTCCACAGGGCAAGGATGGCGGCCGGCAGAGTATGGAGGCTAATTTTGACGGCAGTCATAAGGTGGCATTGTATACCGGTGACAGAATTGTGGTGCGCAGGGCGGATAAGACCACAGGAATTTTAAAGTTGAATACGGAGAGTTTCCTTTCGGTACTCCATAAAAAAATCGGGGAAGGATGATAAGGGTTACGGCAAAGCGATGAAAAAGGCAAGACATGAAAAGATTATAGAATTGATTTCCGGACATGAGATAGAGACGCAGGAAGAGTTGGTGGAACGCCTGCGGGGGAGCGGATACGAGGTCACACAGGCCACTGTTTCCAGGGACATCAGGGAATTGAAACTCTCTAAGATTCCCAATGGGAAAGGACAGCAGAAATATGTGGCCTTTACCCAGGAGGAACCCCACCTGGGAGATAAGTACAGCAGGGTACTCAAGGAAGGGTATGTATCCATGGCTCTGGCCCAGAATCTTTTGGTCTTAAAGACGGTGTCCGGCATGGCGATGGCGGTTGCAGCCGCAGTGGACGCTTTGAAAATAGAGGAGATTGTGGGCTGTATTGCGGGAGACAACACGGTGATGATGGCCATGAGAAATGAGAAGGACGCGGAAGCGGTCATGGATAAGATCGGCCGTCTGGTAGCCCGCTGAAGACAGAAAATATTCCAAGAAACGGGGATAAAAATGTTACAGAGTTTACATGTGAAAAATCTGGCCCTGATTGATGAGACGGAAGTTTCATTTACAGAAGGTCTTAATATTTTGACTGGTGAGACCGGCGCCGGCAAATCTGTCATCATCGGTTCCATCAATCTTGCGCTGGGAGCCAAGGCGGATAAAGAGATGATACGATCCGGTGCGGAGTACGCTCTGGTGGAACTGACTTTTGAGGTGGAGAATGAGAGACAGTGCCGGGCGATACAGGAACTGGAACTTCCCTTAGAGGAAGGTCAGGTAATCATACAGAGAAAAATCATGCCAAACCGCAGTGTGTGCAAGGTGTGCGGGGAGACAGTGACAGCCAGACAACTCAAGCAGCTGGCGGAGATATTGATTGATATCCATGGTCAGCATGAGCATCAATCCCTGCTGCAGGCGGCCCGGCAGATGGAGATTTTGGATGCCTATGCGGGAGAGGAACTGGAAGTGCATAAGACAGCGCTGAAAGAGCGTTACAGACAGTATAAAGAGGTGAGGGAAGAACTGCTTTCAAACGCAGTGGACGAAGAGACACGCAGACGAGAGATATCTCTTGCCGAGTTCGAGTGTAAGGAGATTGCGGAGGCAGCCCTCACTGTGGGAGAGGATGAAGAGGTAGAGAAAGCCTACCAGAAAATGCTCTATGCCCAGAAGATCAGGGAAGCGACAGTGAACGTTCACGGCCTGTGCGGCTATGAGGATAATGGCATGGGAAGTTTGATGGGACGTGCTCTCAAAGAAATCCGCAGCGTGTCTGCCTATGATGATGCCTTGCAGGAATTTGAAAAGCAGCTTTTGGACATGGACGGCCTGCTCAATGACTATAACAGGGCGATAGCGGAGTACCTTTCCAATCTGGAATTTGACGCGCAGCTTTTTGACCAGACGGAAAGAAGACTCAATCTGCTCAATCATTTAAAGTCAAAATATGGAAATACGGTGGAGGAGATTCTTGCCTATTATGAAAGGGCGCAGGAGGTCATTGCCAAATATCAAGATTACGATGCTTATCGGATAGAACTATCAAGAAAAGCGGATACTTTATATCAGGAAGTTTTGACACTGTGCGGTGAAATTTCCAATATACGTATGCAAAATGCCGATACCTTATCGGAAGAAATGCGAAGTGCGCTTGAAGATTTGAATTTTGATCATGTTGCCTTTCAGATTCAGATATCGCCCAAGGAGGAGCGGCTGGGAGAAAACGGCTATGATCAGGTCACTTTTCTGATTTCCACTAACACCGGAGAAGCCCTGAAAGAACTTACGCAGGTGGCCAGCGGCGGTGAACTGTCCCGTATCATGCTGGCACTTAAGACGGTGTTAGCTGATAAGGATGAGATCGAAACGCTGATATTTGACGAAATCGATACCGGAATCAGCGGCAGGACAGCCTGGAAAGTTTCAGAAAAAATGGGAATTTTGGGAAGAGGTCATCAATTGATCTGTATTACGCATCTGCCGCAGATTGCGGCTATGGCAGATACCCACTTTTATATAGAAAAACAGGTGACGAACGACAGGGCGATCACCGATATACGAAGGCTGGAGGAGCGAGAGAGCGTGGAGGAACTTGCCAGGATGCTTGGCGGCGCGCAGATTACGGAGAATGTTTTGAAAAACGCTGAGGAAATGAAAGATTTGGCAAGAAAAACAAAACAATATTAAATTAAAAAATCGGATTTTTCATATACTAGAAAGGACATACTGTAATGTGTGTCCTTTTTCTGTTAAGAAAATAGGAAAGACGAGGAATGGAAAGTTGAGCGATTTGATATATATGACCAAACAACAGGAAAAAAAATACAGAGGCTTTTTATATATTTTACTCATTGCCGGGGTGGCGGCACTGATCGTGACAATCTATTTTACCTATTGGGATAAGATTCCTTCCACCATCAAGATTCGAGCCGGCGTGGAACAGGAACTGGACTTTAGGGTTCCCGTATCCGGGGAGATTTACCGGATTCCAGAGGAGGCGGCGCAGGTATCTTCCGTGACAGAACTGGCGGATTCCGAGGTCGTGAAAGCGGAGGATGCGGCAAGAAGTATCCACGTGGATTTTGCACATACGGTCAAAGTCAGGGCAAATGCGATTGATACTTACCAGATGGATCTGAAATTGTTCGGTGTTCTTCCTTATAAAAATGTGGATATCCAGGTAATCCAGGATAAAATGCTGATTCCTTCCGGCATCCCTATCGGTATTTATGTCAAGACCAACGGGGTTCTGGTGGTAGGTGTCGGAGAATTTGAGAACAGCAGCGGGGAAACGGTGTCGCCCGCCAAATATGCGCTGCAAAAGGGAGATTACATTCTGGAAATTGACGGGGAAACGGTGGAAAACAAGAAGCAGCTGATCAGGCTGGTGGAGGAGTCTGAAGGAAAAGATATGGTGTTGACCATCAAGAGAAATGATGAAATAACAGATGTTATGATAGAACCCGACATCAATAAGAGCAGCGAGTGGAAACTTGGTATATGGATACGGGACAATGCCCAGGGTATCGGAACCATGACGTATGAGGGGACAGATCATACCTTCGGGGCACTGGGACACGGGATTAATGATGTGGATACTTCCATCCTGATGAATCTGGAGGAAGGTATGCTGTATAAGACAGAGATTGTGGGTATCACCAGGGGAGCCAACGGCGCGCCGGGAGAATTGACGGGTTATATCGAATACGACAGCGATAACGTGATCGGGGAGATTACCGAGAATACGGCGGAAGGCATCTTTGGAATCTGCGATGAGAGCCGTATGGAGAAATCTGGTTATGAGCCCATCCCCATTGCCTTAAAACAGGAGATTGAACTGGGACCAGCACAGATCATCTGTTCCGTTTCCGGGGAACCGGAGTTTTATGATGTGGAAATTGTGGAAGTCAATCTGGAACACGAAAACGTAAACCGGGGAATCGTCATCCGGGTGGCGGACGAGAAACTCCTGACGCTCACTGGTGGTATTATCCAAGGCATGAGCGGCAGTCCCATCATCCAGAACGGTAAACTGGTGGGAGCGGTGACCCACGTGCTGGTGAATGATTCCACTAAGGGGTATGGGATTTTTATTGAGGAGATGTTGACCCACTGAATAAGGGAAATATTTCATCTTTACAACAGAACGTATGTTTGATAACATGATATTACACCAAAGATCAGGAGGGAGGTGTAAGGAATGGAAGAGAACGTGCAGACAGGCATCTTGATAGATGGCCCGATTAATATACCGATTCAGATGATGTCTTTAACCGACCGTGACGGCAGGATGACGCCTCAATGGTTCCGCCTGGAGACGGAGAACCATGAGATTCATATGTGCCGGATTGAGCAGGTAGTATCCCGTGGGGAAAAGAAGTGTGTGGGCGTGCGGGAGAAACAGTTTATCTGTAAGATCAGGATGGGAGAGGTATGTAAGACTCTGGAAATGCGGTACAGTGTTGAGTCCCAGAAATGGCGGATCTTCCAGTTCCTGTAAGGATGAGCAGGTATATATTTCATATTGATGTCAACAGCGCCTTTCTCTCCTGGAGCGCGGCATACAGAGTGGAGGTGCTGGGCGAAAAGGAGGATATCAGGCAGATACCAAGCATTGTGGGCGGAGATCAGGAGAAGCGGCACGGTATTGTTCTTGCCAAAAGTACGCCGGCGAAGAAGTTCGGGATTCAGACAGGGGAACCTGTTGTGGCGGCAAAGAGAAAGTGTCCTGGCCTGGTCATCGTGCCGCCCGATTATGGCCTGTATGTCACTTGTTCTAGGGCCTTCATCAAGATCTTGCAGGAGTACAGTGACCAGGTGATTCAGTACAGCATTGATGAAGCCTGGGTGGTGTTTGAGGGATTTGAGAAGCTGTATGGCCGTGACCAGATGGTAACGCTTGCCTATGAGTTGAAGGACAGAATCAGGGACGAATTGGGATTTACGGTAAATGTGGGAATTTCCGATAATTTTCTGCTGGCCAAGACGGCAGGAGATTTTTCCAAACCAGACAAAGTACACACCCTTTTTCCGGATGAGATAGAACAGAAAATGTGGCCGCTGCCAGTCTCAGACCTGTTTCTTTGCGGCCGGTCGACTATGGAAAAGCTGTACCGGCTGGGGATTCGGACCATAGGGGAACTGGCCTGTGCGCAGGAAGGTATGATTCATGCCCATCTCAAAAAACACGGACAGACCATACAGCGATTTGCCAGAGGCGGTGATCTGGATCCTGACATGATTTTTCATGAGGAAAATAAGGGTTATGGGAACAGTCTGACTGCTCCGGTGGATATTGTGACGGAGGAATATGCCAGGCATTTACTGCTTTCTCTCAGTGAGACGGTAGGGGCGAGGCTTAGAAGTGACGGTGTGATGATCGGGGTGGTCAGCGTGCATCTTACAACCTGTGAATTTCAGCGTATGAATAAACAGATGCAATTGGATTCTCCCACAAATACCACGGAAGAGATTTATGAGGCGGCTTGTCAGATCCTGAAAAAGATGTGGAATGCAAAGATACCTGTCCGACAGATTGGCGTACATACTTCGAAGGTACAGGAGGATGCCGCCAGACAGTACAGCATTTTTGACATGATGAAGGACGATAAGCGGGAGAAGTTGGAGCAGCTGGACAGGACGATAGACCGGATCCGTGAGCGATATGGGGAGGACGCCGTGTTTCGTGCCAGTTTCCTGAAGAGCAATGTATCCCATATGAGCGGCGGGCTGAATAAGGAAAGACGCAGCGGGGTAACACTGGGAATCGATGTGGAAGGAGAAAAGGTCAGGAATCTGTGAGAAGTTGACAGGAATTTTGGTGGTGGGATTGGAGAAACATGTAATATGTGCGGAAGATTTTATATAGACGATGAGACGGCCAGGGAAATCGAAAGAATAGCCAGAAAGATTGATCATAAGACGGCGAAGATGGGAGATGTCCATCCTTCGGAGCCTGCATTGATTCTGCGGGCAGATCATGACGACATGGTGGCGGAAGTGCTTAGATGGGGGTATGAGTCCGCGAGGAAGAATACCCTGATCTTTAATGCCAGAAGTGAGACTGTGAGGCAGCGGCCGATGTTTCGTTCTGATTATGAAACGCACCGCTGCCTGATACCAGCCGATAAATTTTATGAATGGAAAGATACGGGGGAAAGGAAGAAAGAGAAGTATGAATTCTTTGTACCGGAGAGGATTTTGTATCTGGCAGGTATTTACCATAAAGACCCGAATGGAGACCGGTTTAGTATTCTCACCAAAGAGGCGGAAGCGTGTATGACCGGGATACACAGCCGCATGCCGCTGATACTTTATCAGGAGGATATGGAGGGATGGCTGTTTTCGGAAGCGGAGGCCGGGAAGCTGCTTGGCAGACATTTTACGGATTTGCAGAGGAAGAAGAGCGAAACAGATGGATATCAGCAGATGAGTTTATTTTAGAAAACAAGACTCCAAGAGAGCCGGGACAGCGTGTGATCTGTTCCGGCTCTCTTGGATGATAATGCGAAAAAATTTGGGTTGTGCCTTGTGTACCGGTATAGATTGCGGCTATAATGATAAGAACAAAATACAGGGGGACAATTATGGAAAACAAAACAGAACGATTGGAATTCAGACTGGGAACTTTCGGCAGACTGATACCGCTTTTTACAGCCGCGGCTGTGATTTTATGGGCGGCCTGCAGTCAGTCTAATGTGAATGGTTATGTGATAGCCTTCTTTGCGGCGCTGGTTGTGGGAGCGCTTTTTGCAAAGGATGACAAGTGTTACGGAGAGGCTATCGTTTATGGACTATGTAAACCAATGTTTGCAGTCATCGTGCTGGCAGTGATGCTGGCGGCGGTTTCCGGCAAGCTGATCTCGGCAAGCGGCATGGTACAGACCATCGCCGGGTATGTGGTGGCGATCGGCTTTACAGGCAGGCTGTTTGTGGCGGCCGCCTTTCTGATTACCTGCCTTTTGGCATTTTCCACAGGCACATCGGTGGGGACTTATTTTGTGGTGATCCCCATCTTGTTTCCGGTGGGTGTTATGGCAGGTGTGGCGCCGGAGTATATGATCGGAGCCATCGTGTCGGGAGCAGCTTTTGGTGATAATCTGGGGCCGATTTCCGATACAACGATTGCGTCATCTTCCACCCAGCATGCAGATCTGGGAACGGTGGTCAGGACCAGGATGCGCTACAGTATCCCGGCGGCGTTAGGGGCGCTTGTGCTGTTCCTGCTTTTTACAAAGGCAGGGAGCGCTGGGCTTGTTTTGGAGGGAGCAGGAGAGGCAGCGGTTCGTCCCTTGAGTCTGGTGATGCTGGTGGTGCCGATTACCATTGTGGTTTTGTGTCTGATGCGCAGGCATCTGATTGCGGCCCTGTCCTATGGCATCCTCACAGGGATTGCGGCAGGACTGATAAGCGGTATTTACACGGTGACGGATTTGGTGGCCTTTCCGGGAGGGTTTACCGTGACCGGCCTGGTGACGGAGGCCATAGGCGGAACGGCAGGTACGGTGGCTATGCTGATAGCGGTATTTGCCCTGCTTGGTGTGATGGAAAAGAGTGGATTGTTTGAGGATGTGGGGGCGCTCTTGCAGCGTTTTGCCAATAGTGAGCGGAGTACGGAGGCAACGATCGTGCTTTCCACGGGGATTCTCAGTATGATTACGGGTGTTATTTCTGTAGCAATCGTAGCGTTGGGCGATTTGGTGAATGAGATTGGAGAACAGGCAGGCGTAGATCGTTACCGCAGGGCTAACCTTTTGGACTGTACGGGATGTGTGTTCTGCTTTTTGGCGCCCTGGACCGTACATTGTGTGATACCGGCACAACAGGCGGCTCAGTTCGGTGATTCGTTTGCAGTGGCGCCGGCCCAGATTCCTTTGGTTAATTATTATTCCATCTGTATGCTGGTGATACTGGTGATTGCTATCGTTACCGGCTATGGGAGGCGGTCTCCAAAAGCCTAGTCATGCGATGCCTAAATATTCCCCAGACACCGACTATTGTTTATAATAATGGTGAGGTGAACATTGAGAAATTCCAGGGCAGCAAAGAAACGTGGTCTAAGGGTTTCTGAATATTCCAGAGAATGTTCCCAAAGCGAACATTCTCTGCACAGATTGTGGATGCCATATAAGAGATTGTAACAATCCGTGCATGGAAGTAATACAGTAAAAGGGGAAAACGGAGGAAACAAATGGAGACTTTAAATGTGACAGCAACGCGGGATCAGGAGCAGTTTTACAGGATCATAAATAATCTGATAAGTACGAATAAGGAGTTTCAGATCATGATCACGGTTCCTTCCGGTGAGATGAATCAGGAGGCGCCGGCGGTCATGCCGACAGTGACAGAGACCGTGGCCAGGGATCTGGAGAAGGACGTGACAGATATGATTCATGAAATTGGTGTCCCGGCGCATATCAAGGGATATCAGTATCTGCGGGAAGCCATCATGATGTCGGTAACGGATGTGGAGATGCTCGGCTCGATCACCAAGATTCTCTATCCTACCATTGCGAAGAAGTATCAGACCACACCCAGCCGGGTGGAACGTGCCATAAGGCATGCCATAGAGGTGGCCTGGTCCAGAGGCAGGATGGAAACGCTTGACGCGCTATTTGGCTACACGATTAATACAGGCAAGGGAAAGCCGACAAACTCAGAGTTTATTGCTCTAATTGCAGATAAAATCAGATTACAATATCGCCGTTAAATTTCAAAATAATCCTTTTATTGCCACGTAAAATATTGTATACTATGGTATAAGAGATTTTGCGCTTACCTATGTGGGGTGGCAATTTATAACTGGAGGGTTATCATGAAAAAAATCTTATTTGTTGCATCGGAGGGCGTACCTTTTATCAAGACAGGCGGGCTGGCGGATGTGGTCGGTTCTCTGCCGAAATGTATTGATAAGGAATATTTTGATGTGAGAGTCATTCTTCCCAAGTATACCTGTATGAAGCAGGAGATGAAGGATAAACTCACATACAAGACACATTTTTATATGGATTTCCACTGGAAAGAAGAGTACGTGGGAATTCTGGAGGCTGAGGTAGACGGCGTGAAGTACTATTTCATTGACAATGAGAGTTACTTCAACGGTTTTCAGCCGTACAGCGACAACGCGCTGTTTGAGATAGAAAAGTATTCTTTCTTCTGTAAAGCGGCGCTGTGTATTCTGCCGGTGATCGATTTCAGGCCGGATCTGATTCACTGTCATGACTGGCAGACAGGTTTGATTCCGGTGTATTTGAAAGAGCGTTTCCAGGGGGGAGAGTTCTACAGAGGAATCAAGACGGCAATGACCATCCATAACCTGAAATTCCAGGGTAAGTGGAGTGTGAAAGAGGTTAAGGAGATCACAGGACTTCCCGGATATTTCTTTACGGCGGACAAACTGGAAGCATACAAGGATGCCAATCTCTTAAAGGGCGGTCTGGTGTATGCAGACGCGATCACCACAGTCAGCGATACTTATGCGGAAGAGATTAAGACAGCCTTCTATGGCGAGGGATTGAACGGTCTGTTATGTGCAAGGGCCGGAGATCTTCGCGGTATTGTGAACGGTATCGACTACGAGGAATTTAATCCGGAGACGGATAAAAATATTGAATTTAATTATAATGCGATTAATTTCCGCAAGGAGAAGATAAAGAACAAACGTGCCCTGCAGGCGGAACTGGGATTGAATCAGGACGACAAGACGATGCTGATAGGTATCGTGTCCAGACTCACAGGGCAGAAGGGATTTGATCTGATCGCCTATGTGATGGACGAACTGTGTCGGGACAATGTGCAGATTGTGGTGCTGGGTACGGGTGAGGAACAGTATGAGAATATGTTCCGTCATTTTGACTGGAAGTATCATGGAAAGGTATCTGCGAATATATATTATTCGGATGCTCTTTCCCACAAGATTTATGCGGCCAGTGATGCATTCTTAATGCCGTCCTTATTTGAGCCCTGCGGTTTGAGTCAGTTGATGTCCCTGCGCTACGGCACGGTGCCGATCGTGCGTGAGACTGGCGGCCTGAAAGATACGGTACAGGCATATAATGAGTACGAGGGAAATGGAACGGGCTTTAGCTTTACCAATTATAATGCTCACGAAATGCTGGGGACGATTCGTTATGCGGAGCATATCTACTATGATAAGAAGCGTGAGTGGAATAAGATTGTAGACAGAGGCATGGCGGCAGATTTTTCCTGGCAGGTATCAGCGAGAAAATATCAGGAAATGTATGATTGGCTGATTGGATAAAAGAACAAAAAGATATTTGCGAAACGGAAATAATCCATGCAGATGGATTGTTTCCGTTTTGTGCGCATAGTTTGACTTTTCGTTCCCGGAAGGGTATAATAAAACATACTTTCTGTCCTGGAAGGTTCTGGTAAAGAAGATGAAAAGATGAATCGTGAAACGAAAATATTTTGGCGAAAAAACATACTTTTTCTGTTTGTAGTACTTTTTGCACTGACGGCTCTTATTACGATAGGTTTCTATACTTACATCAGAGTCAGTATAGGCGTAAACAGAGGAAGCATTGGGTACTGTATGCAGGATGAGAAGCTGGTGGTTTCATGGCAGACGGTATCTGATAAAAATAGATACCGCTTTTCACGATATGATGAAGGAACCGGAGAATACATCTTTTGCGGTGAATATGCCGATGGCAGGGCAGAGTTGACTGAGATAACACCGTACGAAGAACTGACATTAAAGATGCAGGGGGTACGGGCAATTCAGGTATGCGGGTATGACCGGGAAATACTGGGGAAGCCGCGCATACTGACGGTAGTGCCGCAGAGACTGGACTGTCCGGTACTGACTAAAACGGCGGATTTGGATAAAAAGTGTGTAAAGATCACATGGGATACAAAGCCGGGTGACAGGTACGAAATCTATCGCACCAACGAAGCAGGAATCTCAAAACTGTATACGGAGAGTGAAGCGGGCGAGATTGTATTCGACATGGAGGAACATGCGGAATTAGCTGGGAGAGAACAGGAAATAGGCGTTGCGGTTCGCACGGTACGCCGTATGGATGATTACATGCTCTACAGCGTTATCTCTGATCCGATTGCGGTCAGCCGTGTGGATTTGATGGATGACGAGGTGCGCCTGACATATGAAGAAAATGGAGAACTGTGTTATATACTGAACTGGCAGGAAAGTAAGAGTGACCGGTATGAGTTGCAGGAATGGTCTTTTGAGACTGAGGAATGGATCAGCAGACAGGTATATCAATGGTCAGATTCCTTGTCTTATGATACGGGACGGCTGCCTTCCGGCACGAAGGTGCGATTTCGTATCGTCACGGATAACGATGCCGGATGGCGTGATGGGGAAGGGGTTACAGATGCGCTTTCTGAAGTGACGTTTCGAACCCGGACTTCGCCTGTCTACTGTACGGTCTGGCCGTTGACAGCGCTGGATATTTCTGAGGATTCTGCCGGGGAGAATGTGACAGGGCAGGTGCCTGCCGGAACAACTCTATGTGTTCTGGAGGAGGCAGAAGGGCGCTTTCTGGTACGGTATGGAGAGCAGTACGGTTATATTGATTCCCAATATTGTCTGATCGATCTTGCGGAATATCTGGGAAATCTTTGTCAATATCATATTACGAACAGCTATTCCTCTATTTTTCGGGTACATGGGTATGATATTCCTGAAGTGACGGATGGCGTGATAGCAGGATATGAAAATATTCATATGGGAGATGGCAGGATGCTGGTTCCCTATTTATATCCTTGTGCGCAGAGGCTGTATCAGGCAGCGCTTTGTGCGGAAGAGGATGGTTATATCCTGTGTATTTATGACGCCTTCCGTCCGAACGAGGCGACCAGGTATCTTTATGATGCCACGGAAGTCATATTGGATCAGCCGGTTCCGGATACAGAGGGCGGGGAAGACGTAGAGGATGAAGAAGCGGTTGAGGATGCTGAGGCCGCAACGGAAGAAGCTGACAAAGCAGATATTGGAACGGAAGAAACGATAGAAGATGAAGAGGCCGCAGGGGACAAAGAGACAGAGGAGAAGGTGAAGCTGTTACTGGAGGAACTTGCGCCTGAATCGATAGAGAGTATAAGAGGATTGTCTGAAGAGGGATTGACGATATTTTATGTTTTCCCGCAGGAATCCTTGGCGTTCATAGGCGGTGCAATGCCTGAGAATCCGGATGAGGATGCTGCCGTGGACAGCGCGTCTGTGGTATCACTTCTGACACCGGAGGATCTGCTTTTGCTGCAGGGGATGGCCGAAGGGGACATTCCGGTTCTAAAGGAGATGCCGTGGGAGGAAGTGTTGGTACTGAAACGGTATCTGGATCATACCATGACCTATCGTGGGGTGATGACGGACAACAGGTTCCGGCTGGGCAGTTTTCTGGCACAGGCGGTATCTACTCATAACAGAGGGATTGCTTTGGATCTGACTCTGGTCAGGGCAGCATCGGGGCAGGAACTTCAGATGCAGTCAGAGATGCATGATCTAAGCTGGTATTCCATCCCGGCACAAAACAATGAGAATGCCGATCTTCTGGCATACTATATGGAAGGGGCAGGATATCATGGCATCTCATCGGAATGGTGGCATTTTCAGGATGATGAGACCAGGAATCGACTGCAGTTGGGCTATATGGAGAAAGGAGTTTCTCCGGAAGGCTGGAAAAAGGATGCGCAGGGCTGGAGATATCGCCTGGCAGATGGCAGTTACTATTATACCGTTACGGTTATGATAGATAATAAAGAATGTACTTTCAATGAGGGGGGCTATCTGGTTGAAAAGTAGATTCTGAAAAACAAAGGAGAAAACGACATGAAGAAGAATCGATTTTTAACAGCAATTTTATGCATGGGCCTGGTTTTTGGTACCGTGGCCATGCCTGTACAGGCGGCGCCCAAAGGCGGATTTGTGGCAACAGAAGAAGGCACCAAATGGCAGAACAGTGATGGGAGTTTGGCAATTAATACCTGGGTTGAAGCGAACGGGCACAAGTACCATACAGATGAGAACGGGGTGCTTCAGACAGGACTGATCAAGATAGATGAGCAGATCTTTTATTTCTATAATACAGGGGAAGCAGCCACTGGCTGGATCACATTGGGAGCGGACTGCTATTATTTCGATGCTAATGGTGTAATGGCACAGAATACAGTCGTAAACGGCTGTACGGTGGGCGCCAATGGAAAGCTGCAGAAGGCGCTGGACGAAGAAGGGAAGGCTAAACAGACTGACTTGGTGGCAGGCATTCTGGCATCGACTGTGACACCGGGTATGACAGAAGAAGAAAAACTGCTTGCATGTTATAACTACGTGATCAATGCCAGCGGTTATAAGAGAACCTACGAGACACCGACAGCAGACTGGACTGGTCAGTTTGCCTGGGAAATTCTGTCCTCAGGGGAGGGCAACTGTTTCCGTTATGCGGCAGCTTATGCCAGCCTTGCCAAAGGACTGGGGTATGATGCGAGGGTAGCGACAGGATATATCGGCAACAGAAAAGGCGGCCTTTCTCCGCATGGCTGGACAGAGGTACGGATTGGCGATACCTGGTATATTTTTGATACGGAAATGCATGATGCCAAAAATGGCAAAAAGAATTATTTCTTTAAGACATATGAGACATATCCAAGCAAGCCGCTCAAAAAAGAGGCTGACTGGCCGGTATATTTTTAAGTGACAGGGAGAAGAGGATAGATGGCGTTTAGTTCAATTCCCTTTTTGTGTGCTTTTTTTCCGGTGGTCATTATCTTATATTATCTGACACCTTCTGCTAAGCTGAAGAACTGCCTTCTGATTATGGTAAGCCTGCTATTTTATGCTTATGGAGAAGGCATATATGTTTTACTGATGCTGGCCTGTGTCTGCGTTAATTATCTGGCAGCCAGACTGATAGAACACAGTAATAAAGGGAAAAAGATACTGCTTCTTTTAGCAATTGTATTGAATCTGGGCGTACTTGGTATGTATAAGTACGCTGGCATGATTATAATGACAGTAAATCGGATTGCCGGTTCGGAGATTTCCGTACCGGCGTTCCATCTGCCGATAGGAATTTCGTTCTTTATATTCCAGGCGCTTTCTTATGTGGTGGATGTATACCGAAACAGGGTCAAAGCGGATAAAAGCCTGATCAGGATTTTGCTTTATATTTCCTTTTTTCCACAGCTGATTGCCGGACCGATCATCAAATATCATGATATTTCGGGACAGCTTGACAGAAGGAAAGTATCTTTATCGCAGAGCTGTCAGGGACTCAGACGGTTCATCATCGGGTTATCTAAGAAAGTATTGATAGCCAATACGATGGGATTGACGGCAGATTATGTGTTTTCCCGGCCATATCATGAACTGGGGATGCTTTTGGCATGGGTTGGCGCAATAGCATATGTATTCCAGATTTATTTTGATTTCAGCGGTTATAGCGATATGGCCATAGGCATGGGTAAAATGTTCGGATTTCATTTTATGGAAAATTTCCGGTATCCTTATGCTGCCGGCAGTATCCAGGACTTCTGGAGAAGGTGGCATATCTCACTTACCAGCTGGTTTCGGGAATATCTCTACATTCCTCTGGGAGGGAATAGAAAAGGGAAGACAAGAACCTGGCTCAACAGGCTGGTGGTATTTTTCTTTACGGGATTGTGGCATGGTGCCAGCTGGACCTTTGTGTTTTGGGGATTGTTTCACGGCATGTTTCTGACGCTGGAGACCGTTTTTCCAAAATTGACCAAAAAGATGGGCGTATTCCGCCATCTTTATGTGTTGGTAGTAGTCTGTACAGGTTTTGTTATCTTCCGGGCAGACACGATAGAACAGGCCTGGATGATGCTTGAAGTCATGTTCACGAAGACCGCATGGACGCCAGCGATAGAAGCAGCCGCTGCGAGCGTATGCAATCTGCTGTTTCTGGTGACACTGCCAGTGGCGGCTGTCTGTTCCATGCCTGTATTGGAACGGATCAAAAATACGCACCGGATGCAACCGATATGGGAGGGGGTATCCTATATGATCTCAATTCCGCTTCTGGCGGCTTGTATGGTGAGTCTTGCAGGCGGAACATATAATCCGTTTATCTATTTCAGATTTTGACGGATGGTGATATGCGGATAAAGCAGGGCAGAAAATGGTTTATACAGGCGGGTGTGAAGCGTGAAAAAAAGGAGCATAAAGGTTAAAAAGAAAATAGATTTTAACCCAAAGAAAATGAGCCGAAATAGAAAAATGAATAAGAAGGTTAACAGGATTATAACCGTTAACAAACATAAAAGGATTGCCAGGAATAAGAAGGATAAGAAATTATATGTATGGTTCTTGATGGGGGTACTTTGCCTGTTGGGAATTGGCGCTGTGCTTCTGACTTTTCTTCGTTCTAAACAGAAAGACGAACCGGTTGAGGACATTGATAACTTACCCTTGCCGGAGATTAAGACCCAGACTGACGGGCAGGAGAAAGAAGTTCGGAGACTGGCAGAAGAGGAAAAGCAAGAGACAGTACAGGAGATACAGGAGAGAAAGAAGAAAAGATCAACAGGGGCAGCGGGAAGTGTCCTGTATCTTCTGTTGGTTCTGGGGATCTGCATTGTGCCGCTGCTGCTGTTTTGGCTAAGACCAGTGGAAACAACAGCGGAGAACCGCACAATGGCAGTACTGCCTGAGATTTGGACAGCGGAAGGATTTAACTGGAATGTGTTGTCGGAAGCAGGCGCCTATTTTACAGACCACTTTTTCCTTCGGCAGGAAATGGTGTCGATCAATGCGGGGATCCGGTCGGAAGTTTTTGGCATATCCCCGGTGGAAGATGTGATTGTGGGGGAGAACGGGTGGCTGTATTATGCGGCGACTCTGGATGATTATCAGCATAAAAACAGCATTTCGGAACGTATGTTATTTAATGCAGCGCATAACACGGCGTTGATGCAGGAGTATACAGAGGGATTGGGGAAAACGTTTGTTTTTACTATCGCTCCCAATAAAAATTCTCTTTATGACGAGAATATGCCAAAGAGGCTGCGGTATCAGGTGGCTGAGAAGAGCGATGCCCAGAGACTCTTGCCGTGGCTTGTCAGGGAGAATGTTAATTATGTAGATCTGTTTGCTCTATTTGAGGAGCAGGAGGAAACCTTATATTATGCGAGGGATTCCCACTGGAATGAAAAGGGTGCGGTTATGGTCTATCATGCCCTTTTAGATGTCTGTGGAAAACAGCATGAGACTTTCGAAGGGGCCGAACCGATACAAAACAAGGATTATTTCGGTGATCTGGGTGTGATGTTGTTTCCGGTGGGCGGAAGTCCGGAGGTACGCCTGCAATATCCGGTGGAGGATACCTGGTATTATGTGGAGGGTGAAAAGGCGGAAGATCAGTTTGTCCGCACGGCAAATGATAAGGGAGAAGGAAATCTCTTGATGTATCGGGATTCCTTTGGCAATTCCCTGCTTCCTTATATGGCACAGACATTTTCACAGACGGTCTTTTCCAGACAGATGCCTTATGCCATGAGCGATCTTGTGACTTATGAGCCGGATATTCTGATTGTAGAAAAAGTAGAGAGACAGCTTCCTACCCTGGGTAAAGTGCCGCCTGTGATGGGCGCTCCAATCCGGGAAACAGAGAAAGCATTTGTTATGGCCAAGAGCACAGCAGCGACAGTGAACGTATCCAAAGAGGGCAGTTATTGGAAACTGGAAGGATTGGCGGATCCGGCCTACATGGATACGGACAGCCGTATTTATGTGGAGGTGGACGATGGCGGCGGTGCAAAACTGTACGAGGCTTTTTGTGTCAGCAGTGCAGATACAAAGGACGGCAGTACGAATGATTATGGATATATTCTGTATGTTGCAGAAACACAAATAAGTGAAGATGTCTCTCAGATTCGGATTCGGGTGATAACGGAACAGGAAGAGGCAATGCAGGTTCTGCGGGAAAGTAAATTGTACGTCATACAGAATGGTACGGTTGATGGCTCGGTTAAGCTGGATCAGGAGGCCGCAGAGGCAGACAAAGACCAAGAGGAAGCTGTTAAAGAAAACAGTGAGGGAACCGATAAGGAAATTGACAGAGAAACCGGGACAGAAGGTGCCGCCGGAGCGTCTAAGACAGAAGCGGCAGCAGAGGCCGCAGGAGAAACAACAGAAAAACAAGCGGTAAACGCCCAGAAAGCGGAAGAAATACAGACAGAGGCGGGAACCCAGGCGACACAAGGTCAGACGACAGGTACACAGCCGGTGCAAAGCAAGATAACGACAAAAGCACAGGCGACAGAGGCCCCAAAGGTGTCACAGGCTCAGCCAGAGTCACAAGCCCAGAAAGAGGCAGGGATCCAGCCAGAGTCACAAGTACAACAAGAGGCAGAACTCCAGCCAGGGTCACAAGTCCAGCAAGGGGCAGAGTTCCAGCCAGAGTCACAAGTCCAACAAGGGGCAGGGATCCAGCCAGAGCCACAAGCTCAACGAGGGGCAGAGCTTCAACCAGAGCCACAAGTCCAGCAAGAGGCAGAAACCCAGGCCCAGACGGCAGTCCAACAGCAGACACAACAGACCGTTACCGAGGTGAGCCGTATTTATATGGAAGACTGTGGATCCGACAGCGGATATTGGGTGATAACTTATTCGGATGGTCATGTGGAATATGTGGATGACTGATTAATAGATTAGAAAAAGGAAAGGAGCGGGGAGAACTGATGGAACAGCCAAAGAAAAAAAATACGTTCGTGTTCCAGGCAGGTATTCTGGCGGCAGCAGGTATGCTTGTCAAAGTGATCAGCCTGATTTACAGAAGTCCGCTCCTTAGTATCATTGGTATCGAGGGCAATGGCTATTACAGCGCGGCAATCAATATCTATACGATTATTCTGCTCATTTCTTCCTACAGCATTCCCTCGGCAATCTCCAAGGTGATTGCCCAGCGGCTGGCTTTTAAGGAATACCGCAATGCGCAGAGGGTTTTTGTCTGCGCGCTCCTTTATGTGTTGATTGTCGGAGGGACGGCTTCCATCCTGACCTTTGTGGGCGCGCCCTGGCTGGTGAAGGAGAATCCTAACGCGGTGGTGGCGCTTCGGGTTTTGTCTCCCACCATTTTTTTCTCTGGGTTCCTGGGCGTTTTGCGGGGGTATTTTCAGGCGCACAGTTCCATGCTGCATACTTCCATTTCCCAGGTGGTGGAACAGATTATGAACGCGGCCATCAGTATTCTGGCGGCCCGTTTTCTGATTAATATGGTGATAGATGCGGACAGCACCACCAGAGCAATCTATGGTTCGGCCGGCAGCGCGGTCGGAACCGGGGCAGGTGTGGTGACAGGACTTCTCTTTATGTTTGCCATGTACCGGCTGAACAGTAAGATTATCCATCGGCGGGTGGAGCGGGATCAGAGCTGGCACGAGGAAAGCTATCGGGAGATTTTTAAAGTCATTTTTACCATTGTCACGCCTTTTATCCTCAGTACTTTTATTTATAACTGTTCTACCGTTATAAACATGACGATTTATTATGATATCATGGATTTTAAGCATGTGGATGATGTGATCGCCTCCAATCATTATGGGATTTTTGCCACGCAGGCGATTGCGGTAGTCAATATACCGATCGCCATAGCTTCGGCCATGTCCTCAGCTATGATTCCCGGCGTCTCGGCTTCTTTTGCCCGGGGTGGTTTTGAGCAGACGCGCAGACAGGTCTCCAAGGCAATCCAGATGACGATGCTGATATCTATTCCGGCTATGGTTGGTATGGCGGTGCTGCCCAAACCGATTATGCAGTTTATCTTTCCACAGAAGGAATCACTGGATATGGCGTCCGGCCTTCTGATGGCTTTGGCGGTAACAATCGTGCTCTACGGTCTTTCCACGTTGACCAATGCGGTGCTGCAGGGAATCGGCAAGGTGAATACGCCGGTGATTCATGCGGCTGTCGCGCTGGTGATACAGGTGGTCGGACTGGTTTTGCTTCTTTTTAAGACAGAGCTGGATCTCTATGCGCTTGCCTGTGCCAACATCATTTATTCGCTGGTGATGTGTCTGCTGAACCAGTGGTCAGTCAAAAGAAATCTGGACTATCGGCTGGATGTTATTAAAATCTTTATAAAGCCGCTTTTTGCGGCAGGTGTGATGGGAGCGGTGGCCTTTGGCGTCTATCATGGTCTGATACTCCTGATACCGGTCAGCAGGATTGTATTGCTTGTAGCAATCGGCGTGGGAGCCTGTGTCTATTTTGCCATTCTGCTTCTGATCGGGGGCGTGAGTGAGGAAGAACTTTTGGCCTTCCCCAAGGGAGCGCTGCTGGTTCGTCTGGCGAAGAAGCTGCATCTTTTGTCGGATGGAAAGAAGCGAAGGCGTGTGAAAAAGAAAAAAAAGCGCAGACGCAAAAAAAAGAAAGGTAAAGAATCGTCAGTCAAAAAGAAATCCGGAAAGAGAGAATAAATGATTGTTCCAACGCGCATACTGTTAGGGACAATCATTTATTTTTTAGGAGGGAAGATTATGGCAAACTTATCAGAGTTGGATCTACAGAACCTTCGTCATCTTATGGGCGGTTATGATGTGACACACTGCAAGATGAAAGAGTATGCTGAGTGCGCATCCGACACAAAGGTGAAGCAGTTTTTTGAGAAAGGCGCACAGTCGGCAATGCAGAACAAGCAGCAGTTGATGGAGTTTTTACAGTAACCGGATAACGAAGATCACAAGAAAGGAGTCTATCATGCAGCTGAATGAAAAGACAATGGTAGCAGATACCCTGACAGGTATCAATGGAGAACTGGTGCGTTTCGGAGAGATGATCGCACAGACAGAAAATAAAGATTTGAAGCAGACTTTGAAGCAGTTTCGAAATGCCTGTGAGCAGTCGCAGGAGGAACTTTATCAGATCGCACGGGAGAAGTCTTATTATGTGCCGGCAGCCAAGGCCACCCAGGCGGAGATCGATCATGTGAAGGATTTGTTTTCGTCTAAGACTTTGTAAGAGCAATATTGTAATTTATGTAAACCTATATTATGACAATATCATAAAAGAGGAAAAGGAAACAGGCAGGCCCGCAAAGAGTCTGTCTGTTTTTGGGTTTGAATCTGCCTGGGTTTTGTATTAGTATGGTGTGAGAAGTTTGTTTGTCTTTGGAGTTTGAGATTATGCTTCAGTGGAATCGTGGAGGTATGTATGAAAAAAATATGGTGGTTTTGTGCGAACATCGTGATACTGCTTTGTATCCTATCCGGATGTGCCGGGGAGACCGGTTCACAGCCGGAAGAGAGCCAAACCGTTGTTGCGGCAGATGCAGAGGATGTGCCGGATGAAGCAGCTGCGAAAGACTGTGCATTTAAGGCAACGTTTCTGGATACCGGAAAGTCAGATTGTATCATCATGGAAATGGGAGATTTTGTAGTGGTCAACGATACGGCGGATATTGATGATGCGGCGGCCATCTGTGCATTTTTGGATGCGCGGGGCGTGGAGCGGATCGAGTATCTGATCTTAAGCCATTTTGATAAGGATCATATCGGCAGTGCGGCGGCGCTTCTGGCGAAATATGAGGTGGGCTATGTCCTGATGCCGGACCATGAGGAGGATTCGGAACCGTACTTTATGCTGACACAGGCCCTCGCACAGACCGGTGCAGAAGAAAGACGTCTTGTGGAGGATTACAGTTTTACCTTGGCAGGCATTACCTTTACCGTGGATGCGCCCAAAAAGGATTCCTATGACGATGACAATAATTATTCCCTGATCACTACAGTGTCCTGCGGGGAGACGCAGTTTTTGCTGATGGGAGATGCGCTGAAAAAGCGGACAGGGGAATTCTTGGATTCTGATGCCGGGGAAGAGCAGTATGATCTGATCAAAATGCCGCATCACGGGGATTATAATAAGAAACTGCCGGAACTGTTTGCCCTGGCCAGACCGGAATATGTGATTCTGACGGCGGGTGAGGAGCGGGTCAGGGTGGAAGAAAAGACCATCGAACTTTTGGGACAGTCCGGCTGTCAGGTGTTTTACACGGACGAAGGAACCGTCACGGCCCTGTCGGATGGCAGAACCGTGACGGTGATACAGTAAGACGGTAAGACTAGGTAATCTCCTGCAGTCCTGAAATGTCGGAGTCGATCACCATGGAATAGTTGGTGTAGTAGACCACGAATCCGGGCTTGGCTCCGGCCGGTTTCTTGACATGTTTTTTCTGGATATAATCAATTTCTACCTTATCCTGTTCGCGGCCCTTGGAGTAGTAGGCGGCGAGTTTTGCGGCTTCCTCGAAAGCGCGGTCGGGGACTTCCTTCCCTTCAGTCTTTAAGATCACATGGGAGCCGGGAATCTGCTTGGCATGGAACCACCAGTCACCGCCGGAAGCAAATTTGAAGGTCAGGTCATCGTTCTGGTAATTGTTCTTACCCACATACAGATGGAACCCGTCACTGCTTATATAGTGGAAGGGTTTGCTGGTGATCCTCACCTTTTTCGTACCGCCTTTGCGGCGGATGTAACCGCTCTCGATCAGTTCTTCCTTAATCTGGACAAGGTCTTCCTCCTGCATAGCGATATCCAGGGCTGCCAGGATAGATTCCAAATGTTCAATCTCTTGTTTGACTTGTATAGTCAATTCTGACAGGGCTTCAAAGGTCCGTTTGAGTTTTCCATATTTATCAAAATATACTTTGGCATTTTCCTGGGGAGAAAGTGTTGGATCCAGGGGAATGTCGATCATCTCATTTGTATAGTAGTTGAGGGCTTCCAAAGACTTGGCGCCCGGTTCCACGTTGTATCCGTAAGTGTTCAACAATTCGCCGTAGACCTTGTATTTGTCTTTCTTTTCGGTATCCTGCATCTGTTTCATCTGCAGGTCATATTTTTTTACATTGCGTTCCAGGGCAGTCTGCACGATCTTGCGCAGATCCACGGATTTTTGCCGGATACGGGTTATGATATTGCGCTGGGCATAATAGTGTTCCAGCAGGGCACTGATGGAATCGAAGTTCTGCCCCTGTTTGTCCGCGTAGAGGGTCAGGGGGAGCGCAGCAAATTCAATGGGCTTGGGTCCTTCATAGATGATGACGGGAGCAAAGTCCTGCTCTTTGACACTTGCCATCATATCGCAGAACACGGTATGGACAGCAGGCAGGGCCGGCCCGGCGGGTAAAAGACTTGCAGGCACATCCGCTCCGCCATCTGCGGCCAGCACATTGGCGGGCAGATCGGCGTCCACCCCGGCACGGTAACAGATTTCCTGTGCAATCACAGGAGAGAGGCCGGTGTAAGAGGTATACAGCGCTTTATATAAGGGCATGGGTTTTGTCTGCATTCTGGCTCGGAAAGTATCATAGGACAGAAGGGTATCATCCAGAGGATTTTCTTTCTCCTGTGTTTGGGGGATAAAATAGGTTCTCCCCGGCAGCACTTCGCGCACGGAACTGATCATACCGGAGATATGTTTGATGCTGTCTATGATTTTATCATCCATGTCACAGAAAATGATGTTGCTGTGTTTGCCCATGATCTCAACGATCAGTTTTTTGCGGCAGACATCTCCCAGTTCGTTCAGGTGTTCCAGTTCCAGGTGGATGATACGTTCCAGGCCGGGCTGGGTGATGCCTACGATCTTCGCATTCTGCAGATGCTTGCGAAGCAGCATGCAGAATCCCGGTGCGGTCATGGGACTGGGTTTGTTGGTCTCGGTCAGATAGATCAGAGGGAGGGAGGCATCCGCAGACAAAAGCAGCCGGTATTGGGTGCTGTGATTCTTGATGGTCAGGAGCAGTTCATCGCTCTCCGGCTGGGCAATCTTATAAATTCGTCCGCCTAAAAGGGTTTTATGCAATTCACTTGTGATACCTGCTATGGTAATGCCGTCAAAAGCCATGGTTGTTTCGTCCTTTTCTATAAGAGATATAGAAGTTATTGTACAATAAGCGGACGTTTTTTTCAATCGCAGTTGCTTTCGTTCTATTTCTTGACTACGACAGCGGATTATTCTATAATAAAAAATGTACGCGTGGGTCTGTCTGTACGTGTGCCTACAACAGAAAAGGAAGAAAAAGACGATGATAAAGAGCATGACCGGTTTCGGGAGATGTGAGGCGGCGGAAGGTGAGCGGAAAATCACGGTGGAAATGAAATCCGTCAATCACAGATATTTGGATGTCAATATCAAAATGCCTAAGAAACTTAACTTTTTTGAAGCGGCAATCCGCAGCGAACTTAAGAATTATATCCAGAGAGGCAAGGTAGACATCTTTATCAGCTATGAGGATCTTTCAGAGTCCAATATGTGCGTGAAGTACAATAAGGATCTGGCGGCGGAGTACATTCGCTATCTCTCACAGATGGCGGAGGAATTTGCGCTGGATAACGATATCCGCGTGTCCACGCTTTCCAGATATCCGGAAGTACTGACCATGGAGGAGCAGACGGTCGATGAGGAAGAACTGTGGCTGTTTTTGGAGAAGGCTGTCAAAGGCGCGGCAGAAGCTTTTGTGGAGACCCGGGTTAAAGAGGGTGAGAATATCAGGCAGGATCTGGTGGCGAAACTGGATGACATGATGACCCATGTGGATTTTATCGAGGCACGCTCTCCGCAGATCATCGCAGAGTATAAGCAGAAACTGAGAGATAAGGTAAGAGAACTTCTGGAGGATACGCAGATAGAGGAAAGCAGGCTTTTGACAGAAGTGACGCTCTTTGCAGACAAGGTGTGTGTGGACGAGGAACTGGTCCGTCTGCGCAGTCATATTGCCACCACCAGGGAAAATCTGATACAGGGCGGCAGTGTGGGACGCAAACTGGACTTCCTGGCTCAGGAGATGAACCGTGAAGCCAATACCATTCTCTCGAAAGCGAATGACCTGGAGATTTCCAATCGGGCAATCGAACTGAAGACGGAGATTGAAAAGGTCAGAGAACAGATTCAGAATATTGAGTAGAGGTTACAGATGGGCAGGCTGATTCATATAGGATTCGGTAATGTGGTCAATACGGGAAAGATCATCGCCATAGTGAGTCCTGATTCTGCACCGGTCAAGCGCATGGTGCAGAAAGCAAAGGAGACAGGAATGGCGATCGATGCCACACAGGGACGAAAGACGAAGGCTGTGCTGGTGATGGAAAACAGCCAGATCGTCCTGTCGGCGCTGCTCCCGGAGACCATATCAGGAAGAGCACAGACAGAGGGCGGGCAGACAGATGAATCGTAAGGGAATTTTGGTTGTTGTTTCCGGATTTTCCGGAGCCGGTAAGGGAACCCTGATGAAAGAACTGGTACAGGAGTATGATAACTACGCGTTATCTGTTTCAGCGACTACCAGGCAACCCAGACCGGGCGAAGTTAACGGCAGAGAATATTTCTTTGTGACAAAGGAAGAGTTTGAAAAACGGATTTCGGATAATGCGCTGGTGGAATATGCCTGCTACTGCGATAATTATTATGGGACACCCAGGGATTATGTGGAGCAGCACCTTGAGCAGGGGCATGATGTGATCTTAGAGATTGAGATTCAGGGCGCTCTTAAGATTAAGGGTAAATATCCGGATGCGCTGCTGCTGTTTGTGATGCCGCCGAGCGCGGCGGAACTTCATCGCAGGTTATCCGGCAGGGGCACGGAGACAAAGGAAGTGATAGAGCAGAGGCTTCGCCGTGCCGTTCAGGAAGCACAGGGCATCGAAGAGTATGATTACATTGTGATCAATGATGATCTGGATATCTGTGTGAAAGAGTTACATGGGATCATCACTGCGGCGCATAATACGCCGTCAAGGAATGAGGAGTTTATAGAAAAAATGAGAATGGAACTGGAAGGAGAAAAGTAATGTTACATCCATCTTATGCAGATTTGATCAAGGTAGTAAACAGTGAAGTGGAGGAAGGGGAAGATCCTGTAGTGACCAGCAGGTATTCCATTGTGATGGCAACTTCCAAGCGGGCGAGACAGATTATCGCCGGGGACGATGAACTGGTGGACTGCAAGGGAAAGAAACCGCTCTCTGTGGCAGTGGAGGAATTAAGCCAGGGCAAGATTAAGATAATAAACGATGAGGCGCTGGAAGAGGAAACTCTGATAGAAGAGACAGCGCAGGTGCAGGAGGATTCGGCAGAAGAAGAGGCCGCACAGGAAGAGCCGGCTGCCGAGACGGAGCAGTAGGTTATTATTTATGAATAAAAAAGTTATGTTTATCTCCCTGGGATGCGATAAGAATCTGGTGGATTCCGAACAGATGCTGGGACTGCTTGCTGAGGGCGGCTATACCTTTACCGATGATGAGCGGGAGGCAGATGCGGTAGTGATCAACACCTGCTGTTTTATCAATGATGCCAAGCAGGAGAGTATTGATACGATCCTGGAGGTGGCTGAACTCAGAAAGAACGGAGATATTGAAGCTTTGATCGTGGCAGGATGCCTGGCAGAGCGTTACCGGGAGGAAATTCAGAAAGAGATTGAGGAAGTGGATGCCGTCATCGGCACCATGGCCATTGATGAGATTGTAAGAACGCTTCAGGATGTGTTGTCCGGAAAGCGTGAGAACCATTATCAGAGTCTGGACAGAAAGCCGCTTGCAGGATTACGCCGTGTGGTGACCACAGGCGGTCATTTTGCTTATCTGAAAATTGCGGAGGGCTGTGACAAACACTGTACCTACTGTATTATCCCCAGGATTCGCGGTGGATTCAGGAGTGTGCCCATGGATAGTCTTATTAAGGAGGCGCGGGAACTGGCGGCAGGGGGCGTGAAGGAACTGATTCTGGTGGCGCAGGAGACCACTCTGTACGGGATGGATCTCTATGGCCGGAAGGCACTGCCTGAATTGCTTCACAGGCTATGTGAGATAGACGATTTGTATTGGATTCGGATTCTGTACTGCTATCCGGAAGAGATAGATGAAGAGTTGATACAGGTCATCAAAGAGGAAAAAAAGATTTGTCATTATCTGGATCTGCCGGTGCAGCATGCCAGTGACAGGATTTTGAAGCGGATGGGACGCCGGACGAACCGAGAGGAGTTGACTCGCATAGTCAATCACCTGCGGGAGGAGATTCCGGACATCTGTCTGCGCACCACACTGATCACAGGTTTTCCCGGAGAAACGGAAGAAGACCATGAGATCATGATGGATTTTGTGGCGGATATGGCTTTTGACAGGCTGGGCGTGTTTCCTTATTCTCAGGAAGAGGATACGCCGGCGGCGGTTATGGATGGGCAGATTCCGGAAAATGTGAAAGAAGAACGATATGGGGAACTGATGGCCCTGCAGCAGGAAATCGCCTTTGAGGCGGCGGCTGATATGAAGAATCAGGCAGTCACTGCCATGATTGAGGGAAGAGTGGCCGATGAGGATGCGTATGTGGCCAGGACTTATAAGGACGCGCCAAACGTGGACGGATTTCTCTTCGTGAATACGGACAGAGATTTAATGACCGGCGATTTTGTGCATGTCAGGATTACAGGTTCTCATGAATATGATCTGATTGGAGAATTGGAAGATGAATTTACCGAATAAGTTAACAACATTTCGCGTGATACTGATCCCCTTTTTTGTAGTGTTTATGTTGGTGGATGTGACTGCTTATGACAAATGGATCGCGCTGGCTGTCTTTATCATTGCCAGTCTGACGGATCTTCTGGACGGTTATATCGCAAGAAAGTACAATCTGGTGACGAATTTTGGAAAATTCATGGATCCTCTTGCGGATAAGCTTTTAGTCTGCTCGGCGCTGATCTGTCTGGTGGCGCTTTCGAGGATTCCGGCCTGGATCGTGATTGTCATTATTGCCAGAGAATTTATCATCAGCGGCTTTCGTCTGGTGGCTTCCGATAACGGGGTGGTTATTGCGGCCAGTTACTGGGGCAAATTCAAGACGACTTTTCAGATGGTCATGATCTGTCTGATGATTGCGGATCTGGAAGCCCTTGGGCTTGTCACTCAGATTGTGATGTGGGCGGCGTTATTATTGACGGTCATCTCATTGGTGGACTATCTGGTCAAAAATAAAGATGTGATGAAAGAGAGCGGTAAATAGAGTTGCAGATTGACTGCAAAGAGGAGTGTTATGACAGTAGAGATCATTTCGGTTGGAACGGAAATTTTGTTAGGCAATATTGTGAACACCAATGCCGCATACCTGTCGGAAAAGTGTGCGGGGCTCGGTTTATCCTGCTATTATCAGGATGTGGTCGGGGATAACGAGGAGAGGCTTTTTGAGACCATCAAACTGGCTTGGTCCAGAGCGGATATCCTGCTCTTGTCAGGCGGGCTCGGTCCCACCCAGGATGATCTGACCAAAGAAGTGGCGGCGAAAGTCCTTGGAAAGACGTTATATCTCCATGAGGAGACAAAGGAGGCAATCCGGAAGTTCTTTGAGGAGAGAAAGATAGAGATTACGGAAAACAACTGGAAACAGGCAATGGTTCCGGAAGGATGCATCGTGCTGGATAATCCCAATGGCACGGCGCCGGGCATTATCATGGCACAGGATAACAAACATGTGGTGCTGATGCCGGGGCCGCCCAATGAGATGATTCCCATGTTCGAGACAGCGGTCATGCCCTATCTGTCCAAATTGCAGTCCTGCGTGATCTATTCGCAGACCGTGAAGATTTGCGGTGTGGGGGAGAGTAAGGCGGAGAGCATGGTAGCGGATCTGATTGAGGCACAGACCAATCCCACGATCGCCACCTATGCCAAGACCGGGGAAGTACATTTGAGGGTGACGGCCAGGGCAGAGGATGAGAAGGAAGCCAAGAAGCTGATCAAACCCATGATCAAGGATTTAAAAGGGCGTTTTGGAAACCATGTCTATACTACGGACGATGAGGTGACGCTGGAGAAGGCGGTGGTAGATTTGCTTGCGGCGAACGACCTGACAGCCTGTACGGTGGAATCCTGCACGGGAGGAATGTTGTCTGCAAGACTGATCAATGTACCGGGGGTTTCGGATGTATTCAAATCCGGCTATGTCACCTATTCCAATAAATCCAAGCGCAGACTGCTGGGAATCAAGAAGAATATACTGGTTAAATACGGAGCGGTCAGCGAGCAGATTGCCAGAGAGATGGCCAGAAGCGCTGCAGCGCTTGCCAAGACGGATGTGTGTATTTCTACCACGGGTATAGCCGGGCCGGACGGCGGTTCGCCGGAGAAGCCGGTGGGGCTTGTATATATCGGATGTAACGTGTGCGGTAAGATTACAGTGAAGGAATGTCATTTCAGCGGCAGCCGTTCCAAAATCAGGGAGAGCGCTGTTTCGGCAGCATTATCACTGATGCGGGAGTGTATTCTGGCGCATTATAGTGAGGTTACTTTTGGCGGTAAGGAAAAGTAGTGGGAGAGCGGGAACTTAGTTAGAAAATGGAGGGAAACAAATGAGTGAACCGGGCAATTTTGACGATATGAGAGAGGGAGACGGCAGGATGGATACGCCGGTGGACCCCTATATAACCGAGAGCAGTGCGGATATTTATGCAACGCCAGAGGTAGCCTTGGATAACACAGATATGGTGGTGGAAGAGGCATCATCATCTGTGCCGGTTACGGATACTCACGGGCTTTTTTCAGGCAGCGGCCAGAATGAGCCTTACAATGTTCAGCCGGGTACTCCTTACGGCAGTCAGTCGGCCGATCCTTACAATAGCCAGCAGGGTATACCTTATGGCGGTCAGGCTGGCAGTCCATACGGCGTACAGCCAGGTAACCCCTATGGAGGCCAGACTTATAATGGCACTTATGAGGGGATGAATAATAATCCGTACTATAATAATACCAATCAGGGCGGTAATCCCTACAACAACAATCCTTATAATAGTGACAATACATACAACAATAACACCAATAATGGTGACAATGCGAATGGCAATGCTGCCTATAATGGTGACAACACATACGGCAGTATGTCCTATGGTAGTGGCAATACATACGGCAGTACGACTTATAGTGGTGACAACACATACGGCAGTACGACCTATAATGGTGACAACACATACGGCAGTACGATCTATAATGGTGACAACACATACGGCAGTACGACCTACAGTGGTGGCAATACATACGGCAGTACGACCTATAGTGGTGACAATACTTATGGCAATACTTATGGCAATACTCCCTACGGTGGGGATAATGCCTATGGCAATGTTCCCTATAATGGGAATAATACCTATGGAACAGGCAATGCCAATGCCTATGGCGGGAATGGGAATGCTTATAACGGGGGCAGTCCCTATGGACAGCAGGCCGGTGGTTACGGCAATCAGCCGCCCTATGGGAATCCGCCTTTCGATAATAACCCATACAGTCCTTATGCGGTACCCCAGAAAAAGGGGCATGCTGGTCTGATCATAGCTATTGTGGTTATTGTTATCATCCTGTTTATCGTGGCGGTCTGCGCGCTGGCATACCGGGCAGTGCAGTTAGCGAATGATAGAATCGATGATATTATGGATGACGATAAGTATGATTTTGATGATGATTATGAATATCATCATGATGATGATGACTTTTATGGTTATGACGATGATTACGACTATGATTACGATTATGACTACGACTATGATTACGATTACGACTATGATTACGATTATGACTACGACTATGATTATGACTACGAGGACGATGGCTATTATTCCTTACAGGATGATATCAAGTATGATCTTTCTTACGGAATAGATTTTAATTTTTATGAGTATGAGACGGATAATGAGAATGTCAGTATTATGGTGACTTATCCGATTATAACAGGTGAAGATGTGCCGAATCTGGAGAAGTTAAATGATACCATCTATTCGGAGGTCGAGCTGATTGAAGGGTATTTTGAGGAAGACTATGCGCCATACATGGAGAAGAATGAGGACAGCTATTTCTCAGCCACTGCAATCTGTTATGTGACTTATATGGACGAAGATAAACTCAGCGTGGTATACCAGGAGCGGATATATGCGGACACTTATGATCTGGCTTATCTGGAATGTATCAATATCGATATGAAGAACGGAGTGGTTCTCGATAATGAGGAAATGCTGGATATCGATGATGACTTCTCTGTGGAATTCAGGACCAGAAGCGATGAGCAGAACGATGAAATCTATGCGCTGACCAACATGACCGATCAGGAGATTACAGGTTATTTCAATTCTCCGGATGTGATCGTGTTCTATACGCCTTTGGGCATGGAGATTGGTTTTAACTATGAGGAGGGCTGGGTGACAGTCACTTATGAGGAGTACGAACAATATCTGAAAGTATTTTAGAAGTATGACAAGGGGCGGTAACAGTAGAGGTTGCTGCCCCCTGTTTGTTATATAGGGAATAAGAATCTGTTGCATGACGATGGATTTTCTGCTAGACTAAAAATGTCTATAGAAATGGAGTCTGTTGTGCATATCCGGCATTTCGCCACGATTTCCATTCGCTTAAATTTCAGGAAGGGAGGGTAGAGTGTCGTTTATTGGACATTAAAAGTGATAAGATAGTATTAAATAATGATAAAGGCATGCAAAACAGATGGAAAATCATGTGTTTATCAAAATAAGGTTGACAAAATCGAACATTTGTTTTAATCTAATACAAGAACAAATGTTCTAAAAGAAAAGGAGAACAGAACATGGAAAGAGATGACAAATTAAAGGCATTAGATGCGGCTTTAAGCCAGATAGAGAGACAGTACGGTAAGGGCGCCGTCATGAAACTGGGTGATCCATCCGTACAGATGAATGTGGAGACGATTCCCACGGGATCTTTAAGCTTGGATATTGCGCTGGGACTCGGTGGTATTCCCAAGGGCAGGATTGTGGAGATATATGGACCGGAATCCAGCGGTAAGACAACCGTTACCTTACATATGATAGCAGAGGTGCAGAAGAGAGGCGGTATCGCTGGTTTTATTGATGCAGAGCATGCGCTTGACCCTGTTTATGCGAAGAACATCGGTGTGGATATCGACAATCTTTATATTTCTCAGCCGGACTGCGGGGAACAGGCATTGGAGATTACAGAGACCATGGTTCGCTCCGGCGCTGTGGATATTATTGTAGTGGACTCTGTTGCGGCATTGGTACCTAAGGCAGAGATTGACGGAGATATGGGGGACAGCCATGTAGGTTTACAGGCAAGATTGATGTCCCAGGCCCTTCGTAAACTGACAGCAGTTATCAGCAAATCCAACTGTACGGTCATTTTTATCAACCAGCTGCGTGAGAAAGTGGGCGTTATGTTCGGTAATCCGGAGACGACCACAGGCGGACGTGCGTTGAAATTCTATTCCTCAGTGCGGCTTGATGTCAGAAGGATTGAATCCCTGAAACAGGGCGGAGAGGTGATCGGTAACAGAACCAGGGTGAAGGTGGTTAAGAATAAGATCGCACCGCCCTTTAAGGAAGCTGAGTTTGACATTATGTTTGGAGAAGGAATTTCTACGGTGGGAGATATTCTCGATCTGGCAGCGGAGAACAATATCATCAATAAGAGTGGCGCGTGGTATGCCTATGAAGGTAACAAGATCGGTCAGGGCAGGGAAAATGCAAAACAGTATCTGAGAGATAATCAGGAAATGTGCGCTGAGGTAGAGCGGAGAGTAAGGGAACTGTTTAATATGGAAACAGATGTCGTGGAAACATCGGCAGCCGGTAAAGCGCCGAAGGATAATGCCAAGAAGGATGATACCAAATGATCGTGACGCAGATGACAGGTATCTCCAGATCACGTTATCAGATCTATGTGGACGGTCAGCTTGCCTTTATCCTCTACAGAGGGGAAGCGCGTGAACTTGCAATTGCGGAAGGAAAAGAAATTTCCGAAGCATGTTATCAGCAGATTATGACAGAACTTTTACCTAAGCGGGCTAAGAAGAGGGCGATGAATCTCCTGGAGTCCAGAGACTATACCAGTGGGCAGCTGCGGGAGAAACTGCGGCAGGGGGAGTATCCGGATGCCTGCATTGATGAGGCGATAGCCTATGTGGAGTCTTATGGTTATGTGGATGATCTGCGCTATGCCAAAGATTTTATCACTTATCATCTGGAAGATAAGAGCAGGACGCGCATGGAACAGGATCTGATGCGGAAAGGAATTGGCAGGGATACAATCTGTGCAGCCTTTGACGAACTGGAGCAGACAGGCGCCCGCCAGGATGAGATGGCGATGATCATGCGTCTTTTGGAAAAGAAAAAATATGATGTCCGGACGGCCGCGAAGCAGGACAGGCAGAGAATGTACGGTTTTCTATATCGGAAAGGGTTTCACCCGGAAGCAATCAGTAGAGCACTTTTGCTTGACATAACATCAAATTCATTATAGAATTAATATGTTGTAATTTTGCTAACTATCAGGATGTTGCTATTTGAGAGATATCCGACAATAGATTAGATGATGTACAATGAAAACTAAATAAGGAGGTGCTCCTGTAATGTGGCAAGTTGTGGTAGCAATAGTCATCACACTGGTGGTTGCCGTTCCTGTATCAGCTTTTTTTGCCATCAACTATCGCAAGAAAGTTGTGGAAGCGAAGCTGGGTAATGCGGACGAAAAGGCCAGGGAGATCATTGACGAAGCTCTCAAAACTGCGGAGACAAAGAAGCGCGAGTCGCTGCTTGAAGTCAAGGAAGAGTCCATTCGTGCGAAGAATGAACTTGACAAGGAAATCAAGGAACGGCGTGCCGAGGCGCAGCGCTATGAACGCCGTGTCCAGCAGAAAGAAGAGAACATCGACAAGAAGGCAGATGCTATTGAGAAAAAGGAAGCAAGTCTGGCACAGAGGGAAGAAGCTCTTGCCAAACAGCGTGAAGAGATTTCCAAACTGAACGAGCAAAGATTACAGGAACTAGAACGAATCTCAGGTTTGACCTCCGAACAGGCAAAAGATTATTTGTTGAAAATTGTTGAAGATGAAGTGAAACATGAAACTGCTGTCATGATCAAGGAGATGGAGAGCAGGGCAAAGGAAGAAGCGGACAAGAAGGCAAAGGAATATGTGGTTACGGCGATTCAGAAATGTGCGGCTGACCATGTATCCGAGACTACCATATCCGTGGTACAGCTTCCGAATGATGAGATGAAAGGTCGGATTATCGGTAGGGAAGGTCGTAATATCAGGACGCTTGAAACAATGACGGGCGTGGATCTGATTATCGATGATACACCAGAGGCAGTCATCTTATCCGGATTTGATCCGATCCGCAGAGAAGTGGCAAGAATTGCGCTTGAAAAACTGATTGTGGATGGGCGGATTCATCCGGCAAGAATTGAAGAGATGGTCGAGAAGGCTCAGAAAGAAGTGGAAGTCATGATCAAAGAGGAAGGTGAAGCTGCTACTCTTGAGGTCGGTGTACATGGCATCCATCCTGAACTTGTCAGACTGCTCGGTAAGATGAAGTTCAGAACCAGTTATGGTCAGAACGCATTAAAACATTCTATTGAAGTAGCACAGCTGTCCGGTCTGCTTGCAGCAGAGATGGGCTTGGACGTTAGAATGGCGAAGCGTGCAGGACTGCTGCATGATATCGGTAAGGCTGTGGATCATGAAATGGAAGGATCACATATCCAACTGGGTGTTGAACTCTGTCGGAAATATAAGGAAGGTCCGATTGTTATCAATGCGGTAGAGTCGCATCATGGCGATGTGGAAGCACAGACGCTGATTGCGTGTATCGTACAGGCGGCGGATACAATATCTGCGGCGAGACCGGGTGCGAGAAGAGAAACATTAGAAACATATACAACAAGACTAAAACAATTAGAAGACATTACAAACAATTTCAAAGGTGTTGACAAATCTTTTGCTATTCAGGCGGGTAGAGAGATTCGTGTTATGGTAGTTCCGGAACAGATTAGCGATTCTGATATGGTATTGCTTGCAAGAGATATTTCCAAGCAGATTGAGGCAGAACTGGAATATCCTGGACAGATTAAGGTAAATGTAATCCGTGAGAGTCGTGTCGTTGATTACGCCAAATAGTATGGAAGGCCCTGTAGAGAAATCTATAGGGCTTCTTTTTGTGCTTGTAAGGAGCCGGATTGAACGGATAGGACTTTCGTTCTGTACAGTTTTACCAGAAACATGGATTCTTTCGGAGAAAAATTATCTTTTCTGTATACTTGTGAAATCTGAGATTCTGTAGTAGAATGATTAACGGTGTATGATTGTATACAATAATTCAATTATTATGGAGGACAACATGAAACCGTACAGAGAAATGAGTAAGGATGAACTCACGCAGCAGAAAGCAGAACTGATCAGGCAATTTGAAGATGCCAAGGCAATGGGATTAAAGCTGGACATGTCCAGAGGAAAGCCCACCTCAGCCCAGCTGGATATGACTATGGGACTGATGGATGTGTTAAATTCCGATTCCGATATGATGTCCATGGATGGTGTTGATACCAGAAACTATGGTTTGATGGATGGTATTATAGAGGCAAAACATCTGATGGCGGATGTGATGAGCGTTCCGGCAGAGAATGTAATCGTGTACGGTAATTCAAGTCTTTCGGTCATGTATGATTCCATATCCCGCTCTGTGACGCATGGTGTGATGGGCTCTACACCCTGGTGCAAATTGGAGCAGGTAAAATTTTTATGTCCTGTGCCCGGTTATGACAGACATTTTGCCATTACGGAGCATTTTGGGATTGAGATGATTTTGATTCCTATGACTCCGGAAGGACCGGATATGGATCTGGTGGAGAAATATGTGAATGGCGATCCTGCGGTCAAAGGTATCTGGTGCGTACCTAAATATTCCAATCCCCAGGGTGTTTCCTATTCTGATGAGACCGTGAGAAGATTTGCAGCGTTAAAGCCGGCGGCTGAGGATTTCAGGATTTACTGGGATAACGCTTATGCCATCCATCATCTCTATGAAGATAAGCAGGATCAGATTCTGGAAATCTTGAGTGAGTGTGAGAAAGCCGGGAATCCGGATATGGTTTATGAATTCTGTTCAACATCCAAGATTACTTTCTCCGGAAGCGGTATGGCGGCCATGGCTTCTTCTCCGGCGAACCTGGCGGATGTCAAGAAGTCACTCACTTTGCAGACCATTGGTCATGATAAGGTGAATCAGCTGCGTCACATCAGATATTTTAAGAATGTGGAAGGCATGATGGCTCATATGAAAAAACATGCTGATATTCTGCGGCCAAAGTTCGAGGCAGTATTATCTGTGCTGGACAGGGAACTTGGCGGCCGCGGCATCGGAGAGTGGACCAGACCGCTTGGCGGCTATTTTATCTCCTTTGATGCGATGGAAGGCTGCGCGAAGGCAATCGTGGAGAAATGTAAGGAAGCCGGTGTGGTTCTTACCGGTGCGGGAGCGACTTTCCCATATGGAAAGGATCCAAAAGACAGCAACATTCGTATTGCGCCCACATTCCCTACATCGGAAGATATGGCGAAGGCTACAGACATTTTCGTCCTTTGTGTGAAACTGGTCAGCGTGGAGAAGCTGTTGCAGGCATAATATATGGAAAACAGTTGAAAGATGGTTTTTCATACGTTAGACAGAAGTAATGCATAAAGGAAGAGACGGTCATAAAGAAAATAAAAAGTATTGTGACAGATATGGTTTCCGGTGTAAAATATAAGGCGGAAACCATATTTTGATTTCATAGAAGGATATCTGGTGAAATTAGGTATCCATTATCTAGCAGTCAGTAGAGAAAAGGAAGGAGTATGATTATGGAGCGTTATGAGAGACTGGGAAGGGAATTGGTGCACAAAGGTGCAATCATAGATTATTATCAGGACACGATCAGAGTGCCCAACGGCAATATAGTGAAGTGGGATCTGATTACACATAAAGGCGCTGCCGCGGTGGTGGCGGTCAAAGATGACGGTAAACTGTTGATGGTGCGGCAGTACCGTAATGCACTTGACAGGGAGACGCTGGAGATTCCAGCCGGTGCGCTTGACACAGCGGAGGAACCCACAGAGATAGCAGCAGCCAGGGAACTGGAGGAGGAGACCGGCTATAAAGCGGGTAAGTTGGAACTTTTGATCTCGCTTAAGACTACGGTTGCTTTCTGTAACGAGAGAATTGATGTCTATGTGGCTACGGATTTGATACCCAGCAAGCAGCATTTGGATGAGGATGAATTTTTGAATGTGGAAAGTTATGATCTGGAGGAATTGCTGCAGATGATTTTTGACTGCAAGATTCAGGACGGTAAGACGGTAGCTTCCATTCTGGCATATCAGAAGAAATACAGGCAGGCGGATTAGCCGTATTGCTTTGTAAAAAGAGGGCAGAAATAGCTAGAATGACTGTCATATGATAACGCGGATATGCGAATGGACAGGAGGGTATAGATACGGTTTCCTATGCATGTACGGGTCTGACGGGGCATATATATAGATACCAAGGCAAGGTATTGTCAGAAAGGGTGTGCGCGTGCGTCAGCAGTCATTGTCAAAGAACAGTTATTATATGGTCTATCTGTTTATGATCGGACTTTTTATCGGCATCCTGGTGGTGAATGCGGGGCATGACACATGGGTTGTCAACAGTGATCTTCTGGGAACAGAGATGATTCTTCGTCTGAAAAACAGTGTTCCGGCGGGGGAAGGCCTGTTTGGTTATGTGCTAAAGCACCGACTGTTCACCCTGTGTATGCTGGCATTGTTGTCCACGACTATGATCGGTCTGCCAGCGATTTGTGTCTATATTTGTTATATGGGACTCTCTGCAGGCTGCCTTTTGTCGGTGGCGGTCATCCGCTATGGCATCCGGGGACTTCTATTTGTGGCGGCGGCTCTTCTGCCGCAGGCTTTTTGCCTGATACCGGCCTACATCGGTCTTTTTATCTGGGCGGTAAGCCTCAACAGGACGCTATATGCGCCTAAGACATATCTGGATGGATACGAGCGCTATAGCAAACAATTCTATTTGAAAAAGGGAACACAGATTGTTGTGGTGGCAGCAGTTGTCATAATGGGATGTCTGTTAGAAAGTTATGTCAATCCTAAGATCTTACATTTTATCCTAAAAATTTTCTAAAAAAATTTTTTTGTATGTTTTTCCAAGATATAGTAGACATAAATTCACTGTCTGACGATATCTTGTACTTTGTCGGAAAAACCGCGCAAATGCCCGTAAAATCTGGGAAAAATCCATTTGCTTTTCTCCAAAAATCTGATTATAATGTAATGCAGACGGCAATTTGATTTACATAAAGGAATCATGAGGGGAAGGATTTCCGAATACATGGAAAAAGAGATCAGTGCATTTATCACCTATTTACATAATGTGAAGAACACCTCCACCAATACGGAGTTATCCTACAAGAGGGACTTACAGAAGGTGCAGCATTTTTTGGCATCGCGCGGAATTGAGGAAGCGAGAGATGTGACGGCACAGGATCTGAGCGATTATGTACAATATTTGGAGAATAATAAGTTTGCGGCGGCCACAGTATCCAGGAACATTGCGTCCCTGAAGGCTTTTTATCATTATATGGTGCAGGAAGGAATGGTGGCGGAAGATATTTCCGGTAAACTCAAAGCGCCCAAAATTGAGAAGAAGGCGCCGGAGATTATGACGCCTGATGAGGTGGTGCGTCTTTTAGAGCAGCCTTCCGGGGATTCGCCCAAGGAGATTCGTGATAAAGCCATGCTGGAACTTCTCTATGCCACAGGAATCCGGGTAACGGAACTGATCACTTTAAAAGTTGCCGATGTGAATATGCCGATGAATTTTATTTTATGTCGTGACCGCAATAAGGAGAGAATCATTCCTTTCGGTGCGGCAGCAAAAAGTGCCATGACCAGGTATTTGAATGGAACGAGAGAAGAGATGCTTGAGAATAAATCTTCGGATGTGCTTTTTGCCAATTGTTCCGGGCAGCCCATGAGTCGGCAGGGATTCTGGAAATTAATTAAGTATTATGCCAAAAAGGCCGATATTCAGGCGGATATTACACCGCATACGCTAAGGCATTCCTTTGCAGCACATTTGGTAGAGAATGGGGCCGATTTGAGGAGCGTTCAGGAAATGTTAGGACATTCCGATATTTCCACGACACAGATTTATGCAAATTTGAATCATAATCATATTCGGGAAGTGTATGCCAAAGCGCATCCACGAGGATAAATGATATCTTATAAAATAATCCTGCGGATTCTATTGCAATCAGAATCCGCAGGAATTTTTTATCAATATAGAAAATCTTCCGCATATCCGAGTCGCGGAGCGGATCTTACAACCGAGCGAAGCGCGATTTAGTCATAGTCTGCAATGTCATAAATTAATCGTTCGGAGGCTTCCCATCCCAGACAGGGATCCGTAATGGATTTGCCATAGACGCCCTCACCAATCTTTTGGCAGCCTTCTTCGATATAGCTCTCGATCATGACTCCCTTCACCATATTATGGATATCGCGATTCAGTTTGCGGCTGTGCATGACTTCCTTGACGATACGGATCTGCTGCTCGAACTGCTTGTCAGAATTGTTGTGGTTCGCATCGATAACGCAGGCCGGATTCAGCAGATCATAATCCTGATACAGTGTGCAGAGGGTGTTTAAATCCTCGTAATGATAGTTGGGGAGGCTTCTCCCATGTTTGTTGACAGAACCGCGAAGAACTGCATGGGCTAGGGGATTTCCGTCAGTGACTACCTCCATGCCTCGATAGATGAAGGAGTGACGATGCTGCGCCGCATAGATGGAATTGAGCATGACGGAAAGGGTGCCGCTGGTGGGATTTTTCATGCCGGCAGGAACGTCAAAACCGCTGACTGTCATACGGTGGTGCTGATCCTCTACGGAACGGGCTCCGATGGCCACATAGGAGAGGATGTCCTCCACATATCCCCAGTTGTCAGGATAGAGCATCTCGTCTGCCGCGGTCAGCCCGGATTCCTCAATGGCTCTGATATGCATTTTGCGCATGGCGATCAGTCCGGCGGTAAAGTCCGGTTTTTTCTCAGGATCCGGCTGGCTGACGATGCCTTTATAGCCCTCCCCGGTGGTGCGGGGTTTGTTGGTGTAAATTCTGGGAATCAGGATTAGCTTGTCCTGCACTTTTTCATTGACTTTAGCGAGTCTGTTGACATAGTCACAGACGGCCTCCTCATTATCGGCGGAACAGGGGCCGATGATGACCAGAAATTTATTACTTTTTCCCGTAAGGACGTCCTTGATCTGGGCATCCCGATTTTGCTTGATTTCTATGGCAGCAGCCGGCATGGGAAATTGTTCCCTGATTTCCTCCGGGGTGGGAAGTTTTGCAACATATTGAAAAGACATATTCTTTCTCCTTATCGTATTTATCTTGCTCACACACTTTTCTCTGGCAAAAACACCTACATTATAGTATATTGTTTTAAGAATCGCAACCCTTACGGGAAATATGCAGGGCAGAGACGGTACAGAGAGTGGTCTGCAGAATCTGGCTTGCCAGTATCCCCCAAAGATAGCCTTTGATGCCATAGCAGGGGATGGCGAAGAAGACGAACGCCAGACGTAGTAACAGACTGACCACGCTGTAGCAGAATGTCTGTGCAGTCTTACCCAGTCCGTTTAAGATACTGCCCAGTGTGCTTGCAATGTACATGAACGGGCAGATAAAACTTAAGGTCAGGATAAAACTGCCGGCCAACTGCGAGTGGAAGAGGATACGTCCCGCTAAGCGTCCGCACAGCAAAAAGAGGGCAGTGCAGCCAAAGCCGAGGAGCAGACAGTACCTGATAGAGGTCAGGACAGCCCGTCTGACAGCTGCCTGGTTGCCATTGGCATCGGCTTCCGCCACGATAGGCAGAAGCAGGACGGAGATGGAGTTGGTGATGGCGGAGGGAAAGAGGATGAGCGGCAGACTCATACCGGTCAGCACGCCGTAGACACCCAGGGCATCTGTGTTGTTAAGGCCGTAGGCCATCAGTCGGTTGGGGATATAAATGGCCTCGATACTCTGCAGCAGGTTGATTACCAGCCGGTTAGCCGATAACGGCACTGCCAGAGCAAGGAGCTGTCCCATGATACGGCCGTAGATGGCAATACAGTGGGTTTTGATCTTTTCAGTCCTCACCGGAAGGAAAGCGCGGTAGGGAAACACTTTGTGGGCTCTGGATAAGATGGCAAGGATGGATACGATCATGGAAGCGCTTTCCCCGATCACCAGGCCCACTACGGCAAAGCTGATGGTTGGTTCCATCTGGTGTTCCCGGCAGATATAGTAAATCAGATACACACTGCCTACGCGGCAGATCTGTTCCGCCAGTTGGGAGATGGCAGGAATCGCAGTCTTGCGGATACCATAAAAATACCCATTGATACAGGAGTGTACACAGGCCAGGGGGATGGACAGCGCTATGATTCGCAGAAGCGGCGCTGTGCGTGCTTCCATCAGACAGGTGACGGCAATCGCTTCTGACCAATGATAGATCAGCGCAGCACAGGTGAGGGAAAGGGAAAAAGCCATTAGAAATCCTGCCCACAGTGTGCGGAAAGAAGTTGTATAGTCATGTGTGCTGTTTTCATTCGCTACATATTTGGAGATGGCTGTCTGTATACCGGAGACGGTGAGCGCAAAGGAGAGGGCAAGTACAGGGGAGATCAGCTGGTAGATTCCCATGCCCTCTGCGCCGAATACATTGGACAGAAAGATCCGGTAAAAGAAGCCGATCAGGCGGCTGATAAGCCCGGTCAGCGTGAGGATGGCTGTTCCGGTAATCAAGGGGTTTTTCCATTTAGTCGTCATAGGCACCACATAATCATTCGATATGGTTACAGTGTATGCGGCAAAGCTCTCATATAGTATAGAAGAAAGGTTTGGAAAGATGGCAGAGAAGGTTGTGGTAGGTATGTCCGGCGGCGTGGATTCTTCGGTGGCGGCTTATCTTTTAAAAAAGCAGGGATATGATGTGATTGGTGTGACCATGCAGATGTGGCAGGAAGAATCGGCGGAAAGCATGGAAATAGAAGGGGGATACTGCAGCCAAAATGTGGCGGAGGATGCCAGACAGATAGCGGATAAGTTGGGCATTTCGCATTATGTGATTCCTTTTGCACAGGAATTTAAGGAGAAAGTGGTAGATTATTTTGTGGAAGAATATCTGGCAGGGCGGACGCCCAATCCCTGTGTGATCTGTAATCGGTATGTGAAGTGGGAGGCCATGCTGCAAAGAAGTCTGGAGATGGGGGCGGACTATATTGCCACCGGACATTATGCCAGAATCGTCAGATTGGAAAACGGCAGATATGCCGTACAAAACTCCGTCACGGCGAAGAAGGATCAGACCTATGCGCTCTATGGACTGACACAGGAGCAGCTGGCGCACACGCTTATGCCGGTGGGAGATTACACCAAGGAACAGATAAGGCAGATTGCCCAGGAGGCGGGATTAACGACAGCCCATAAGCCCGACAGTCAGGAAATCTGTTTCATTCCGGATCATGATTATGCCGCATTTATCGACAGGCAGGCCGGAGAAAGGGTTCCCGGGCGGGGGAATTTTGTGACGGTGGAAGGTGAGATTCTGGGAGAACATCTGGGTATCACCCATTACACGGTGGGACAGCGCAAAGGTTTGAATCTGGCCATGGGCAGACCGGTGTTTGTGACCGAAATCAGGACGGGCACGGATGAAGTGGTGATCGGGGAGGCGGAGGATGTCTTCTCAGATATACTTTACTGCCACAGGATCAATTACATGGGTATGGCAGACCTGCCGGAGAAAAGGACGGTGACGGCTAAGATCCGCTATGCCCACCAGGGAGAGGAATGCCTGATTGAGAAGGCGGGAGAGGACAAGATCAAGTGTACTTTTACAAAACCAGTCCGTGCCATTACGCCTGGACAGGCAGTGGTTTTTTATGAGGATGGCTGTGTGCTTGGCGGCGGAACCATTCTGTAGCTAAGAAAATCTTAAGAAATTCTACCGGTTTTGTTCACGACATTTTCACAGGCTCTGTGATAGTATAGGTTCTGATAAGCAAGGAAAGGCTGTTAGGACTTTTATTTGAGGAGAGAATGTTGAAAAGATGTATGCCGTGAAAGGAGTGTGGATATAAATATGGTAGAATCGAAACTGACGAAGGTAAAAGTAAATAATGAGATAGAACTGTGTGAAGTATATGACAATGTCACCAAGGAGCGGATTAAAAAGGTGTTTTTCCGGGAGGGGATTTCCTTCTTTATCAAATTCCGCAAGAAATTCCAGATGGCCGGATTGGCTGCGGTGAATCTGGCGGGAGAGGAAATATCCGGGGAGAAAACCATGTTTCCGGAGAAGAAAGAGGGCAGATATATTATCTGCGTGAATTTGAGCCAGGAGGAACTGGCCCGCAGATCCATCCTGCGGGTAGTGCCTGATCACAGGGATAAGGTCAGATTCCTGGGGAAGGAACAGGAAGACAGTGCGGAGAAAATGCCTTTCTGGGAGATGCTCTCCCAGTTGACATAATTTAGAGTTTGTGAAAAGAGGGGCTGCGTTTTTCAAAGGTAGTGTAATACCGGAAACCGCAGTCCTTTAGTATTTCTGCCGCCCGGTCAAAAGCATAGGCAATCTGTTCTGGCGTGTGAGCGTCAGAACCGACCGTGATAATCTCACCACCCAATTCACGGTAACGTTTGATGACGCCCTGACAGGGATTGGCATCACGCAGACCTTTGGCTAAGCCGGCTGTGTTGATCTCGATTCCCTTTTCCATGTCGATGAGTTTTGTTAAAATTTGGTCAAATAGACCGCGAAAGGCTTCATAAGAATAACCCTGGTCTTTCGCAGGGCTGTAGCGCACCACATAATCCAGATGCCCATAGACGTCAAAGTTGCTGTATTTACCCAGATTATCGAGAATGGACTCGAAATATTCTATAAAGGCATCTTCCGGGGTGCGTCCGGCAAAAAAGGAAGGATAATAAGGATCCCTGCCATTGCAGATATGGGAAGAGGCAATAATAAAGTCATATGCATGGGCCTTTGCAAAGGCGGCATTTTGCTTGGCCAGATGGGGCTGCAGGCCAATTTCTGTACCGAACAAAACTTTGATCTTGGCGATATATTTTTCCTGTAATTGCAGCAGATCATAGAGATAGGAATCTGCATTGAGCAGGAAGGTGTCTTCGGTATCCTTTTCATTTGCAGGATAATCGAAATCATTATGTTCTGTAAAACACATCTTATCAAGACCCAAATCGATACCCTGTAAGATCATCTCTTCCATAGGCGTATCAGAATCCCCGGAAAAAGAAGAATGTAAGTGGAAGTCTGCTGTAATCGGCATGGGATATCTCCTTTCAGAAATCGTCAATAGCGTTGGAATGATTATTTTATCCTCAGTATAGTAGATGAGGCAGGGAAATACAATGGTTTGTTTCCTGTACATTTTATCATATATTTTTTGACTAATGTTTTTCAAAAATATATAATGGTGAAAGAGGTTTTGTAGGTATAAAATGTTATACCCTAAGTGAAAGACAGGGGAGGTTTATTATGGCGATTATCGGAATTGATTTGGGAACAACAAACAGTCTTGCCTGTGTCTGCCGGGAGGGGAAACCGGTTCTGATTCCTAATTCCCTGGGAGGGATGCTGACACCCAGCGTTGTCAGTGTGGATGCGAATGGGGAAATCTGTGTGGGAGCCGTGGCAAAGGAGCGGATGATCTCCCACCCGGAGGCGTCAGCCGCCTCATTCAAGCGATATATGGGAACGGATAAGGTGTTTACACTGGCAGGAGAGCAGTTCACACCGCAGGAACTGTCTTCTTTTGTCCTGCGCCAGTTGAAGGAGGATGCGGAGCGGTTCCTGGGTGAGGAAGTGACGGAAGCTGTGATCAGTGTGCCTGCCTATTTTAATGACAACCAGAGATATGCCACCAAAGAAGCCGGCAAACTGGCCGGGATTCATGTGGAGCGGCTTGTCAATGAGCCATCCGCAGCTGCATTGGCAGCCAGCCGCATCAGCGGGGAAGACGAGGGGAGTTATCTGGTATTTGATCTGGGCGGTGATGATTTTGATGAGGTCATTGCCCGCAGCTTCTGTGCCCATCATCAGATGGACTTTGACGTGCTGGACAGACAGGCGAAGCTGACGCTCCTCAGGATGTCCGAGAAGTGCAAGCGGGATTTGACAAAACAGGATGAGGCGGAACTTGTGTGGGAGGCGAAAGAGAAGAGGATGCCTCTTAATAATCTGGTATTGGCAGGACTTGGACAGGAATTATTTGGACGTATCAGCGGAGTGATCGAGAGGGCGCTGCATGATAGCGCCAGAAACATGGAAGAGATAGATGAGATTGTTCTGGTGGGCGGGTCATCCAGGATGCCGGTGGTGTCTCTGTATCTGCAGACGCATCTGAAACGGAGGCCGTTGATGATCGCTTCTCCGGATGAGGTGGTTGCCATGGGCGCCGGTATTTATGCCGGGATTAAAGAACGCAGGCAGGATATCAGGGATCTGGTGCTGACGGACATCTGCCCATTCAGCCTGGGTACCAGCGTGGTCAATTATGCGGACAGCGGGAATCCGATCATGTCCACTGTGATAGAGAGAAACAGCGTACTACCCTGCTCAAGAACCGGATACTATACCAATTCTTACGATAATCAATGTCAGATTGAGATTGGTATCTATCAGGGAGAATCTTATTATTGTAATGAAAATCTGAAACTGGGCGTCATTGAAATGGAGATTCTTCCAGGGAAGAAGGGAGAAGCCTGTCTGGAAATAAGTTTTACATATGATATCAACGGTATCCTGGAAGTTGAGGTGACGGATCATCAACTGAAACGGATGAAGAGGAAAGTGCTGACCAGTGAAAAGGTGCGTATGTCAGAGGAAGAACTATATCGCCGTCTGGAGGAACTGCAGGCTTATAAGCTTATGCCTTATGGAGGGGTTCGGACCAAAATGATCATGGCCAAAGGAGAACGATTATTTACGCAGCTTCTTGGGGCAAGGCGCCAGCAGGTCGCAATAGCGATGCACCAGATTGGGCAGGCCATTATGAGTCGTGATGAGCAGCAGATTAATCGGGTGTTAAAAGAGGCAAAAGAGTTGTTTGACAGGTTAGAGGAATCGTAGACGCAGATTATAAAATTTTTAGAGTGGAAGAAAAGAATGGATATCTGGAAAGTATTGGGGACAGAACCCACCGTAGATAAAAAGGCGATCAAAAAAGCATACGCAGCCAAAACCAGGGAGATCCATCCGGAGGAGAGACCGGAGGAATTTCAGCAGCTTCATGAAGCCTACCAGGCTGCACTTGCCCATGCGGATTTCTTTCTGAGGGTCACCAGGGGCGAGGAGGGTATCAAAATAAACATTAGCCCTATGCCGGGCAGCAGGGAAATCAGAACCGTTCGCATGTCCGGAAGCGGCAATTCAGAAGAAGAGGAATTCCACAGGTCTGAAAGTGGCGGCTCAGAAGAAGAGACATACCACAGGTCTGAAAGTGGCGGCCCGGAAGAAGAGACATATCACAGAGCTGAAGGTGACGGCTCAGAAGAAGAGACATACCACAGGTCTGAAAGTAACGGCGCAGAAGAAGAGACATATTACAGAGCTGAAAGTAACGGCTCAGAAGAAGAAACATACCATAGGGTTGAAAGTGACGGCTCAGAAGTCGGGGCATACCACAGGGTTAACGATGATGTTATTGAGAGCGGACAGTCAGAGGCACAGAGCGAACTGGTTTCTTATTTTGAGAACCAGCAGGTAAGAGTAGACGATTTTATAAAACATTGGAATGAATTTACGGGAGTGTACCGCAATCCGGAAGCGGCTGACTGGTGGAAGGAATATCTGGCTTCAGAGGAGTTTCAGAGCATCAAGGAGCAAGGCCAAGTACTGCATCTGCTTGTGGAAGAAATAGATCACAAGTTTTTCTACGGGCTTGATGAGGTGAAAATGTGGTTTTGGGATGCCTATGCTTTTCAGGAAGGACAAGAGGAGGCATATCAGGGAGATAAGCAAAAGCTGTGGGAACAGCTTTACCCGGCTTATGTAAAACAACAGCAAAATAGAAAGAATAAGAAACATCTGGCAAGATATGAGAAGGGAATACGTATCTTTGCGGTGTCTTCCATCGTCTTACTTTTCTTAGGCATTATTATCCTCTGGAAAGGGCTTGAGAGGGGGATAGAGAATGAGATCAGATTTCTGCAGCAGTATATGGCACGGCAATATCCGGATACAACGTTTTCGGAGCCTGAGAGGTGCGAGGAATACGGGGGAAGTCACAGCTATGCGATGTATCCGGCTGCACACCCGGATCTGCAGGTGAATGCCTGGGTCAAACGTGGGGATGAGAAGGATGGGGAGCCTTATCTGGTAACGGAGAACTATAACCAGATGCTGCTGCAGTATTATGCCGCGCAGTATGGGCTGGATATGGAACCGGAACTTTATGACTTGATATTTTATCCGGATATCGAGGAGATGGATGCCTTTTGCGAGACAGTGGAAAGAATGTTTCGGGAACAGCCGGAATTGGAGCGGGTATCTTCGGTAGCTATCTGCGCGAAAAATGTCGTATTTCCGGAAATCCTGCTTCAGGGCGGCGTGGAGCATTTCCCGTTTGCAGAGTTACAAAGTTACGATCTCAGGAATATGGATGCGGCATCGCTTGCCGATTCACTTCGGGAAGCCTATATGCTCTATATGTTTCAATATGAACCCTGGAATATTACGAAGGAGCAGTACAGGCAGTGGGGGCCGGAATACGAGAAGAGAAGCGAAGAATGGGTGGATGATAAAGGGGGCTGGCATGAGGTGTATGACCCGGATACAGGGGAACTTCTGTGCAGACTATTTATCCCAACGTATGAATATATAGATATGAACCACCATTATGGTACTATGGCGCTGCCAACCCGCTTTATAACAGTGGGCAATGCCTATTATTTCCTGCAGGACAAGGAGGCCGATATTACGGTCAATGAGGACGGTGACGGATTCGAGGTGAGGTTCTATGGATATGTCACATCCTTTGGCAATGACGCAGAAGTGGAGTTTAATGATTTGCGGGAGTGTTATTGAAAGTTTTTCCGATTATTTTCCTAATTATTTTTGTTTTATGTCTTGAATTTTCAGGACAAATTGGGTAAAATAGTTTTGCTGACTAAATTTTACCAATATAGCGCGTATGTTACGTATGCAGCAGGGTAAAATTATATAAAAAACATTATTTAGGAGGGACTAAAAAATGGCAGTAAGAGTAGCAATCAATGGTTTTGGCCGTATCGGTCGTCTTGCATTCAGACAGATGTTCGGGGCAGAAGGATATGAAGTAGTAGCAATCAACGATTTAACAAGCCCTAAGATGTTGGCACACTTGTTAAAGTATGATTCTTCCCAGGGTAAGTACGCTTTAGCTGATACTGTATCCGCTGGTGAGGACACAATCACAGTTGATGGTAAGACTTTAAAGATCTACAAAGAGCCCGATGCAAACAACTGTCCTTGGGGCGAACTTAAGGTTGACGTTGTTTTGGAGTGCTCCGGTTTTTATACCAGCAAGGAAAAAGCTCAGGCACACATCAATGCCGGTGCTAGAAAAGTTGTTATCTCTGCTCCTGCAGGTAACGATCTTCCGACTATCGTATACAATGTAAACCATGAGACACTGAAAGCTTCCGATACCATCATTTCTGCAGCTTCCTGTACAACAAACTGCCTTGCTCCTATGGCAAAGGCTTTGAACGATTTAGCTGGCATCAAGTCCGGTATCATGAGCACAATCCATGCTTATACAGGTGACCAGATGATTCTTGACGGCCCGCAGAGAAAGGGTGATTTGAGAAGATCCCGCGCAGGCGCAGTGAACATCGTTCCTAACAGCACAGGTGCAGCAAAGGCTATCGGCCTTGTTATCCCTGAGTTAAATGGTAAGCTGATTGGTTCCGCACAGCGTGTTCCTACTCCTACAGGTTCCACCACAATCCTGGTTGCAACTGTAGAGAAGTCCGTAACCAAAGATGAGATCAATGCAGCAATGAAGGCAGCTGCTACAGAGTCCTTCGCATACAATGAGGATGAGATCGTATCTTCCGATATCGTAGGCAGCACCTATGGTTCTATCTTCGATGCTACCCAGACTATGGTAGGCGAAGACAACCTGGTACAGGTTGTTTCCTGGTACGACAATGAGAACAGCTACACATCTCAGATGGTTCGTACAATTAAGTATTTCTCTGAATTAGCATAGAAGAAAGTTCTTTCGGAATTATCTTCTCGAGGATTGCTTCGCAGCCTCGGCACAAAATTATTTATGGTTTGTTGAGAGGCTCGGCCGTTGGGCCGGGTCTCTTTTTAATAATCTAATAGGAGGACTAAGACATGTCATTAAACAAAAAATCTGTAGATGATCTTAACGTTAAGGGAAAACGCGTTCTTGTGAGATGTGACTTTAACGTACCTTTGAAGGAAGGCAAGATTACGGATGAAACCCGTATCGTGGCTGCGCTTCCTACAATTCAGAAACTGCTTGCTAACGGCGGCAAAGTTATTCTCTGCTCCCACCTTGGCAAAGTAAAGAACGGCCCCAATGAGGGTGAGTCTCTGGCACCTGTGGCAGAGAGACTTTCTGAGAAACTGGGCAAGCCTGTTAATTTCGTATCTGACTACAATGTGACCGGTGAGGCTGCGACCAAGGCAGTTGCCGATATGCAGGAAGGTGATGTGGTACTTCTGCAGAATACCCGTTTCCGCGGCAAAGAGGAGACCAAACCCAAGGAGGCAGGAGAGGCTTTTGCAAAAGAACTGGCTGATCTGGCTGATGTTTATGTGTGCGATGCGTTTGGTTCTGCTCACAGAGCGCATGCATCCGTGGCTGTTGTTACCAAGTATATTACCGAGAAGGGCGGCGAAAACGCAGTTGGTTATCTGATGCAGAAAGAGATAGACTTCCTCGGCAATGCAGTGGAGAATCCGGTAAGACCGTTCGTGGCTATTCTTGGCGGCGCTAAGGTAGCAGATAAACTCAACGTAATCAATAACCTGCTTGAGAAGTGTGACACCCTTATCATCGGTGGTGGTATGGCATTCACATTCTTAAAGGCAAAGGGCTATGAGATTGGTAATTCTCTGGTAGATGATGAAAAGCTTGATTATTGTAAAGAGATGACGGAAAAGGCTGAGAAGCTTGGCAAACAGCTTTTGCTGCCCATCGATACTGGTGTGGCTTCGGCTTTCCCGAATCCTATTGACGGTCCTGTTGATGTAGCGTACGTTGAAGCTGACAAGATTCCGGCTGATAAGGAAGGGCTGGATATTGGTCCTAAGACTCAGGAATTATTTGCAAATGCTGTGAAGTCTGCAAAGACAGTTGTATGGAACGGCCCTATGGGCGTGTTTGAGAATCCTACACTGGCCAAAGGAACCATCGCTGTGGCGAAGGCACTGGCTGAGACAGACGCAACCACCATTATCGGCGGCGGTGACTCTGCAGCTGCCTGCAACCAGCTTGGTTTTGCAGATAAGATGTCCCACATTTCCACAGGCGGCGGCGCTTCCCTTGAGTTCTTAGAGGGTAAGGAACTTCCTGGCGTAGTAGCAGCAGACGACAAGTGATTTGATAAGCAGAGCGAGAATAATCATAGCTGAGAGAGAACGTGCTTGCACCAGTTCTCTCTCGGATAGGATTGTTTGAGGTGCAAGGCATCCGAGGAATTGCGCAGCGATTTCGAGGCGATGCGATAAGCAGGGTGCAGCAATTTTGAGTCTCTGCGGATGAAAATAACAAATAAAGGAGATTGTGACAATGGCTAGAAGAAGAATTATTGCCGGCAACTGGAAGATGAATATGACTCCCAGTGAGGCGGTTGCGCTCTGCGCGACATTGAAGGATCTGGTAGTGAACGATGCGGTTGACGTGGTTTACTGTGTACCTGCGATTGACATTGTACCTGTGGCTGAGGCAGTCAAGGGCACCAATGTGCATGTAGGCGCTGAAAACTTCTATATCGAGGACAAGGGAGCATACACAGGCGAGATTTCTGCACCCATGTTAAAGGATGCCGGTGTGGAGTATGTGATTATCGGCCATTCTGAGAGAAGAGAGTATTTCAAAGAGGACGATGCTTTCTTGAACAAGAAAGTGCTTAAAGCATTAGAGGCAGGCCTTGTGCCGATTCTTTGCTGCGGCGAATCTTTGGAGCAGAGAGAGATGAACGTGACTATGGATTGGATCAGATTGCAGATCAAGTCCGATCTGGCTGGCGTCACCGCTGATCAGGTAAAAGGCACGGTTATCGCTTACGAGCCGATCTGGGCGATCGGAACCGGCAAGACCGCGACATCCGATCAGGCGCAGGAAGTATGTAAGGGTATCCGCGACTGCATCGCTGAAATGTATGATGAAGCTACCGCAGAGGCTGTACGTATCCAGTATGGCGGTTCTATGAACGCATCTAATGCGGCTGAACTTTTGTCAAAGCCTGACATTGATGGCGGGCTGATTGGCGGTGCATCTTTAAAACCCGATTTTGGGCAGATTGTGAATGCATAAGGTGATGTGCAGAAGGGGAGCATTGTCTTGTGTAATGAGGTAAAGTCTCAATAAGGTAAGTAAAGGGGGTATCAAGGGAAGGGGATTTCTTTGATATCCCTTTTTCGATTTTTATGGTTGACCAAACTTTCATAAATGGATATCATAGTATCATAAATAAGAGATTACCGAAACTCTCATATTCGTGATTTCTGAACTATCATTTTATATCAGGCAGGGGGAAGAAAAATGAAAAGCATTAGAACTAAAATCACCTTATGTCTCATTCTGACCGTTCTGACAGTGCAGGTCGCATCTGGGATTGCCAGTATCATACCCAATTATAACAGTACCATGTCTACAGTAGAACAGATGATGAGAGAAACAGCAGTTTTGGCGGCGGGACGCGTAGAACAGGAGCTGGCAGCATATAAAAATGTTGTCATGGATGCGGGTTATATTCAGCAGTTATCTGATCCTGATGTGCCGGTGGAAGAAAAGCAGGCTATCATTGACGAGCGGGCAACGATGCACAATTTCCAGCGGGGTAATATTATCGGGATGGATGGCATCAGTATTTTAGATGGTAAAGATTATTCAGACCGGGAATATGTAAAGCAGGCCATGAAGGGTAATATTTATGTGTCGGAACCTTTGATCAGTAAGATCACCGGACAACTATCTATTATGGTAGCTGCTCCTCTTTATTCTGAGGAAAACTATGGTTCTTCCATTGTTGGAGTCGTTTATTTTGTTCCTAAGGAGACTTTCCTGAATGATATTGTATCTGCTATCCAGATCGGAGAGAACAGCAGAGCATATATGATCAATAAAACCGGTGATACGATTGCGGATATTACGCTTGAAACAATTACAGTGCAGAATATAGAGGCCGAAGCGCAAAATGATCCGTCACTGACAGACTTAGCGGCAATCCATGCGGCCATGCGTCAGGGGCAGAATGGATTTGGAAGTTATACGAACGGGGCGGAGAAGATGTTCGCAGCCTATGCACCCGTAAGCGATACGGACGGATGGAGCATTGCAGTTACAGCGCCACAGTTAAATTATCTGGAGGCAACACGTAACGCTATGGTTATTAATATCGCAGTAATTATCATTTCCATATTGATTTCTATTGTGATAGCCCTGGTGCTGGCGGTCAATATCAGCGGTCCGATGAAAGCCTGTGTCAATCGGATGAAGCTGCTTGTGGAGGGAGATTTGGATACACCGATGCCTCAGATTAAGAGCAAAGACGAGACCGGTGTACTGGCAAGATCAACGGCATCACTGGTGGAAGGACTAAAAATCGTTATCGGGGATATAGATTTTCTGTTGAATGAGATGGCCAATCAGAATCTGAATGTTCGTACGGAACATGAGGAAGTGTATGTCGGCAGTTTCCAGAATATCCTGCTTTCCATGCGTCATATGAAAGCAGAATTGAGTAAGGCTATGACGCAGGTCAACCATTCCTCCCAGGAAGTGGCGATGGCCAGTGAACATCTTTCTGCCAGTGCGCAGTCACTCAGTCAGGGCACTACGCAGCAGGCAAGTTCCGTGGAGGAACTGGCAGCCCGTGTCAGCGAGATATCAGAACAGGCTAAAAGGACGGCAAGCGGAGCTCTGGATGTCCGCAGTAAGACGCATGAGGCCGGCAGGGAAGTCTCCCTGTGTAATCAGAAAATGCAGAATCTGGTGGAGGCCATGGATAAGATTCAGACCAGTTCCGATGAGATAGAGAAGATTCTCAAGACCATCGATGACATTGCGTTCCAGACCAATATATTGGCCTTAAATGCAGCCGTGGAAGCGGCCAGGGCCGGCAGCGCCGGGAAAGGATTTGCTGTGGTTGCAGAAGAAGTCCGCAATCTGGCCGGAAAATCTGCCAAGGCGGCGCAGAACACCTCGGAGCTTATCAGTAACTCTACAGAGGCAGTACATATAGGTACGGACATTGCGCAGAATACGGCAGATGTCCTGTTTGGTGTGGTGAACAGCATCCAGACCGTAGTGGATGCTATCGATCAGATCGCAACGGTGTCGAATGAACAGTCCGATGCGGTAGAACAGGTTTCAGAGGGAATCAATCAGATTTCCGTGGTAGTACAGAGTAATAGCGCCAATGCGCAGGAGAGTGCGGCTGCCAGTGAGGAGCTTTCTGCTGAGGCTGCCTGCCTGAAAGAACTGGTGGATCAGTTCAATCTGGCAGAATAATAAAGAAGGTGGAATGATGGGAAAGTTAAAACTGCCGAGGCTCTTAAGCAATGGCATGATAGTGCAGCAGAAGAAAAGTGTGCGCATATGGGGAATGGATGAGCCGGGAAGAACGGTCACGGTCACATTTCTCAATATGAAATATAACGGGAAAGTAAGTGAGGCGGGTGAATGGGAAATTTTCACCCGCCCGGCTGATGCAGGAAGCGGGTATCAGATGCAGATCCGGGACGATGCCGGGGAAGAAAAGATGATTGACGATATTGCTGTCGGAGATGTCTTTTTCTGTTCCGGGCAGTCCAACATGGAACTGCATATAGAAAGGGTTATGGATCGATATCCGGAGGAAATAAAGAAGTGCACCAACAAGGATATCCGTACCTTTAAGATTATAGAGAACCCGGAATTTCATGGGCCTTTAGCGGACCATAAGAGTGGTGAGTGGAAAGCAGTGTCAGAGGATACGTTTCCGGAGTTCTCTGCCACGGTCTACTTTTTTGCAAAACATATGTACCAGATGGCAGGTGTGCCGGTGGGACTGATCGATGCCAGTCTGGGAGGTTCCCGGATTGAAACCTGGATGAGCCGTGATATGCTGGCGGGGTATGAGGATTTTCTGGCAGTGGCGGATCGTTATGGGGATGATGCTTTTGTGCAGGAGCGGTTGGCACAGAATCAGCGTCAGGCGCAGCAGTGGCACAACCGTCTGGAGAGCATGGATATTGGCCTGCGGGAGGACTGGTCCAGGGCTGCATTCGACACTTCTGCGTGGCAGGAGATAGAGATACCTTTCTTTTTCAAAGATACGCCGTTAAAAGGGTTTATAGGAAGTATTTGGTTTTATCGGGAATTTACGGTGGGAGAGAGTCTGGCAGGAAAGGAAGCGAAACTGTGGCTTGGCACCATCGTTGACAGCGATACGGTATATGTGAATGGTGTACAGGTAGGACACACGGATTACCAGTATCCGCCCAGAAAGTATACCGTGCCGGAAGGTCTGTTGAAAGCAGGTAAGAATACCATCGTCATTCGTGTCGAGGTAGAGATTGGACACGGGAGATTTACGGATGAGAAAATGTATGCGCTTTTCCGGGGAGAGGACAGGATAGATTTGTCCGGGAAATGGCTGTATCGGATTGGCGCTTCCTGTGAGATGATCGAGGCGACAGATTTTGTGAGCTGGAAGCCTACAGCGCTCTATAACGGGATGACGGCTCCCTGTCATAAATATGTCTGTGCTGGTATTCTCTGGTATCAAGGAGAATCGAACACCCATGAAACAGCGGATAGATATCGGGATCTGATGGAGAGGATGATTACAGGATATCGGGCAAAATGGGGAGAAAACCTGCCCTTTATCTATGTGCAGCTGCCCAATTTCCGTGTAGAACGCTATGGGGCAGACAGGGACGATGTTATCAATGACTGGCCCTGTGTCCGGGAAGAACAAAGAAGGGCGCTTAAGGTTTTGAACACCGGAATGGTGACAGCCATAGATTTGGGTGAGGATAACGATCTGCATCCGCTGGGTAAGGAAGACATAGGAGTGCGCCTTGCCATGCAGGCCATGAAGCTGCTCTATGGGAAAGAATCCGAGTGTGAGGGGCCGCAGATAGAGGATGTGCGCGTGGAGAAGGGGGAAGGAGACGCGTGGAAGCTGACACTTACCTTCTGCCAGGCAACGGGGCTGCATGCGGATCCGAAGGCGAATCTGGAAGGTGTGACAGCGGATAAGAGAAAGGCGTTGTCAGAGATCAGGGATTTTGAATTAGTGGATGAAAAGGGCGTGCTTCATATGGCGTCTGCCCGGATTGTAGAAAAACAGGTGCTTCTTACCTGCACGGATCAGATGGAAGCGGTGCGGGAAGTCAGATATTGCTATCACAATACTAACACAGGCGCCTTATTATATAACGGGGAAGGATTTCCCATGACACCTTTTCTGGTACAGATAAATGACAGGCCATAGGGCCTGTCATTACTTTATAGTATAAGAGTAAGTTTCAGTTTAGTTTTTCAGACGGTTCAGCATCTTGTATTCCGAAGGTGTGCAGTGCTTGGTGGCTTTGAAAATGCGGTTGAATGTAGACAGACTCTGGAAACCGGAGCGCATAGCTACCTCGGTGATGGAGATATTTGGCTGGATCAACAGTGTCTCTGCATGAGCAATCCTTTTCTGCATCAGATATTCATAACAGGATACGCCGGAGAATTGTTTGAAAAGTCTGGAAAAGTGAAATTTGGAAAAGCCGGCCAGATCTGCAAGATCATCGATGTTGATATTTTCGGTACAGTGGTTGGTAATATATTTGCAGACATCCATAAATTTTTCAATATATTCATGCTGCTTGTTTGAAGTAATACCGGGGAATTTCTCGCTGGCGTCAAAATTAGCGCGGCCAATGGTCACAAAGAAACGGATCATCAGGGAATAGATCAGTGCTTCGGTAAAAGGCATCTTATTGTCGTATTCGCGGCTGATTTCCAGTAGATAGGAGCAGAGCTGTTTGCTCAGTTCCGGGTATTCGTCATGCCCGATCAGGGCATAAGGATGAAGGGACTGAATCAGGGAATCTGTCCCGTTCAAGCTGCAGATCAGGCCGTAGTCAAACAGCATGATGAGCCGCTCTCCCTGGTTTTCCGAGGCCGGGGCGATCAGATGATGCAGTGTGCCGGGAGGGATAATAAAGATATCACCGGGTCCGAAAGTGTGGGACGTCTCGTCTATGACAACGGTATAGCTGTCCCGGATGGGCATAATGATTTCCATGGCGGTATGCCAGTGCAGGGGATAGTCTTCTGCCTGCATGTTGTGATAGAGTTTTATACTGGAAAAAAGATCATAGTCTACCGTTTCGCGGATGCCATCTAAAATCTTGATCATATCGAGTCACCTACCTTTCCTTATCCTACATATATTGTTAGCATAAGTTGATTAATACAGCTAACCAGATATTGCTATTCGCTGTTCAATAAATGTTATTAAACCAGAAAGCTTCGTTTTGCCGGATGTGTTCGCAATAATTGGTAGCGTAAGAGCAAGATATAAAGAGATAATTTATTATCGTGGATGTATACTGGTTCTATCTTGGGGAGAGGATGGGAAATTATGGAGATTGCAAAAAACAAAGAAAAGCATATTACATATGAAAAGAAGGCTCGCGAACTGGTGGCACAGATGACCCTGGAGGAGAAGGCTTTTCAGATGGTTAACAGGGCTCCAGCCATAGAACGGCTCGGGGTTAAGGCTTACAACTGGTGGAATGAAGCGCTTCACGGTGTGGCGAGGGCAGGAACCGCCACAGTATTTCCGCAGGCAATCTCTCTGGCAGCTTCTTTTGATGAAGATTTTGTAGAGAAAGTGGCGGATGCTATCTCCACGGAAGGCAGAGCAAAATTTAATGCTCAACAAAAATATGATGATTTTGATATCTATAAGGGGTTGACCTTCTGGTCACCCAATGTCAATATTTTCAGGGATCCCAGATGGGGCAGGGGACATGAGACTTTCGGGGAGGATCCCTATTTGAGTTCGAGGCTGGGTGTGAGATTTGTGGAAGGACTGCAGGGGCACGATGAGAAGTATTTGAAGTCGGCGGCCTGTGCCAAGCATTTTGCAGTGCACAGCGGCCCGGAGGATCTGCGCCATGAGTTCAATGCGCAGGCGAGTTTACAGGATATGTATGAGACCTATCTGCCGGCATTTAAAGCCTGCGTGCAGGAGGCAGGGGTCGAGGCGGTTATGGGCGCCTACAATCGTACCAACGGAGAGCCATGCTGTGGCAGTAAGACGCTTTTGCAGGATATTCTGCGGAAAGAATGGGGATTTCAGGGCCATGTGGTGTCCGACTGCTGGGCCATTAAGGATTTTCATGAAGGACACGGCGTGACGGCCGGGCCGGAAGAGTCCGTTAGCATGGCCGTCAATAACGGATGCGATTTAAACTGTGGAGAACTTTTTCTTTACGTGGCGGATGCGGTAAAAAAGGGAATTATTTCGGAAGAACGGGTGGATGAAGCGCTGGTGCATCTTTTTACCACCAGGATGAAGCTGGGAATGTTTGGCGGCAAGGAGCAGACGCCTTATGATGATATTCCTTATACGGCAGTGGATTCCAGGCAGATGCAGGAATTGAATCTGGAAGCGGCGGAGAAATGTATCGTTCTTCTCAAAAATGAAAATAACATACTTCCTTTGGATAAATCCCGGATTGGGACACTGGGCATTATTGGGCCCAATGCCAACAATCGTAAGGCGCTGGTAGGCAACTATGAAGGAACGGCTTCCCGTTATTACACGATAGCTGAGGGGGTTCAGGAGTACGTAGGGGACGAGGTTCGGGTGCTCTTTTCCGAGGGATGTCATCTGTACAAGGAACGGATCAGCAACTTAAGCTCGGGCAAAGACAGGGATTCAGAAGTCAAAGCTATCTGTGAGGCAAGCGATGTAGTGATACTGTGCCTGGGGCTGGATTCCGGCCTGGAAGGCGAGGAGGGAGATCAGGGAAATCAGTATGCCAGCGGCGACAAGCCCGATCTGAATCTGCCCGGCCGCCAGCAGGAGATTTTGGAGATCGCCTGTGCCAGCGGGAAACCGGTGATATTGGTGCTCCTTTCCGGAAGTGCGTTGGCGGTAGGCTGGGCGGCAGAACATGTGCCGGCCATTGTGCAGGGATGGTATCCCGGCGCCCAGGGCGGCAGAGCTGTGGCCAGGGTGCTGTTCGGCGATAAGAATCCGGAGGGAAGACTGCCGGTTACCTTTTATCGGACAACAGAGGAACTGCCGGACTTTACAGATTATTCCATGGAAGGCAGGACTTACCGTTATATGCGCACAGAAGCGCTGTATCCTTTCGGATACGGGCTGTCCTATACCAGTTTTGCTTATGAGGATGTATCACTTTCCTCTGCGGTTGTGGGAGCGGAGGGCATTACGGTAAAGGCTGTGGTGGCTAATACGGGTGACCGGGATGGCACGGAGACAGTACAGGCCTATGTCAAAGCCGGGCGGGATGGAACGCCCAATGCGCAGTTAAAAGGCATCCGTAAGGTGTTTTTACATGCGGGGGAGAGAAAGGAAATCTCAATATTCCTTCCGGCAGACGCCTTTGCTCTGTATGATGAGCAGGGAATCAACCGTGTGGAGGCAGGAAGCTATCATGTCTATGTGGGAGGCGCTCAACCTGATGAGCGCAGCGAAAAGCTGACGGGGCAGAAGGTTCTTTCAGTGGCGGCAGAGGTCAAGGAGTCTTTCACGTTATAGCTTTGGGTCCCTGATAAGCAGGATGATGGCCATATGCCATAGAGGTATTGGCTGCGCTATAGAAATAGGGAACGAGAGAGAAGCAGTGATTTGTACGATAAGGAGATTGTGGAGATGGGATACGAACAATTATGGCTTGACTATACCAGGAAAGTCTCCGGCAGGGAGACTGAGGGGATTATATATATCTGTGTCGGGATACCGGACGCAGAGAAAGATGCGCTGATTCAAAACAGCGTGAAAGAACTGCAGGAAGCCTTTGCGGGTATGGTCGGCAGAGAACTTACGCTGCGGCAGGAAGGCAGCGCAGGTACAGGGGCGGCGCAGGCGCGTACAGGGGAAGGAAGGGAAATCCGTCTTGTACGCAGAGAAGGGATGAGGGTTGAGTCTTATCATCTCTATTGTGAAAAAGGGGATATCGTGATAGAAGCGTCCGATTCCAGAGGAATATTATATGGTGCTTTCGATCTGATCCGTCAGGTGAAGATGGAAAATCCATTACATTTGCTGGATCGGACCAATGCGCCCCTCATGCCCATGCGTATGTTGGATCATTGGGACAATATGGACGGCAGTATAGAGCGGGGATATTCCGGGGAGTCCTTTTTCTTTGTCAAAGACCAGATTGTAATCGATGAAAGGACCAGAGATTATGCGAGGCTGGCAGCCAGTGTGGGAATCAACGCTGTGGTGATCAACAATGTCAATGTTAAAGATGCGGCCACCTGGCTGATCACGGATCGTTATCTGGATCAAGTGAAGCAATTATCGGAAGTGTTTGCCGGATATGGAATCAGACTGTTCCTGAGTCTGAACTATGCGGCGCCCATGGAACTGGGAGAATTGGAAAGCGCCGATCCGCTCTCGGAAGAGGTGCGCGGATGGTGGCATGAACGGATGAAAAAAGTGTTTGGCAAGGTTTCTGATCTGGGTGGTTTCCTGATCAAGGCAGATTCCGAAGGACGTCCCGGTCCTTTTACCTATGGCAGGACACATGCGGACGGCGCAAACATGCTGGCGGAGGCGGCAGCACCGTATGGCGGGACTATTATCTGGAGATGCTTTGTCTATAATTGTATGCAGGATTGGCGGGATTATAAGACGGACAGGGCCAGATCCGGTTATGACAATTTCATGGATTTGGACGGAAAATTCATGGACAATGTCATTTTACAGATCAAGAACGGGCCCATGGATTTTCAGGTGCGGGAGCCTGTACATCCGCTCTTTGGCGGATTGACGAAGACCAACCAGATGCTGGAGGTGCAGATTGCCCAGGAGTATACAGGGCAGCAAAGGCATCTGTGCTATCTGATCCCGATGTTTAAAGAAATATTAGGGTTCAGGACTTATGTAAAAGAGGAAACGGATACTGTTATGGATATCGTTTCCGGCAGGACTTTCGGGCAGAGAAACTGTGGTATGGCAGCAGTGGCCAATACAGGGAATGACGATAACTGGACGGGACACGATATGGCGGCGGCCAATTGGTATGGTTTTGGCAGACTTGCCTTTGAACCGGAACTGACTGCGGAGGAGATTGCCAGAGAATGGATCCGGGTGACATACGGCAATGACGAGCAGGTGGAGGAGACAATGATGTTTTTGCTGATGTCGTCCTGGCCGGCTTATGAGAGTTATACCTCTCCTTTGGGCATCGGCTGGATGGTCTCGCCTAACAATCATTATGGTCCCAGTGTGGACGGATATGAGTACAGCAGATGGGGAACCTATCACCGGGCGGATCATCAGGGAATCGGTGTGGACAGGAGTCATGAGGGTACAGGTTATGCCATGCTGTACAGGAAGCCCAATGCCTCTGTCTATGATGATAAGGAGAAATGTCCGGATGAGCTTCTGCTTTTCTTTCATCATATTCCGTATACCTGGAAGCTGCGGTCGGGCAAAACGGTAATACAGCATATCTATGATTCTCACTTTGAAGGGGTGGAGATCGTGGATGAAATGGTGGAGCAGTTCATGGCACTGCAGGGCAGACTGCCGGAAGCAGCGTACGAGCGTATGGCCAGACGGTTCCTGGAACAGAAAGAACATGCCAGGGAATGGCGTGACCAAATTAATGCCTATTTTCACAGAAAATCCGGCATTTTGGATGAAAAAGGGAGGGAAGTATACTGATTCCTTCGTGTATATGCACAATAAATAAGCAAAATATGAAGCGGGAATAGCAATATATGAACAGAAAAGGGAGCCTTAAGAACCTATAATAAATAAGAAAGGTATTTTTACTTTAGTTTATGGAGGTGTGGGGATGAAAAAAGAGGGGAAGAAGGCTCCTGTGGCACAGAAAAAGCAGAGTTTTGGGGTGTACATGAGGCGTTACTGGCAGTTGTATGTTCTGCTTGCTCTGCCGATGTTATATCTGCTCATATTCAAGTATGTGCCGATGATCTATATCCAGATTGCCTTTAAGAAATACAGTATTGTGCAGAGTGTGTGGGAGATGCCGCTGGCGGCCAATCACGGTTTTGAGTATTTCATCAAGGCGTTTAAGAACAGGGATTTTATCAATGCGCTCAGAAATACTCTGGTTCTGAATCTGCTGGATCTGCTGCTCGGCTTTCCGGTACCGATTATTTTTGCGCTGGTTCTGAACGAACTGGTATTCAAACGCTTTAAGAGGGTGGTGCAGACGATTGCTTATATGCCGCACTTCCTTTCCTGGGTTATCATCTACGGTCTGGCGTTACAGATTTTTGCGCCCAGCACCGGTTTCTTAAATATGATCATTACGGGGCTTGGATTTGAATCCATTCCCTTTCTGAACGATTCCGCCCATTGGGTCGGCACGTACATATTCTTGGGAATCTGGCAGAGTTTCGGCTGGAATTCCATCGTGTATCTGGCGGCTATCGCGGGTATTAATTCTGAATTATATGAAGCGGCTTCCGTGGACGGCGCGGGGCGCTTTAAAAAGATGTGGCATATCACGCTGCCGGGCATCAAGCCTACCATCGTGGTGCTTCTGGTCATGAACCTCGGTAATATCCTGGGGAGCAGTTTTGACAGGCCTTTTGCATTGCAGAACAACCTTGTTATGGATTCTGCGGAAGTGCTTGCAACCTTCGTGTATAAGAACGGTATTAAGGGACTGCAATTCTCACTGACGACTGCCGTGGGATTCTTCCAGTCTATAGTATGCGTCATTTTCCTGCTGTTGGCCAACTGGATTTCCAGAAAACTCGGCGAACGTGGAATCTGGTAGAAGAAGGATAGGAGGAAAAAGGTATGATCAAATCAAAATCTGCAAAGGTAGGGGACTGGTGTTTCGTTATTGTATGTATTTTGGTCAGTGTTATCTGTGTGGTGCCGATGTTAAATCTTCTGGCCAGGTCGCTTAGTTCCACGGATGCGCTGATCAAACATCAGGTCTATCTGTGGCCCAAGGGATGGAATTTTGAGGCGTATTCCACAGTGCTGAGCGATATGAAATATATCAGGGCGTTTTTCTGGACCGTATTTTTGACTATGGCCTGTACGCTGGTATCATTGACCATGACAACACTTTGTGCTTATCCGTTGATTTTTGAAAATCTGCGGGGACGTTCCATCATCAATATATTTATTACGATTACGATGTTTTTCAATGCGGGTACGATTCCCAATTACTTGCTGATGAAGAGTTTGAATCTGTTGAATAATCCGCTGGTTCTGATTATTCCCAGTTGTATGAGTGTGTACAACATGATCATCATGCGGAGTTTCTTCTACGGGATTCCGGACAGTCTGCGGGAGTCTGCGGAGATTGATGGCGCCAGTTATTTCCGAATCTTGGTCAGCATCTATCTGCCTTTGTCCAAGCCGGTGTTCGCAACCCTGGCCCTCTTCTATGCGGTAGGCCGCTGGAATGGTTATTCGGATGCGTTGATGTATGTCAACAAAGAGATTTTCTATCCCCTGCAGTTGTTCCTGTATAACATCTTGAACAACATCAACAGTGTGGAAGTGGCAACACAGGAGGGATTTTCCTCACCGGGACTTACTGAGTCCCTGAAGGCTGCAATCGTTATGTTCTCAACGATTCCGATCCTATGTATTTACCCGTGGCTGCAGAAATACTTTATCCATGGCGTGACCATGGGGGCCGTGAAAGAGTAGACGGCGAAAGTGAGCGGGAATTTTCGGAGGGCCGCTTCCGGGGAATGGGATTTGAAAAGCTTGTGGGAAGAGGCAGTCCGTTCATTCATAATTTCATATAACAAAAGGGAGGTAAAAAGAGAGTGAAGAAAAGATTATTATCCGTATTATTGACAGGCTGTATGGTATTGTCCTTAGTGGCCTGTGGCTCGGATGACGGCGGTAATACCGCACAGGACACATCCGGTACGCAGACAACACAGCAGGATACCACGGCTGCGGAGGATACCAGCGAGGCTGAGGGCACAGGAGATGCGGCAACAGCAGATCCGACCAACGGAGAACTGGTGGATGGCAAGTTTGCGGAAACGAGAAAGATTACAGTAGAGGTGTATGACCGTGGTAATGATGAAGGTTCCGATCCCACGAACAACAACTATACCAAGTATATCAAAGAGCAGATGCTGGCAAAGCATAATGTGGAAGTAGAGTTTGTGGCAGTTCCCAGATGGACAGAGGTAGAACAGATCAATAACCTTCTGGCAGCAGGCGATGCACCGGATATCTGCCTTACCTATGACTATCCTACCGTGCAGACCTATGCGAACATGGGCGGCGTGCTTGATTTAAGCTCTTATGTGGATGATTACAGAGAGCTGCTTCCGAACCTTTGGAACTGGCTCGGTGAGACCAATATCTATTGGGATAAAGATCCTGTAAACGGCACCCTTTGGGCAATCGAAGGTAAACGTGCGGTGACAAACCGTATCAATACGTTTGTCCGGAAGGACTGGCTCGATAAGCTGGGGCTCAAGGAGCCTACCACCCGTCAGGAGTTTGAGGATATGATCATTGCATTCAGGGACAATGCAGACCTTCTGCTGGGTGCTGATGCAGACAAGATGATTCCTTATTCCGTGAGTTTTGACGTAGGCTGGAGAGCAGCGCTTTTGATTGAATCCTTTATCGATCCTGATGTTTCCGATTATGAGTACTATGTCAATGGGTTTGATGACAGAGCCCTGACACAGAACGGTACCAAGGAAGCGATTCGTGTACTGAACAAGTGGTATAATGACGGTCTGCTCTGGGATGACTTCGCACTGTACAGCAGCGGTGATTCCACAGAGGATGATATGATCAAAGCCGGTTATGTGGGCGCTTTCATGCATAACTGGGATTATCCTTACAGAGATGGTGAGAACAGTATCCAGACGAACCTGCAGAGAATGGTAGGACCGGATGCAAAATTCGTGGTAGTGGACTGCTTTGAAGATATTAAGGGCGGCCATAACAAATTTATCACCAGTTCCGCAGGTGACCGTAAGATTTTCTTCCCGACCACCAATACAGAGCCTTTGGCTTCCATGCTGTATCTGGATTTCATCAGTTCTCCGGAAGTGATCCAGTATCTGCAGATTGGTGAGGAAGGCGTTACCCATAACAAGCTGGAAGATGGCACGATTGAGATTCAGGCGGCTACCGGTGATGATATTCAGAATTCCGGTTTCAATATCGACTATACGATTACCTGTAATGGACTGCATCTGGTGGACGATGAACTGACATTGAAGTCCATGGCATATTCCTACAGCGGCATCGATCCTGAATTGGTAGAGGTTGCACACAAAGTCTGCAACACCGATACAAGACCGGCGAAGAACGTTAACGTAGGTGCTATTGCGGCAGAGGAAGGCCAGGGTCCGACACTTGCCAGCAAGAGAGATGTTGTATATGATACGGCAGTTTCCGCATCTGTTGAGGATTTCGATAAGGTTTGGGATGCTGGTATCGCTGATTACTTAAGCTCCGGCGGTCAGGCCATCATGGATGAGCGTGCAGAGAAGTGGAAAGCTACATTTGGCGACACAACAGCGCTTCCGGAATAAATAGAAGTGAATAAGCATATTGTATAAAGGAAGGGGCAGCTTCGAGATGTATATCTCAAAGCTGCTCTTGCATTTTCGACAAATTTGTGCTATTTTCACGATGATTACTATACAAAATATGCAGATTGTCAAAATAAAAATAATTTCTGTTGACTTATATTGTACACATTTGCTATAATGAAGAAAATAAATAGGTATTTGGATTGTTACTGCACAAAAGCAGGCAAAACCAAGTTTTATAATTTGACTTCGCAAAGTTGATTTATAAGATTTGGCTTTTTTTATGCTTAATTGAGTGTAGGGGCAAGAGGGTTTAAAATGCGTATTGACAAAGTTATCAACAATAATATCGTTTCTGTCAGGGATCATCATGGAGTAGAGATGGTCGCCATGGGAAGAGGGATAGGTTTTGGACGGAGACCTGGAGATGAGATTGATGATAAAGTAGTTGAGAAAACTTTTAGACTGAATAACATGAACGACAAGGAACACTTTAAAGAACTACTGGCATCACTTCCGTTAGAACATATCAGACTATCTGCAGACATCATTACCTATGCAAAGGAGAGTCTGGGATTGGTATTGAGTCAGAATGTGTACCTGACGCTGACAGATCATATCGGGTTTATTTTAAATAAATTTCATGATGGCATGGCATTTAACAATGTGCTGTATGATGAGGTTAAACTTTTCTATCCACTGGAGTATTCGGTAGGCAGATATGCGCTCGAATTGATTGAAGAGAGAACGCAGTGCCGCCTGAATGAGGACGAGGCAGCGAGTATCGCACTCCATCTGATTAATGGAGAAGTGGGATCCGCCATGGGAACGATCTTTTTTATGGTCAAGATGATGCGAGAAATGATGGAACTGATCGAGAAGGAGATTCCCATACCGAACGGCCGGACGTATCCAAGAGAGGGTCTGATTGTGGACTTAAAACAGCTTTGTAACAGGCTCGTTACGGAGGAACCGATGCACGGCCGGACGGATGAAGCGCTCTATGAATTTGTAAAGGAGCACTATCAGGAGGAATATCAGATTATTAACAACATCGGTGAATACATAGAGAAAGAATACCATTGTAATATGACAGAGGAAGAAAAAATTCATCTGGTGTTGAATATTAAACGAATGAGAGATCTATATACCTGTTAATACTATATCAAAAAGGGAAAGGAGGGGAGGGAAATGAAAATACTCCAAAACTTATTTGCAAAGGGCGGTATTGTGGTCGGCGCGCCGGTGGCAGGCAGCCTGGTAAGCATTAAGGAAGTCAGCGATCCGACTTTTGGCGAGGAGATTCTTGGCAAAGGTGTTGCGATTATTCCCTCGGACAATCGGATTTATGCACCTGTGGACGGCAAGGTGGCAACGGTGTTTCCTACCGGTCATGCTGTGGCAGTTGTCGGAAATGACGGCATGGAGATTTTGATTCATGTGGGACTGGATACGGTGAAACTGAACGGAGAGCATTTTACGATTCATGTGGAAGAAGGTCGGGAAGTCAAGAAGGGCGACCTGCTTTTGGAGGCGGATTTAGATCAGATCAAAGCGGCAGGATACGACATCATCACACCTGTGGTGATCTGTAATTCCGATGAATTTACGGAGATACAGGCAGAGGCACCCAAAACGGTGGCGCCGGGAGATGATATCATAAAACTGCGTAAATAATAGAAGGAGGCTTGCATGAATCGATATGTCGGCAAAAGTGTATTAAAAGGTGTTGCCGTGGGCCGGGTTTTCTGTTATCAGAAGCAGGATATTCACATCGAACAGACAAAGGTTCAGGATGTAGAAGCAGAACTGTCCCGGTTTCAGGGAGCGGTGGAGAAAGCGAAGGAGCAGTTGACTGCACTCTATGAAGCGGCGCTTGCCAATGTGGGTGAAGACCATGCGATGATTTTCGACATACACCGTATGATGCTGGAAGACGATGATTATCTGGAGGCCATAGAACAGGCGGTCAAGGAAGGCACAAATGCCGAATATGCCGTGGAAATGGCGCAGGATCAGTTTTCTGAATTGTTTGCCTCCATGGATGATGAATATATGAAGGCGAGAGCGGTTGATATCAAGGATATCTCGCAGAGGGTGATCAGGATTCTGTTAGGGATATCGGAAGATGGGGTGCCTACGGATGAACCGGTGATTCTGATTGCGGATGATCTGACACCGAGTGAGACCGTAAAGATGGATAAGAATAAAATTCTTGCCTTCGTGACGGTGAGGGGCTCTTCCAATTCCCATACCGCAATTCTGGCCAGAAGTATGAATCTTCCGGCATTAGTCAATACTAAAATGGAACCGTCAGAAGATTGGAACGGCAAAGTCGGTGTGGTGGACGGTTTTAACAATGAGTTTATTCTGGATCCGGATAAAGAAGTGCTTGATGAGATGATCCGGCGCAAGAATCAGTGGGTAGCAGATCTGGAAATGCTGGAGGAACTGAAAGGTAAAGATAATGTCACCGGAGATGGAAGGCAGATTGATATATTTGCCAATATCGGCAAGGTGAGTGATGCGGATCCCGCCCTGGAGGCAGATGCCGGCGGCATTGGATTATTCCGCAGTGAATTCCTCTATCTTGGAAGAGACACTTTTCCGACAGAGGAGGAACAGTTCGTTAGCTATAAGGCTGTGCTGGAGAAAATGGAAGGAAAGAAAGTGGTCATTCGCACGCTGGATATCGGGGCGGATAAGAAAGTGGATTACTTCCATTTGGATCCGGAAGAGAATCCGGCATTGGGATACCGGGCTATCAGAATCTGCCTGGATCGCCCGGAAATCTTTATTACACAGCTTCGGGCAATTTATCGTGCTTCCGCATACGGTAGGGCTTCTATCATGTTCCCGATGATTGTGTCGGTGGAGGAAGTGAAGCGGATCAAAGAGATTGTGGAGCAGGTCAGGGAGGAACTCCGGGTGGAGGGTTATCCCATGGGAGAAGTGGAACTGGGCATTATGGTGGAAACACCGGCGGCAGCTCTGCTCTCAGGGGAACTCGCGAAAGAGGTGGACTTTTTCAGTATCGGAACCAATGACCTGACGCAATATACGCTGGCAGTAGACCGTCAGAACCAGAAACTGGAAAGTACATGCAATACCCATCATCCGGCGGTGCTTAAGCTGATTGAGATGACGGTAAAGAATGGGCATGAAGCAGGCATATGGGTAGGCATCTGCGGGGAACTTGCAGCAGATACGGATCTGACGGAAACGTTCCTGAATATGGGTGTGGACGAATTAAGTGTATCCGCCTCAGCCGTATTGAAGGTGCGTAAGGCAGTGAGAGATATCACATGAAACTGACGAGGGGGTGAAAATGTGAAAGAGTTCCAATATGTAATTCAGGATCCCGTTGGTCTGCATGCGAGACCGGCAGGCCTGCTGGTGAAACAGGCAGGAGGTTTTCAGAGTAAGGTCACTGTTGAATGCAATGGGAAAAGCGCTGATGCCAGAAAGCTGATTATGCTCATGAGCCTGGGGGTCAAACAGGGCATGGAAGTTGCCTGCCGGATTGAAGGCGAGGATGAAGAGGCGGCGGCGGAAGCGCTGCAGAAATTTTTCCAGGAGAATCTATAAGTTAAAACCAAGTTAATCTTAGATTCTGTGCTAGGGCAGAATCGTAAAATAAATTAAGAAGGGGGTTACACTTTATGATGAAATATTTACAGAAATTGGGTAAGGCGTTGATGCTTCCCGTGGCATGTCTGCCGATATGCGGTATTTTGATGGGTATTGGATATGCTTTATGTCCGTCTACCATGCAGGGTGGAGATATGAACGGTTTCCTGAATTTGCTGGGATTCTTCCTGGTGAAGGCAGGCGGTGCGCTGATCGATAATATGGCTCTTTTGTTCGTTATCGGTGTAGGTGTGGGAATGGCTGATGATCATGACGGTACGGCAGGTCTTGCGGCATTCGCATCCTGGCTGATGATGACGAATCTGCTTGCTACAGGCACAGTGACAGCAATGATGCCTTCTATCGCAGAAAGTGCGAATAAGACACTTGCATTCAATAAGATTGCCAATCCGTTTATCGGTATTCTTGCTGGTGTTATTGGTGCAACCTGCTATAATAAGTTTAAAGCAACGAAATTGCCGGATTGGTTGTCATTCTTCAGCGGCAAGCGTTGTGTAGCTATTATTTCAGGCGTAGTATCCATCGTTGTAGCAGCAATTCTGTTGGTTGTATGGCCGATTATCTTCGGCGCACTGATTGCAGTTGGTGAAGGCATCGTTGGTATGGGCGCAGTTGGCGCAGGTATCTATGCATTCCTGAACAGATTGTTGATTCCGACAGGTCTGCATCATGCACTTAACAATGTATTCTGGTTTGACACCATTGGTCTTGGTGACCTCACCCATTTCTGGGCAGGTGAGACCAGTGCAGACGTTACATGGAGCCTTGGCATGTACATGTCCGGTTTCTTCCCTTGTATGATGTTCGGTATTCCTGGTGCGGCTCTGGCGATGATTCATACAGCAAAAGATAACAAGAAGAAGGTTGCAATCGGTCTGGTAGCTTCTGCAGCAGTTTGTTCCTTTGTCTGTGGTGTTACAGAGCCTTTCGAATTTGGTTTCATGTTCTTAGCACCCGTGTTATATCTGATTTATGCATTGTTATATGGTATCTTCACCGTTATTGTAACATTGCTTGGATTCCGTGCTGGTTTCAGCTTCTCAGCAGGCGCGACAGACCTTGTATTCTCAGCAACGCTGCCAGCAGCACAGAATACATGGATGATCATCCCTCTGGGTATTGCGGCATTCGCAGTATTCTATGTTGTGTTCCGGTTCGCAATTGTAAAATTTGACCTGAAAACACCGGGTAGAGAAGATGATGATATGGAAGAAGAGAAGAAGGCAGTACTTTCCAACAGTGACTATACAGAAGTGGCTTCCATCATTCTGGAAGGTCTTGGCGGTAAAGACAATGTGACATCTCTTGATAATTGTATTACGAGACTCCGTATGGAGATTAAGGACTACACATTGGTTGATGAGAAGAAGATCAAGTCAGCAGGCGTTGCTGGTGTTATGAGACCCGGTAAGACATCTGTACAGGTTATTGTAGGAACCAAAGTACAGTTCGTGGCTGATGAGATGAAGAAAATGTTATAGGTATTATCTTAGTATCATAATACCGAAATCCCTGGCATAGCGGAGGCCCTCGGGCCTCTGCTATTATTAATATAGTATTGATATGTGAAAGGAGACAAGAGTCATGATTATCACGAATGCCAGTGTCTATACGGAAGAAGGAAAGTTTGAAAAACGGGATGTCTATATCAAAGATGCTCTTTTTACGGATTGCGCGAAGGAGGCGGAGGATGGACAGACCATAGATGCCTCCGGCTGTGTGGCGATACCGGGACTTACGGACATCCATTTTCATGGCTGTATGGGACATGATTTCTGTGACGGGACGAGGGAAGCGGTTGATGCCATGGCGGCCTATGAGGCATCGATTGGCGTTACTAATATTGTGCCGGCTTCCATGACGCTCTCGGAGGAGATGCTTCTCGAAATCTGCAGTACGGCAAAGGCATACAAAGAAGAGGGCTTGCAGGAGAAGCGGGCGCATTTCCAGGGGATTAATATGGAAGGTCCTTTTGTGTCTGTTGCCAAGAAGGGCGCTCAGAACGCAGCCTATATTTATAAGCCGGATGCGGAGATGTTTGCACGATTAAATGAAGCATCCGGAAATTGTGTTAAGCTGTTGGATATTGCGCCGGAAGAGGATGGCGGCATGGAGTTGATCGACAAATGGCATGACCGTGTGGTGATATCGCTTGCGCATACCTGTGCCGATTATGATACTGCCAGAGAAGCGTTTCAGAGAGGCGCAAGCCATGTAACGCATCTGTATAATGCCATGAATCCCTATACACACAGGGCGCCGGGGCTGATCGGCGCAGCGGCTGATGAGGAAAAGGTCCATGTGGAACTGATCTGTGATGGCGTGCATATTCATCCGGCGGCAGTTAGGACAACTTTTAAGATATTTGGGGATGACCGCATTATCCTGATCAGTGATAGTATGCGTGCGACTGGCTTGGAGGATGGAGACTATACACTTGGAGGCCAGTATGTGAAAGTGACAGGAAATCTTGCCACTTTAGAAGATGGGACGATTGCAGGCTCTGTGACCAATCTGGTGGACTGTATGCGTACAGCGGTGCTGAAGATGGGGATTCCTTTAGAGTCGGCAGTCAAGTGCGCGGCGGTCAATCCGGCAAAGTGCGTGGGTATCTATGATTCCTGTGGGAGTATTACAGCAGGAAAGACAGCAGATGTGGTGCTGCTTGACAAGGAAGATTTGTCGCTTAGACAGGTAATACTCCGGGGCAAGGCATTGTAGGAATATTGTTTTATAGACTGCGTTTGCGATATTCATTCGGGGAACAGCCAACCTTTTTCAGGAATTGCCTGTTAAAGTTAGAAAGATTGCTGTAACCGCAGCGATAAGAGATATCTGAAACTTTGTCCTGTGTGGTGGTTAGTGCCTCACAGGCGGCGGTGATTCGAAGCTGTGTGAGGTGTTCCATAGCGCCAACGCCTACGGTTTGTTTAAAGCATTTCATAAAATGACTTTTGCTTAGGTGAACCAGGCAGGCAAGCTGCTCCACGGTGAGTTCTTCTTGATAGTTTGCGGCCATATATTCAAGGGCGGGGCGGATCAGTTCGTGGTATCCGGCCCCGCCGGTTTTTTGCAGAATAATATTTCCACTGTCCTGTAATAGCCAGAATAGTTTTAACAGTTCACTTTTTAAAAGCAGATCCATCTGGACACAATTGCCCCATACGCAGGCAAATATCTGTTCTGTGGCTGCTTTCATGCGGTCATAATTGGGGGTACCGGGATGAATCCGTACATCAATCTGTACAGTGCCATTTACGATGGGGCGTATATATTCCACGCTGCAGCGGTCGCTGCCTGCATTTCCGAGAAGGACAGGATGAAAGACAAGCGCATGATAGAGCAGTTCGCTGTCTTTGCAGGGATAGGCGGAGTGCAGCATATTAGGGGGCAGGATCAGGATGTCTCCTTCACATGCTTCAAATTTCTGGGCACCGCATATAAATTCCCCCCTGCCGTTTGTAATATAGTTGATTTCAAATTCACTGTGCCAATGCATGGGGACATTCATAAAGGATTCCGGAAGACGGCACTCGTAGTGGCTATAGGGAATATAGGGAGTGCTGTGCTGTCTTTTTTCTTCGGTGTCTTTTCCGGGGGTCATGTGTGTGGCTCCTATTCGATCACTTTTTAAGCATCATTTTGTTTATGAGTTTGTTTATGAGTATAATAGTATAGTATCATAATGGGATTTTATTTCAATAGAAAGTATGATGTTTGGATAGTATTATATTATTGTAATGGAAATACGGAGATGATTTCAGAATGGAGGGTTTGGTATGAGATTTGAGAATGAGAATGGGGCGCTTATATGCTATCATCAGGGGGAGATACTTCGGATTGAGGCATGGGGAGCAGATTCTTTGCGAGTGCGCGCTACGATGGATTATGGGTTTACAGGAAAGGACCAGGCACTGACTGAAGAAGTCAATGCATGTGACACCCAAATTACGGTGGAAGAGGTGGATCACTGGGTTGGCGATGGCACCATTGACAAGAGAGAGAAGGCAACGATTGTCAATGGCCGGATCAAGGCGGTCGTTAATTTTGCTGGTGTGATTACTTTCTATAAAGATGACAGGCAGATTTTGCAGGAGTATTTCCGGTTTTATGACGGGACGATTTCCAGGGAGAGCAGATGCCTGAAGCTGGTGAACCGGGAGTGGAAGGGAATCATCGGCGGCAGTGAATTTTCCCTGAATGTGAAGTTTGAGAGCAATCGAGATGAGAAGATTTTCGGCATGGGCCAGTATCAGCAGTCATGCATGGATTTGAAGGGCTGTGTGTTGGAACTGGCACAGCGTAACTCTCAGATTTCCGTGCCATTTGCGGTTTCATCCATGGGGTATGGATTCCTGTGGAATAATCCGGCGGTGGGGCGTGTGACCTTTGGCAGGAATTATTATGAGTGGGTGGCGAGATCCACGAAGGAGATGGATTATTGGATCACCGCAGCGGATACACCGAAGCAGATTCTGGAAAACTATACGGCAGTGACTGGCCGTGCGGAAATGTTCCCGGAAGACTTGATGGGGTTATGGCAGTGCAAACTTCGTTACAGAACCCAGGAGGAAGTGCTGAGTGTGGCAAGACAGTATCAGAAGGAAGGGATCAAAATCGATCAGATCGTGATAGACTTCTTCCACTGGACATTGCAGGGGGACTGGAAATTCGATGAGAAGTACTGGCCTGATCCCAAGGCGATGGTGGACGAGCTTCATGAGATGGGCATTAAAGTCATTGTGTCCGTGTGGCCGTCAGTGGATCGCAAGAGTGAGAACTTTGGGCCGATGATGGAAAGAGGATTGTTGATCAGGACGGAGCGGGGCGCTGCGCAGACTTATGATTACCAGGGAGACTGCGTGGAGATAGATCCTTTTAATCCTGAGACAAGGAAATATGTGTGGGAAGTCTGTAAGAAAAATTATTATGATTATGGGATAGATGCCTTCTGGCTGGACAATTCCGAGCCGGATTACGGGGTTTATGATTTTGAAAATTACCGTTACAGCGATGGGCCTGCGCTGGCCGTCAGCAATCTGTATCCGCAGATGTACAGCCGTATCTTCTTTGACGAGATGAAGGAGGCGGGCAGAGGGACAGTGGTAAATCTGCTGCGCTGTGCCTGGGCAGGTTCCCAGAAATATGGCAATGTGGTCTGGTCGGGCGATGTGCCCAGTACGTTTGAGGCCTTTGCGGATCAGCTGCAGTGCGGTCTTAACATGGGGCTTGCAGGCATTCCCTGGTGGACAACCGACATTGGCGGATTTATGACAGATTATGTGGAGGATGAGGATTTCAGGGAACTTCTGATCCGCTGGTATCAGTTCGCGGTCTATTCCCCGGTGCTTCGTATGCATGGGGACAGAGGGCCTTATAATATTCCGCCATTGGATGACAGGGACTGGGGCGGCGGTTATCTGCATACAGGCCAGCCCAATGAATTGTGGAGTTATGGCGAGGATAACTATGCCATTATGAAGAAGTATTATGATATCCGCATCGAGATGCATGATTATATCCGCAGGTTATATGAGGAGGCCCATGAGAATGGCTCTCCACTGCTGCGGACGATGTTCTATGAGTTTCCGGAGGATGCCAGGTGCTGGGAGATAGAGGACCAGTATATGTTTGGTGATAAATACCTGGCGGCTCCTATCCTGCACCTGCATGAGTTTTCGCGGGATGTGTACCTGCCGGAAGGAAGCTGGAAGCTGACGTCCACCGGAGAACTCTATGAAGGCGGCCGTGTTGTCCATGTGGACGCACCGCTCGCGTATATGCCGGTGTTTGAGAAAGTGTAAGGCACTCAGTCGTTCCGGGGAGGGATTTTACAGTAGTTTTTGCGGTTGATGTTGATAACGGGCATGATATCGTCATCATCGAACAAATCCAGCAGGGCTTCAGCGTCATGGGCGAATTTGTATTCCAGTTCTTCCTGGTAAAGGGGAAAAAGCTGGTAGAAATTAATTTTCCCTTTATCTTTCAGACGCAGATCCAATTTCTGGTATTGCTTGTTGACGCCGCTTAAAAGCATCATGCTGCAGAATCCGGTATTGTCTGCATAGGGCGTATTGTTCTCATCCGATGAAACAGTATGCCCGAATCCCAGCCAGGTATCGCATTGCAGAGGGAGTCTAGCCAGAACTTTTAAGTAACGGATGGGCCAATAATCCTCTTCTTTGCCGGATTTGATATCCCAGTCGGGCGGCAGATACAGGATCAGTTCGGCACGTTCCAACTCATATTGCCTTAAATTATCCGGTACATTCATCTGATATGCGCCCATGCCCATGGTGATCAGTTTATAATAAGGATTTTCTTCCGTGGGCGGCACAATGATGATATCCAGATGGATGTCCGGAGAGGCAATCTCATGGAAGACTTCCTTGTATTCTCCGAAATTCTCCGCAATATATTTCTCATATTGGTTCAGATCTTCCTCGGTATATAAGTACATAGAAGGAACCGGGGATTCTTTTTTCTTGAATTTTTCAAATATTTTCATAAGCCCTCAATTTCCGAATCCTTACCTGATCATAAGATTTCTAAGATTTTTATATCATTATATCATTTCGGGGCGGAATTTTCAATGCAGATGCGAAATAAGGAGCTGATACCAGATAATCGTGAAAAAGAAGCGGTCATCTAGACAAATTTCATAAAAAAAGGTATACTGAACATGTATTTCGTTCTTGAAAACTGGGGATAAGAGAGGTTGCAGAATATGAATTATAAGTCGGTTCCTTTTGATAAGAGAATCAAAGACAATGTGAAGAATTATGCGCTGGATAATCTCTATCATATGGACACGCTGGCAGAGTACTGCAAGGCGCTGTGCGCGCTGGCGGATGTGGAGATTCTTTTGACAGAACGGCATGGAGAAAAGGTGGTTTCCGTGGGCAATTTTGCCGGATTTACACCGGATGTGGTAGGGAATCCCGGACGCAAAGTCAGAGTCTATGGCAGGACGATTGCCCATTTGTATGCCAAGACGGATAAGGTACCTGCCGAGAAGGCGGAGGTGACAGATCATCTCCTGGACAGTCTGACACAGATGCTTTCCCATTGGGGAGAGGAGGCATACTTACATACGGAGTCTTCCATTTATATGGACGAACTGGAGGAGCAGGTTGGTGTGCAGCATGTGCAGACAGCCAGAGGCGAGAATGAAGACGCGCTTACCGGAGTAAATCATAAACTCTATTTTGAGGAGCGCATGAAGGCAATAGATCGGGCGGAAGTAGTGCCGGTGGCAGTCATCAATGTGAATATCAATGACTGGAAGTTTGTAAATGACAACTACGGGGATGAGGAGAGCGACAGGCTGATCAAGACCATTGCCGATATCCTGAAACAGGAGAAGAAGCCGGATTATGAGATCGGCCGTGTGGATGGGGATGTCTTTATCGTGCTGATTCCCATGGCGGAAGAGGGAGAGGCAGAAGAGTATTGTAATAGAGTGCAGGAGGCATGTCTTCAATATGAAGATAAGATTCTGGCGCCGTCCGTGGCATGCGGGCTGGTCTATAAGACCAATGTGGAAGAACTGCTGCGCGATAAACTGCCGGATGCGGAATATGAGATGTTCAACAATAAGTTTGAGATCAAGAATGCACCGGGATACAGAGAACGTCTGGAGCACGGACTGAAGGGCTGAGGCAGTGTGGAATGTCCGGAGCCCGGGCTGAGAGACAGAAGTTATATGGATACCGACAGCAGTTAAACTGACCGGGTATCAATGCAAGAGTAATTGGGAGAGCAGTACAGTGATGATACTGCTTTCCTTTTTTATGGGGAAAGGAATGAAAGCGGCAGGATGGGAATACTGTAAGAAAAATGAAAAATAAAGCAATTCTAAAATAAGTATTAAATCCCTTTTTCTGGTTAAAAACAAGATATTAAGAGAAAACTAAAGAAAAAGAGAGTATATATAAGAAAATGAGATAAATACGAATGTAAAACAATTTGCAAACATATGCGTATATAGCTAATATATGTTCTAGTGATTAGCACTCGAGAAGATAGAGTGCTAACAAGATGATCAGGCAATAATATTTTTAATATAAGGAGGCAATCATCATGAAGTTAACACCACTTGGCGACAGAGTTGTTTTGAAACAGTTAGTAGCAGAGGAGACCACCAAATCCGGTATCGTTCTGCCGGGACAGGGAAAAGAGAAACCGCAGCAGGCAGAAGTGATCGCAGTAGGCCCTGGCGGCGTTGTGGACGGTAAAGAAGTGAAGATGGAAGTAAAGGTTGGAGATCAGGTTATCTTCTCCAAGTATTCGGGTACGGAAGTAAAACTCGATGAGGATGAGTATATCATTGTAAGACAGAATGATATTCTGGCAGTAGTAACGGATTAAATGTCGGTGTATTTAATCGAGAGTGTTTTGCACCCGGTTTTTGAATCAGGAGCCAATAGTTAGAAATGCAATATATAGAAAAGCAGGAGGACATAAATCATGGCAAAGGAAATCAAATATGGCGCAGAAGCCAGAGCGGCTTTGGAGTCAGGAGTAAATCAGTTGACAGATACAGTCAGAGTAACCCTTGGACCGAAGGGCAGAAACGTAGTATTAGATAAATCTTACGGGGCGCCTCTTATCACGAATGACGGTGTTACCATTGCAAAAGAGATTGAACTGGCAGATCCTTTTGAGAATATGGGTGCGCAGCTTGTCAAAGAGGTGGCAACCAAGACTAATGATGTGGCAGGTGACGGTACCACAACAGCTACCGTGCTGGCACAGGCTATGGTCAATGCAGGTATGAAGAATCTGGCAGCAGGCGCTAACCCGATCATCTTGAGAAAGGGTATGAGAAAGGCTACCGATGCAGCTGTGGAAGCAATCGCAAAGATGAGCTCCAAAGTAAACGGAAAAGAGCATATCGCCAGAGTAGCGGCTATCTCCGCAGGGGATGACGAAGTCGGACAGCTGGTAGCAGATGCGATGGAGAAGGTTTCCGGTGACGGTGTTATCACCATCGAGGAGAGCAAGACCATGCTCACAGAACTTGACCTGGTAGAAGGTATGCAGTTTGACAGAGGTTATATCTCTGCTTATATGGCAACAGATATGGATAAGATGGAGGCAATTCTTGACAATCCTTATATCCTGATCACAGACAAGAAGATTTCTAATATTCAGGAGATTCTGCCGTTATTGGAGCAGATTGTACAGACCGGTGCGAAACTTCTGATCATCGCTGAGGATGTGGAGGGCGAGGCGCTCACCACATTGATTGTCAACAAACTGCGCGGTACATTCAACGTGGTTGCGGTAAAGGCACCTGGCTATGGCGACAGAAGAAAGGCAATGCTTGAGGATATTGCTATCCTGACAGGCGGTGAGGTGATCAGTTCCGAACTTGGTCTGGAGTTGAAGGATGCTACTTTAGAGCAGCTTGGACGTGCAAAATCCGTGAAAGTCCAGAAAGAGAACACTGTTATCGTGGATGGCGAGGGAGATAAGGAAGCTATTCAGGCGAGAATCGGTCAGATCAAGAAACAGATTGAGGAGACCACTTCCGATTTCGATAAAGAGAAACTGCAGGAGCGTCTTGCGAAACTGGCAGGCGGCGTAGCTGTTATCCGTGTAGGCGCTGCTACTGAGACAGAGATGAAAGAAGCGAAGCTTCGTCTGGAAGATGCACTGGCAGCTACAAGAGCGGCTGTGGAAGAGGGTATTATCGCAGGCGGCGGTTCCGCATACGTACACGCTTCCAAGGAAGTGACAAAACTGGCGGATACACTGGAAGGTGATGAGAAGACAGGTGCGCAGATCGTGCTGAAAGCGCTGGAGGCGCCTTTGTATCACATCGTTGCCAATGCAGGTTTAGAGGGCTCTGTTATCATCAATAAGGTGAGAGAGTCTGAGGTAGGCGTAGGATTTGATGCGCTGAAAGAAGAATACGTGAACATGGTCGAGGCTGGTATCCTGGATCCTGCCAAAGTGACCAGAAGTGCGCTGCAGAATGCAAACAGCGTAGCGTCCACGCTGCTTACCACAGAGTCTGTTGTGGCCAACATCAAAGAGCCCGAACCTCCGATGCCCGCAGGCGGCCCCGGCATGGGCATGATGTAATGCAGCAAAAGTAAAACAAGCAGATTTAGAGAAGGCGGGTAAGAAGCAGTTGCTTTTTGCCCGTCTCTTTTGTGTGGCTTGGCAATCTTCCTTTGTCATGTTGCACAAGATAATGGGTTAGTTATAGCTAACAAATTGTCTGGATTGATGAAATTGTGGTATAAGGAGAAAAGAGTGTTGACAAAAGTTATATGAGAACATATTATAATATTTAGTTAGCAATAACTAACTTAAAGTTCATAGAGCATAAGGATATCTGGAGAAATCGGATATCCATTGTTTAACACATGGAGTTAGTTAAAACTAATAAATGTTTCCAAAGAAATAATAACTTAGATAAATTGTGCTATGGCAATTCATGCAATCGCAGATTTGTGATGCAGTAGAATGGAGGAACAGGTGATGCCGCTTACACTGGCCAAAGTAGGAGAAGAAAACATCATCAGGAAAATCGGGGGAAAGCAGGAGGTAAGGATGCATCTGGAGAACCTCGGCTTTGTCGTGGGAGGGGCAGTCACGGTGATCAATGCCATTGGCGGCAATGTCATCGTGAGTGTGAAGGACTCCCGCATTGCAGTCAGCAAGGAAATGGCGCAGAAGATCATGGTGTGAGAAACGCGGAAGATATGGCATGTTTTGTATGAACCTGAGCGCAAATATTATGAATGAGGAGGAAGAGAGAAATGAAAACGCTGAAAGAATCGAAAGTCGGTGATACGGTACGAGTGGTGAAACTCCACGGCGAAGGAGCAGTCAGGCGCCGGATCATGGACATGGGACTGACAAAGGGGGTGGATGTGCAGATCCGCAAGGCGGCGCCTTTGGGGGATCCGATTGAAGTGACGGTTCGAGGTTATGAGCTTTCCATCAGGAAGGCGGATGCGGAACTGATTGAAGTTGACGTGTAGGGCAAAACGATATTCATCTTAGATGTCTGTAAAAGCAGGGGAGAGTTCCCCTTTTATTAAAATCACAAGTTAGTTATAACTAATATAAGAAGGAGTGGAAAGTTATGAGTCTGAGAATTGCTCTTGCGGGCAACCCAAACTGCGGAAAGACAACGCTGTTCAACGTTCTGACCGGTTCCAACCAGTTTGTCGGGAACTGGCCAGGTGTTACGGTGGAAAAAAAGGAAGGAAAATTAAAACAACACAACGGCGTGATCATCACCGATCTTCCCGGTATTTATTCCCTTTCCCCTTATACATTGGAGGAAGTGGTGGCAAGAAACTATCTGATCAGTGAACGTCCCGATGCAATTTTGAACATCATCGATGGTACGAATCTGGAGAGAAATCTTTATCTGACCACACAGCTCACCGAACTGGGGATTCCTGTCGTTATTGCCATTAACATGATGGATGTGGTGGAGAAAAACGGTGATAAGATTAACACGGCGGAATTGGCAGAGGCTTTGGGATGTAAGGCAGTAGAGATTTCCGCCCTGAAGGGGAATGGCGTCATGGAGGCGGCGGAAGCGGCAATCTCTGCGGCAAGAAGTGGAAAGACCCTTCCGATGCATATTTTTTCGGGGACAGTGGAGCATGCCCTGGCCCATATCGAGGAGGCAGCGGTACACGAACTGCCGGAAGAACAGCAACGGTGGTATGCCATCAAGCTGTTTGAACGGGATGATAAGGTTCTGGAGCAATTGAAGCTGAGCAAATCTGTCCTTTCTCATATGGAAACGGACATCAGGACAGCCGAGGAGGAGATGGACGATGATGCGGAATCCATTATCACCAATGAGCGGTATATTTATATCGGCAGCATTATAAAAAGGTGTTTGAAGAAGAAATCTCCGGGAAAGCTGACCAGTTCTGACAAAATTGACAGAATTGTCACAAATCGTTTCCTGGGACTGCCGATTTTTGCGGCAATCATGTTCTTTGTGTACTATGTCTCCATGGTGACGGTAGGCGCCTTTGCCACAGACTGGGCCAATGACGGTCTGTTCGGTGACGGTTTCCATTTGTTTGGTATTGGTTCTTCCGCGTATGGGGAGGCAGTTGAGATGATGGAACAGTACGGCGCCGAGCCGGATCCGGCGGCTTACGGGATATGGATACCCGGCATCCCGGTGCTTGTAGAAAACGGACTTGAGACTGTCCAAGCGGCAGACTGGCTTGCAGGGCTGATCAATGATGGTATCGTAGCTGGTGTGGGTGCGGTACTTGGTTTTGTACCGCAGATGCTTGTTTTGTTCGTTCTCCTTGCCTTCCTGGAGGCGTGCGGATACATGGCGCGTATCGCCTTTGTACTCGACCGCATCTTCCGTAAATTCGGATTGTCAGGGAAGTCCTTTATCCCAATGCTTATCGGTACTGGCTGCGGCGTTCCGGGTATCATGGCATCAAGAACGATCGAGAATGAGCGTGACCGCAGGATGACGATTATGACGACTACGTTTATTCCCTGCGGCGCCAAGGTTCCGTTTATCTCCATGGTTGCCGGCGCAATCTTCGGCGGTTCTGCATGGGTGGCGACAAGCGCGTACTTTGTGGGTATGGCGGCGATCATTATTTCCGGCATTATGTTAAAGAAGACCAAAATGTTTGCAGGCGATCCGGCGCCCTTTGTTATGGAACTTCCGGCTTACCATATGCCTGCGGCGGGCAATGTGCTGCGCTCCATGTGGGAGAGGGGATGGTCCTTTGTCAAGAAGGCGGGTACGATCATCCTGCTTTCTACCATCGTTATCTGGTTTACGACTTATTTTGGATTTACGGCGGAAGGCTTTCGGATGCTTGGCGAGGAGGAACTGGATCAGTCACTCCTTGCGGCGATTGGCGGTGCGATTGCATGGATTTTTATCCCGCTTGGATGGGGGAACTGGCAGGCAGCAGTGGCTTCCATCACAGGTCTGGTAGCGAAGGAAAATATTGTCGGCACAATGGGTATTCTCTATCCCGGCGGATGGCCTGAGATTGGTGCGAACTTTAGTCAGGTTGCGGGATATTCCTTTCTGGTGTTCAATCTTTTGTGTGCGCCCTGTTTTGCGGCAATCGGTGCGATCAAGCGGGAGATGAACAATGGGAAATGGACGTGGTTTGCGATCGGTTATCAGTGTGGGCTGGCTTATGCAGTGGCATTGATGGTTTACCAGATTGGCTCCGTACTCACAGGGAACCTGCATCTCATTGGATTGACATCTGCTATCGTTGTCCTCGGCGGTATGATCTATATGCTGTTCAGACCTTATAAAGAGGCAGCAAAGCTGACCACAAATATGAAATTGAAAATAGTAAGATAGGAGGAAATCAATGTTTACATGGATTATAGAAAATAGGGCGACAATCATTATCAGTGCAGTTTTGCTGATTGTGGTGGTGATTGTCATTGCCGGTATGGTACGCGGTAAGAGAAAAGGAGAATCCTCCTGTGGCTGCGGATGTTCGGGCTGTGCCATGAAGGACGCCTGTCATTCGAAAGTGAAAGAATAGCAGCAAGATGTTGCCCGTGCGGCTAGTCGCGTCCTAAAATGGACAGGATACACTTTTTCATCGCTTCATAGCTTTCCTGCGTGATGTCATGCTCCATTTTGCAGGCATCGTTAGCAGCGGTCTTGGGATCAACGCCAAGGTGAACCAGCCAGTCAGTCAATAACGTGTGGCGTTCGTAAACGCTTTCTGCAATCTTGCGTCCCTCGTTCGTCAGAGAGAGGTACCCTTCCTTCGAGACGGTGATGTATTCGCGGTTTCGAAGGTTTTTTACGGCAACGCTCACGCTGGGTTTGGAATAATCCAGTTCGGTGGCCACATCGATAGAGCGCACCGCAGAGAGACGTTTGCTTAAGATAAGTATTGTTTCGAGATAATCCTCGAGGGATTCTTCGGCTTTGTGCTGGATGTAACTCATGGTATCGTTGTCTCCTTTCCGGGTTGGAATTATCCCAGGGAACTGCATTCACAGTAAGGCAATTGTCTGCTTTGCGATAACTTCTCTGTCTATCCTAACACTTTAGGAAAGGAGGTGCAAGTTTTGCGAGCCGGAGATTAGTAAACAATGACGCTTGATGAAAACAGAGGAATGAATGGGATGTTTACCTGTTTCATTTTGCCGGATGAGTATACATAATACGAAATATTTTGACTTGTACGGTAAATAATATTATAATGTCTTAAAACGGCAGTCAGGCGACAAAATAAGGTGCTGGTGAGTATATGGCGACAGAAGAGAAGAAGGATATCGTATTTGACGATGGCAGAATAGAATCCATAGATGAGTTTCAGACTCCCGGAACGCTCTACGAGGAGCTTATTGTTCGTGTGCGTAAATACCATCCGTCAACGGATATCAGCCTGATCAGGAAAGCATACAGAATCGCTTTTGATGCCCACAAGGGACAGGTACGTAAGTCAGGAGAACCCTATATTATCCATCCGCTGTGTGTTTCCATTATCCTTGCGGATCTGGAATTGGACAAAGAGACGATCGTGGCGGGACTTTTGCATGATGTGGTGGAAGACACGATCATGACGGACGAGGAGATCGAAGAAGAGTTTGGCGAGGATGTGGCGCTTCTGGTGGACGGTGTCACCAAGCTGGATAAACTGAGTTTCCATGGGGAGCACGGAAACCAGGACAGGGATGCGGAGAAGCTGGAACGCCAGGCGGAGAATCTGCGCAAAATGTTTCTGGCCATGGCCAAAGATATCCGGGTCATTTTGATCAAACTGGCCGACAGGCTTCATAATATGCGGACGCTGCAGCACATGCGTCCGGAGAAACAGCAGGAGGTTGCCAGAGAGACGCTGGATATTTATTCACCGATTGCACAGCGGCTCGGCATTTCCAAGATTAAGGTAGAACTGGACGATTTGTCTTTAAAATATCTGGAACCGGAGGCTTACTACGATCTGGTGGATAAGATTGCGGTGAGAAAGAGTGTGCGTGAACGCTACATTCAGACGATCGTGGATGAGGTCAGCGTACACATTCAAAATGCAGGGATCAAGGCTCAGATAGACGGCCGCATCAAACATTTTTTCAGTATATATAAGAAAATGAAGAATCAGAACAAGTCCATAGATCAGATTTATGATCTGTTTGCCGTGCGTATCATCGTGGATACGGTGAAAGACTGTTATGCGGCGCTGGGTGTGATTCATGAGATGTATAAACCCATTCCGGGGCGTTTCAAGGATTACATTGCCATGCCCAAATCAAATATGTACCAGTCCCTGCACACTACGCTGATCGGTACCAGCGGCCAGCCGTTTGAGATTCAGATCCGCACTTATGAGATGCATAAGGCGGCAGAGTACGGTATTGCGGCCCACTGGAAGTACAAAGAGGCCTCCGATGGCAAGAAGGTGGAGACCCAGGAGGAAGAGAAGCTGGTGTGGCTGCGCCAGATTCTTGAGTGGCAGCAGGATTTGTCGGATAACAAGGAATTTATGAATCTGCTGAAAGATGACCTGAATCTTTTTGCGGATAATGTATATTGTTTTACGCCCACAGGAGACGTGAAGAGTCTGCCGGCAGGTTCCACGCCCATCGACTTTGCCTACAGCATTCACAGTGCGGTGGGTAATAAGATGATTGGCGCCAGGGTGAACGGGAAGCTGGTGACCATAGATTATGTGATCAGAAACGGTGACCGGGTGGAGATCATGACCTCCCAGAACTCGAAAGGCCCAAGCCGCGACTGGCTTAATGTGGTCAAGAGTACCCAGGCCAAGAATAAGATCAATCAGTGGTTCAAGAATGAACTGAAGGAAGATAACATCGTCAAGGGACGGGAACTGATCAACGCTTACTGCAAGGCAAAGTCCATCAATATGGCGGAGATTTTGATACCGAAGTATGAGGAAGCCGTCATGAAAAAGTACGGTTTCCAGAATTGGGATTCGGTGCTGGCGGCGGTGGGGCACGGCGGCCTCAAAGAGGGTCAGATTGTCAATCGTATGCGGGAATTGTATGACAACGACCACAAACGGGAAATGACCGATGCCGAAGTGATGGCGGAGATTGAGGAGAGTGCGCAGGTCAACAGAAGGCGGACAGGGAAGAACACCAGCGCTATTATGGTCAAAGGCGTTCATGATGTGGCAGTTCGTTTTTCCAAGTGCTGCAGCCCGGTGCCCGGGGATGAGATTGTCGGCTTTGTCACCAGGGGGAGGGGCATATCCATTCACAGAACGGACTGCGTGAATCTCATGAACCTGCCGGAACTGGACAGACACCGGCTGATTGATGCGGAGTGGCAGCAGACGGATGCGCAGAACAGCAATGAGAAGTACTTTGCAGAGATTAATATTTATGCCAACAACAGAAACGGTCTGCTGGCGGATGTTTCGAGAGCCTTGACGGAGAAGGATATTGATATTCTGGCTTTAAACACGCGGGCCAGCAAGCAGGGAACGGCTACTATGTCTGTCAGTTTTGAGATTAGCAGCAGGGAAGAACTGCAGCGTATCATCGATAAGATCAGAACGATTGAGAGCGTGATCGATATCGAGAGGACGACTGGTTAACATAACAAAGAGGAGAAAGTATGTCAGATTTAAAAATCGGCAGGCTCATGCTGGGTATCTGCCAGACGAATTGCTATTTTGTATACCGGGAGGGAAGTCAGGACGTGATTTTCTTTGATCCGGCGGATAAAGGGGATTATATTTATGAATCTCTGAAAGAAAAAGGTTTTCAGGTCAAGGGAATCCTCCTAACCCACGGACATTTCGATCATATTTGGGGTACCAATAAACTGCGGGAATTATCCGGCGCACCTATCTACGCTTATGAGGCGGAGAAAGTGTTGTGCGAGGATGCGGTGACCAACGTGTCCGACCAGGTGGGCAGGCCCTATACGGTGATACCGGATGAGTATCTGAAGGACAATGAGGAGATTACCATTGCAGGTATGACCTGTAAGCTGATCGCTACGCCGGGACATACGGTAGGAAGCTGCTGTTATTATTTTGAGGAAGCGGGCATTCTGGTGGCGGGGGATACGCTGTTTCAGGAGTCTGTGGGACGGACAGATCTGGCCACTGGCAGTATGAGCGCTCTGGTGCGGTCTATTAAGGAGCGATTGTTTGTCCTGCCGGATGAGACAAAGGTCTATCCGGGACATGGAGAGATTACCACGATTGGGGAGGAGAAGAAGTATAATCCCTTTGTGCAATAAGAGTTTTAGGAAAATATCGGCCGCCGTACAGAGGATAAGGCCGTACAGAGGAGTAAAGATGGCGGTTGAGTCGGTTTCAATCGCCTGTTTTCTCGTAAAGCAGCCGTAAAGGTCAGGCAGGCGGCGGAGTCTGGACAAAGGGTACAGACACAGAAAGTAAGGGGAAAGGCATGAAGGGCATTATGGACAGGACGGATATGCAGACAGGGAGGCAGGGATGGAACCGGGATGTGATTAAATATATAGCCATGGTCACCATGCTGCTCAATCACATTGCCCATGTGTTTTTGACACGGGGAACTGTTTTGCATGAAGTGTTTGAGGATGTGGGGTACTTTACGGCGCCGGTGATGTGTTATTTTTTGGTGGAAGGGTACGCCTATACCAGATCGAAGTTCAATTACGGAATGAGACTTCTGATATTTACGGTGATATCTCAGCTGCCTTTTTATCTGGCGCTTAGGATGGGGGTGGCAGGGCTGCCCTTTACCATGAATATGTTTTATACGCTATTCTGTTCTTTCCTGATTCTTGTGGCGCGGGAAAAGATACAGAATCTCAGGTGGCGCGGAGTGGCCTGCGGGCTTCTCATACTGGTCACGATCATTGGAGACTGGCAGATTTTTGCGGCGCTTCTGGTGTATCTGCTTGCAGAGGACTGGGGCGATAAGAAGAAAATGATGCGGCACTATTGTATGATCGCGCTGATTTATTGTCTGTTCATTATTAGAAACTATATGTGGGCAGAGTATGGACTTCCGGCATCGGTTTTCCATGGCGTTCTGGGGTGTCTTGGGATTGTGGCAGCAGGTGTCACGGTACTGTTTTTATATAATGGCAAAAGAGCGGCTTATGGCAGGAACTTTTCCAAGTGGTTCTTTTACCTGTTCTACCCGGCCCATTTACTGGCGCTGTATCTGGTTTCGGTATGGACGAGAGGATAACCGGCAGAGAATTTAGGAAGGGGATGATAGCGCATGGCACAGGAAACGGCAGACAGACAACAGAAGATACGGACGCTGGCGGCAGAAATCCTCAGACTTTCCCATGACGGGCTTTTGATCAATCTGCGGTTTCTGGACACGGCTCTTGCCAGGCTTACCCTGGAATGCAGGGAGCATACGGGCGCTCATCTCTTTGACGGGGAGAGGCTGTACTATGATCCGGCGCTCCTTTTAAGGCAGTATGAGGCGGAACCAGGCTACGGGGCCAGGCTTTATCTGCATACCTTATTGCACTGTATTTTTTATCATGGGTTTCAGACGGATAAACTGCGGCCGGAGTACTGGGATCTGGCAACGGATATTGCGGTGGAGAATACCGTTTTGGAGATCGGTATACATCCGACCGGAATGTCCTCTGACGATACGCTGCGCGGCAGGCTGGAAATCCTGCGAAAGCAGGCGGGCGGTCTTACGGCGGAGAAGATATATCGGCATTTCCGGGTGGAGGAGCCGTCCACGAAGGCAATTGGTGAATGGCGCAGACTTTGTCATTATGACGAACACATTTATTGGGACAGAAAAGAAGAACTTGAATTATCCCAGGCCGAATGGCGTAAGATCAGTGAGCGGATCAAGGCGGATCTTAAGAGTTTCAGCAAGGATAAGAACAACGCTGAGAGCATGTCGGAGAATCTGGGGGAAGCCACCAGAGAGCGCTATGATTACAGTGATTTTTTGCGGCGTTTCATGGTACTTGGCGAATCCATGCAGGTGAACGATGAGGAGTTTGACTATATATATTATACGTATGGATTTAAGACCTACGGCAATATGCCTCTGGTGGAACCGCTGGAATACTGTGATACCAATAAGATCAAAGATTTTGTGATCGCCATTGATACCTCTGCCTCCTGCCGGGGAAAGATTGTGCAGGCTTTTTTGCAGAAAACATACAATATCATGCAGGAGAGCGAGAACTTTTTTGCCAAGATCAATGTCCATATCATTCAGTGTGACAGTGAAATACAGCAGGATACGAAGATTACCGGAAAGGAAGCGTTCGATGCCTTTATAGAGACGGGCAAACTGACCGGTTTTGGATCCACAGACTTTCGGCCTGTCTTTGCCTATGTGGAAGAATTGCAGAGGGCCAGCGAGTTCGAGGATTTAAAGGGACTTATCTATTTTACGGACGGCTATGGGATTTATCCGGAGCGGATGCCGGATTATGAGGTGGCCTTTGTATTTCTAAATGAGGACGAGAACAGACCCAAAGTACCGCCGTGGGCTATCAGACTGGTGCTGGAGGACGAGGAAATTGAGGCTTTTGAAAAGCACAGAAACATGGAAGGTGATCGGAAATGAACATTAAAGAGGCGAAAAACTATATTAAGGATACAGTCACCCTTTATCTGAAAAAGGATGAAGAAGGGGAGTACAGGATTCCGCTGGTCAGACAGAGACCAGTGTTCCTTCTCGGTGCACCGGGTATCGGCAAGACGGCTATTATGGAGCAGATTGCCCAGGAACTGGGAATCGCGCTGGTGTCTTATTCCATGACGCATCATACGAGACAGTCGGCGCTGGGACTCCCTTTTATCACCCATAAGGAGTATGAGGGGGTATCCTACGATGTGTCCGAATATACCATGAGTGAGATTATTGCCTCGATTTATGATGTGATGGCGGCAAGTGGTATCAAGGAGGGCATTCTTTTTCTGGATGAGATCAACTGTGTCTCGGAGACGTTAGCGCCGTCCATGCTGCAGTTTTTACAGTATAAGGTGTTCGGCAGGCACAGTGTGCCGGAGGGCTGGGTGATCGTGACAGCCGGCAATCCGCCGGAGTATAATAAGTCTGTGCGGGAGTTTGATGTGGTGACTCTGGATAGAATGAAGATTTTGGAGGTAGAGGCCGAATATGAAATCTGGCGGGAGTATGCCAGGGAGAGAGGTATCCATACGGCTATCCTTAATTATCTGGATATGAAGAAAGAGGATTTCTACCAGGTGGAGACCACGGTGCGGGGCAAGGATTATGTAACGGCCAGAGGGTGGGAAGATCTGTCGCAGATGCTGCTTTTGTATGAAGAGGAGGGGCTTGCCGTAGAGGAGAGCCTGGTGGGACAGTATCTTCGTAACGTCCGTGTAGCCAGGGAATTTACGGCTTATTATGACCTTTACCAGAAGTATCAGAATGATTATCGGGTGGAAGATATACTGACTGGACAAGTCAATGAACAAGTCAAAGATAAAGCAAGGAAGGCCGGATTTGATGAAAGGCTGTCCCTGATGGGAATGCTGATCGACCAGATACAGCAGGAAATCCGGGAGAATATGCAGACTTCCGCCATCCTGCAGGAACTGATGAATCCCCTGAAGGCTCTGAAGGCGAAGGCGGAGGAGGCAGATGCCGGCGAGTTGGGAGCGATGCTTACCAAACAGGCGGCGGCCAGACAACAGGCATTTGAATCTTTGCTTGCGGCCGGTGCCCTGTCTTTGAAGGAAAAGAGGAAAAGCCGTGCCATCATCAGTTTTTTACATGCGTGTGAGAAACTGCTGCTAACGGCAGATACGAACAGCGGCCAGGAGGCATTTGAGCTTGTCCGGGAAAAATTTGAGGCAAAAGTGGAACAGTATAAGCGGGAAACGAAAACACTGCAGGAGAGGCTGCATTTCCTGTTTGTATTCGTGGAAGACACTTTTGGCGGCGGGAATGAAATGCTGGTGCTGGTGACAGAGTGTACGGTGCAGACCGACTGTGCAGCGTTTATCAGCGCTTATGGCTGTGAGGATTATACAAGACATAATGAGGAGATGATGCTGACGGAGAGAGGGGATGCGCTTCGGGAGCAGATTCGGGAATTGGCATTGTAGAGAATACCGGTGGAAGCTGATTTGAGAAAGGCAGTATGTCATATGAGGAAGAATCTGGAGACAGAGCAGGGCAGCCTGGAATATGAGATTGTGGGAGAAACTGTGGCGATCATAAGCTACAGCGGCCGGGATACGGAGATTGAGATTCCGGAAAGAATAGAAGGTTTTGTCGTGGTATGGATCGGGAAGAAAGCCTTTCTGAGCAATAAGACCCTGCGAAAGATTGTGCTGCCGGAGTGTCTGGCCGGCATCGGAGACTGGGCTTTTGCCTATTGCGGAAATTTGACGGATGTGGTGATGCCTTACCACCAGATAGAGATGGGGCAGGGCGTGTTTAAAGAATGCGGCCGGCTTATGCGGATTGAGGAAAAGGAAGCCGGGGGAATGGAAGGTACAGAGGAAGGGGAAAAGCAAAAAGATGACAGGACGCCGGATATCGCATGGCTTTTGGCGGCTGCGGTGAACGGTCTGGACGCTTTTTACCTTTTTGACTTGGAAAATGCAGGGACAGCAAGCTGGCTTGCCGGGTGGGACGCGAGAGCAAGGATGCTGATGCATCTGGAGGACAGCGATGGCTTTTCCAAAATGCTTCTGTGCGGTGAAGAAGATTACGGCAGCAAGGAGAATGATTTAGGATATTATATGGAGCAGAAACGGCGGGGTAAAGTGCGTTTGGCCATGCTTCGTCTGATGCATGATCATGGGCTGGGAGAGGAACTGCGGGCAGAACT
>CAMXIF010000006.1 GCA_947243845.1 uncultured bacterium
TATAAGCGTTCGTGGGATGAATACTTCCATCCTCCGTCTCAGCCAAAATCCCCCAATTCAAAAGTATATTTTTCGTTACACCCTTTACCGCTTGTCTCTGTACATCATTCTTACAATTAGCAAGCGCTATCTCTTTCATATCATCACATAGCTTTCCAATCTCTTCCTCTGTAATATTGAGATCAGGACGAATGACCAAATCATAAGAACGCCCCTCTGATTCATAATACAGTTCCCTCGATATTGCGGTATCTGCTTTTCTTGATGTCCCGGAAACTCTTATATATACACCATCTGTCACTCCGTCAGCCTTAATATAATACGGTCTTTGTTTCCCGGCAGTGACTGCAACCACAATTACCGTTTTTCCGTTTATAGTCTGAGGATATATATCCGGTATAATAATCGGCTCACAGCTGTCCGATATAGCATTGGCAAGAGCATCCATCTCTTGAAAAATAATATCTTCTGATATTCCAACAATCTCTTTCGTTATATCCTCTATACCAAAAATAAGATATCCACCCGCTCCATTCGCAAATGCTACTACCGTCTTCATATATTTTATACTTTTTTCCGGACGGCTCACTTTATATTCAACATTTTTTGACTCACCGGAAAGCAACCTGTCAATATGCATATAAATCCCTCCACATATATCTTGCCACGTTTAATCAACAAAAATTATAACATACAATCATAATAAGGGTATATGAAATTTTCTAAACAACAACAGAAAGGGACTGCCTACCGCAATCCCTTTCCAGTGTTCCTTTCTGCTATTTTATCATCACATCACTTTTTACACCTTTTTCCGCACAAACACCGGAATCACATCAAGCGGCGTATCCGCCTCCATCCACTGTCCGCCCGCATATTCTTTTCCGGTAAAACTCTCCGTCCAATCCTCTCCTTTCGGAAGGTAGACACGGCGCTTGTCCTGCCCTGCATAAAGCACCGGCGCCACCAATACATCCGGGCCATACATATACTCATCTTCCACCTCCCAGCATGACGTGTCCTGGGGATACATATAGAAGAGTGTCCTCATAACCGGCGTTCCTTTCTCATGGGCTTCCTGCATCAGCTCTCTCGTGTAAGGACGCATCTGTTCCCTGTATTCCATATATTTTTTACAAATCTCATATACCTCTTCCCCATAACTCCACACCTCATTAGCCGCACCAGAACAGCAGGCTGCTCCGCCGGTGGTGCCATATTGAGGCTGCCTCGGCTCCCTGTCACCATACAGACGCATCACCGGACAGAACGTCCCCCAGGCAAACCATCTGGCAAAAAGTTCCCTGAACTTCGGATCATCCGGATTGCCGCCGTGGAACCCGCCGATGTCCGTAGTCCACCAGGGAATACCCGCAAGTCCCATGTTCAACCCTGCTGCCAGCTGATTGCGCATACTCTCAAAGCTGGACGCGATGTCTCCTGACCACACCAAAGCGCCGTACTTCTGGCTTCCGGCCCAGGCGCAGCGAAGCAGGTTGACGATATTAGTCTGTCCTTCCCGCTCCATGCCTTCATAGAAAGTCCTGGCATAATCCACCGGATAAGTATTGCCAATCTGCAGGTTCGTGCCACGATGATAGCGATAGTTGTCAAAGTCATAGACGGTATATTCCGGTTCCGCCTCATCCAGCCAGAATACCTTGATACCCATATCATAATAGTTCTTCTTCGCCTTATTCCACACATATTCCCTGGCTCCGGGATTCGTGGCGTCATAGTGGATGGTAGCTCCCTGGAAATCCAATCCCACACGGAAGCCTCTCTCTGTGCGGATCAGATAACCTTGTTCCAGCATCTCCTCATAATTCTCACAGGTCTTATCCACGGTAGGCCAGATAGATACCATTAATTCTATACCCATCTCCTTCAGTTCCTGTACCATAGCCTGCGGATCGGGCCAGTACACCGGGTCAAACTTCCCTCCCCTTTTATTATACGGGTTCTATTTGATAAAAAAATGGGAAAAATATAAGATAGGGTGAAAAATAAAAAGAAAAAGTAATATCTTTTTTTGCATTAACAGAAATGATATACTCAAGCTAAGACGAATATCCCTGACATTTCCAGGAGGTGATCGACAAATGACACAAGCCATCTTTTATAGTATAGCAATTGTATTGATACTGCTTCTCCTGCTCGCCTCCTACTGGTGGCATCTAAAAAATCTGCCGCCTGCCTCGGAAGATGTAATCTACACCATGGATCTGGCACACAGATATTTATTTTGGGCAATCCTCTGCATCATATTTTATGGGGTGATAGCATTTACTGTAAATTTGATCATAGAAGAAATGGAGCAATGGATCGTCCTATTTTTAATGTTCTATCTTTTTATGCTCGGAGCAATCTATTTTTGTATTTACGTGATATTCTGGAGATGTGTCATCAGAATCGATTCCCTGACTTTTTATACCCCTCTTCTTCCTCCTAAGGAAATAAAATTTCATGAGATCACCTTGGTAAAATATATGGACAACGAAACACTCTTACATACCCCGAATGAAAAAGTGTTGGTTGGATATCGTAAACATAAAAAAATATTTTTTATTGAGGAAAATACCAAAGGCTTCCCAATATTATATGATCTTTTACTGCAATATAAAAAAATGGAACGTATTCCGGTCATAGAAGAATTTGCGGTGACCTGCCCGAGAAGTGACGTCATGCGCGGCGTTTTTTCCTTTCTGGGATTCGCCATGCTCACTGTGCTCGTCCTATGGAAACATGTCGAACTGGAACTGCCTTACCTCATAATCCTGATTGCCATGACACTGCTATTCCTATTCGAAATGCTCCGTGTACTGCTGTGGAAAATCACTGTTGATTATCAAAAAATATCCATCAGGAATTTTCTGGGCATAACCAGGACCTACGCACTGCATGAAATCACCAGGATTGAAGAACGCGGCAGCTATATCCTTCTGTACTCTGCCAAAAAGAAACTGGCTAAAATCGCAAAAGACAGCAATCATTTCCCATATTTGATGGAGCGGTTTCAAAGGGAGGATGTTTTGATACAAAGGATCCTCAAATAACATCTATACTAAATGGTATCTGAAAATAGCCTGTCCTTCCAAAAAGAGCCGGCTGCGCCCGCCCTTATTGCCCCTCTGTCAGCGGCGGCTCCAGAATCACCACCGGCTGTTCTAATACAGGCTCTGGCTCCTGCCCCGGTTCTAATCCCGGCTCCAATTCCAGCGGAATCTCCGGTAGCGGCTCCGGCTCCGTCCCCGGCAGGTGATAACAGATGACCGGCGTATCCTTTTCCACATAACCATAAATTTCCTCCGCAACAGAATAAGGCAGATTGATACAGCCATGGGAACCGTTCGTCCTATAAATATCCCTGCCAAACTCACTTCGCCATGTGGCATCATGCATCCCTACATTATTATTAAATGGCATCCAAAAAGAAACCGGTGTCCTGTATGTTTCTCCCGTCAGGGTCGCATCCCGTTCTTTATACGTGATCCCATAAATTCCATCCGGCGTTTCATTGCCTCTGGCGGGATTACCGGACACAAAATCAGATTCCAGGACACATTCTCCTTCCTGGTATAGAAATAAGTGCTGGGCCGTCAGGTTAATTTCCACATAAGAATCGCCATAATCCGGTGTCTCATAGGAAGCCGCCGTCTGCCGGTATATGGGAATCCGTTCTCCGCTCTCTCCCCGTTCCAAAAGCCCGATCAGCGCTTCCGTCTCCTGCCCTACATCCATCCACCAGCCATAATCTCCCTGTTCGATCGTCACTTCTTCCCCATAGCTGGTCATAAATTTTCTCTTGTGAAAAACAGTGTCATGTTTTCTCCGCAGAGAATTTACATACTCCTTGACCAATTCCGAATCAAGTTCCGCCTGATTCCCTTTGCGTACTATCCAGCCCGCTACCGTATCTGCATCCAGAACCTCCCGCTCTGACCCGAATGAATAAGTGACAGCAGTATTCACATAATTCTGAAGCTTTGCATAAGTGTCCTGCAGACCTACATCCTCCAAAGTGACCCCAGGTTCCTCATAACAGCCGGCTGCTTCCAGATCCACCTGCTCCTGCAAGCCGTCAATCGCTTCCCTGACCGCTTCTGTGGTCTTTGCGCGGTTCAGACGGTTTCCCCGGTCCTCGGCCACCAGTGCAAAACCACTTCCTGAAACATAATCTCCTATGTAAGCATCCACCGGTTCCTTCACAAATTCCTTTTGGAAACCGCGCAGAGCGTCTATTTTCTCTTCTAATATCGCTTCTTCATAAAATAACGCTACATCGGTCTCATAAACCGCTTCCTGCCTTATAAACCACAGGATAGGATTCTGTTCCTGCAGCACAGCTTCCAGAGGTTCTGTGGAAATATAGGCAATGCCAATGTCGCTTCCCAGTATCTCCTCCTCCAGAACCGTCCCATCAGTCTGACGCTCTATCACCCGCAGAGAATACTGCCCGATCCGTTCCTCCAGTTCCGGGATGCTCATGCCCGACACATCCACCGCATCAATCAACGTACCATTTAAGAAACAGCTCTGGTAGCGCCCAAGACCGGCTACATAGATGACAAGCAGGATAAGAAACACCGCCGCCGCAGACGCTGACAAAATGATGAAAGGCCGTTTTTTATTCGGAATTACATTCTTTTGTTCTGTTTTTTTCCGATGTCTGGGCTGTAATCTCATTTACCCTGCTTTCCTTTCACTTAGTTCCTCGAAATCGTAATCCTATTATATGGGGTTTTTCTTTTGTGTGCAATATGCAACCCACTTTTTTCAGAATTTTCAACCGGCGTTTTTCAGAATTTTTAACCGGCATTTTTCAGAATTTTTAGCCCTAAATTTCCCCCCTTTTCCACATTTCTTGCTATTACGACTCAAATACGCTAAAATGTTCCATATCAGTACAACCTCTTCTACTACGGCCAACAATATGTCTAATATGGAACCAAACTGATAAATAATAATTCTACATTTTCCCTAACAGGGTTTATTCATATGCCTTGTATAACTCAAAAAGTGTATAAGGTTTCGTTGACGAAACCTCATACACTTTTTATGAACTGCTTACTACTGCACATACAGATTCGTATATCCCATCAAACTCTCATCCACTTCCCTGGCGCACTCCCTGCCCTGGCGGATGGCCTTCACCACCAGCGACTGCCCCGTATGCATATCGCCTGCCGTAAAGACTCTGTCCACGCTGGTCATAAATCTGCCTGTCTCGGTCTTTACATTGGTTCTGCCGTCCAGTTCCACCTTGAACGCATCCGTCACATACTTCTGGCTGCCCAGAAATCCCGCCGCGATCAGCACGATTTCCGCATCCAGTGTCCGCTCGGAGCCTTCCACTTCTTTCATGTTCATACGGCCCGTCTCCGGGTCTTTCTCCCAAGTGAGAGAAACTATCTTTACCGCCTTCAGGTTCCCGTTTTTATCTTTCACAAACTCTTTCACCGTGGACTCATAAATCCGGGGATCGTGCCCATAAACCTCGATGGCTTCCTGCTGACCGTAATCTGTCTTGCAGACCTTGGGCCATTCAGGCCAGGGATTGTTGTCGGCCCTGGTATCGGGGGCCTTGGGCATCATCTCAATCTGGGTCACGGACTTGGCCCCGTGGCGGATGGCTGTGCCCACGCAGTCGTTCCCGGTATCGCCGCCGCCGATGATGACCACATTTTTATCTTTGGTATCTACATACTTCTTATCCTGGAAATCAGAATCTAACAGGCTCTTGGTGTTGGCTGTGAGAAAATCCACTGCAAAGTAGATTCCTTTGGCTTCTCTGCCGGGTGCCCCTATATCCCTGGGCTGAGAAGAACCGCAGCACAGTACCACCCGGTCAAACTCCTTTAACAGTTTATCCGCCTTTATCTCTTTGCCGATGTTACTGTTTGTCACAAAGGTCACGCCCTCTTCCTCCATGACTTTAATCTTGCGGTCGATGATATGCTTTTCCAGTTTCATATTCGGAATCCCATACATCAGCAGACCGCCAATCCTGTCGGAGCGCTCAAATACCGTTACCAGATGGCCTCGCCTGTTGAGCTGGTCGGCCACGGCAAGACCGGAAGGGCCGCTGCCCACCACCGCCACCTTTTTGCCGGTACGCACCTTGGGCGGCTTGGGCGCCGCATAGCCCTTCTCATAGGCATTTTCGATAATCGCATACTCATTCTCCCTGGTGGAGACCGGATCGCCGTTCAGGCCGCAGGTACAGGCCGCCTCGCACAGCGCCGGGCAGACCCTAGATGTAAATTCCGGGAAATTATTGGTCTTATGCAGCCGATTATATGCCTGCTCCCAGTTGCCGGTATAGACTAAGTCGTTCCACTCCGGCACCAGATTGTGCAAAGGGCAGCCGGAAGTCATCCCGCAAAGGGTCATGCCGGACTGGCAGAACGGTACACCGCAGTCCATACAGCGCGCACCCTGCTCCTGCTGTTCCTCCATGGTCAGATGCTCATGAAATTCATAAAAATTCTGAATGCGCTTTCTGGGGCTCACATCTTTGGATACCCTGCGCTCATATTCCATAAATCCTGTTGGCTTTCCCATGCTTACGCCCCCTCCTTGTCTTTTTTATAAAAGGCCTCAATCTGCGCCTGCTCCGCGCTCAGGCCCTTCTCTTCCATCTGCACGATCAGTTTTAACATAATCTCATAGTCATGCGGGATGATCTTCTTAAACTTCGGCAGATATTCACCGAAATTGTCCAGAATCTCTTTGCCCTTGACGGAATTGGTATAGGCCACGTGTTCCTTGATCATCTCTTTCAGTTCCAGGACATCGTATTTCGAGGTGATCTCATAAGAGGACACCATTTCCTTGTTGGTCTTGGTGTACAGGTCGTTATTCTCATCCAGTACATAGGCGATACCGCCGCTCATGCCGGCCGCAAAGTTTTTGCCCACGGAGCCGATGACCACCACACGCCCGCCGGTCATGTACTCACAGCCATGGTCACCCACACCTTCCACCACCGCGATGGCTCCGGAATTGCGCACGCAAAACCGCTCGCCCGCCACACCGTTGATGAAGGCCTTGCCGGAAGTCGCACCGTAGAGCGACACGTTACCGATAATGATGTTTTCGTCCTGCCGGAAAGCCGAGCCCTTCGGAGGATAGACCACCAGCTTACCGCCGGACAGACCCTTGCCAAAGTAATCGTTGGAATCACCCACCAGTTCCAGGGTCAGTCCTTTGGGGATAAAGGCACCGAAACTCTGGCCGCCGGACCCCTTACATAAGATATGGTAGGTATCCTCCTCCAGCGTATCGCCAAATCTTCTGGTAATCTCGGAGCCGAAGATGGTGCCGAAGGTACGATCCGTATTGGAGACGTCTACTTCCAGGCTGCGCTTCTGTCCGTCCTCCAAAGCCTTGGAAAGCTGCTTTAAGAGTACCTTTTCATCCAAGGTCTTCTCCAGATGAAAGTCATATACCTGCTTCGGGTCAAAGATGCATTTCTCCTTGCTGCCCTCATAGGGGTTGCTCAGAATCAGATTCAGATCCACTTTGCGCTGACGGTCTGTCAGATTCTCTTTTACTTTCAGAAGTTCTGTCCGGCCCACCAGTTCGTCTACCCTGCGCACACCCAGTTTCGCCATATATTCCCGCAGTTCCTGCGCGATGAACCGCATAAAGTTCTCCACATACTCCGGCTTACCCGTAAAGCGTTTGCGAAGTTCCGGGTTCTGGGTCGCTACCCCCACAGGACAGGTATCCAGGTTGCAGACCCGCATCATCAGACAGCCCATGGTCACCAGAGGCGCCGTGGCGAAACCGAACTCCTCCGCACCCAGAATTGCCGCAATGGCCACATCCCGTCCGCTCATCAGCTTGCCGTCCGTCTCGATACGGACCTTATTCCGCAGGCCGTTCTGAATCAGAGTCTGATGAGTCTCCGCCAGCCCCAGTTCCCAGGGCAGACCCGCGTTGTGGATGGAATTGCGGGGCGCCGCGCCCGTGCCGCCGTCATAGCCGGATACCAGGATGACCTGCGCACCCGCCTTGGCCACACCGGCCGCCACCGTACCCACCCCGGCCTCGGATACCAGTTTCACCGAAATCCTGGCCTTGGTATTGGCATTTTTCAAATCATAGATCAACTGCGCCAGATCCTCGATAGAATAAATATCATGATGCGGCGGCGGGGAAATCAGCCCCACACCCGGCGTGGAGTGTCTGGTCTTAGCAATCCAGGGATATACCTTGCCGCCGGGCAGGTGGCCGCCCTCACCGGGTTTCGCTCCCTGAGCCATCTTAATCTGAATCTCCTGCGCGCTGTTCAAATATTCACTGGTGACACCGAAACGTCCGCTGGCCACCTGTTTGATGGCCGAGCAGCGGTTCAAACCGTCAGCCCCCACCTTCAATCTGTCCTTATCCTCTCCGCCTTCGCCGGAGTTGGATTTGCCGTGCAGACGGTTCATGGCAATGGCCATGGTCTCATGGGCCTCCTTGGAGATGGAGCCATAGGACATGGCGCCGGTCTTAAACCTTGTGACAATAGTGTCAACACTCTCCACTTCCTCTATTGGCACGGGTTTCTTCGGATAATTGAAGTCCATCAGCCCGCGCAGGTTCTTAATGCTGTCCTCACTATTGACCGCTTTGGTATATTGTTTAAATAATTCATAATCACCGCGTCTGGTTGACTCTTGCAGTAAATGAATGGTCTCCGGATTATAGAGATGTTCATCCGCACCGCTTCTCATCTGGTGATGTCCAATGCTGTCCAGTGTCGTATCCGTGGATAGACCGAGCGGGTCAAAAGCCATGGAGTGCAGGGTATCCACCTCTTCCTCGATATCTTTCAGGGTAATACCACCCACGCGGCACACTGTGTTGGTGAAATATTTATTAATCACATCCTTATCAATACCAAGGGCTTCAAAAATCTTCGAACCCTGGTAAGACTGAATCGTAGAGATGCCCATCTTGGAGGCAATCTTCACGATACCATGTAAAATCGCACTGTTATAATCATTGACCGCCGCATAATAATCCTTATCCAGCATATGATTGTCAATCAACTCCTTGATACTCTCCTGGGCCAGATAGGGATTGATTGCCGAGGCGCCAAAACCGAGCAGAGTCGCAAAATGATGCACTTCCCTGGGTTCCGCCGACTCCAAAATAATATCCACACTGGTTCTCTTCTTGGTGCTGACCAGATGCTGCTGTAAGGCAGATACTGCTAGCAGGGAAGGGATGGCCACCCGGTTCTCATCCACCCCTCTGTCGGAGAGGATGATGATATTTACCCCATCACGGTAAGCCCTGTCCACTTCCACAAAAAGCCTGTCGATGGCCTTCTCCAGTCTGGTATTCTTATAATAGGTGATCGGAACCACCTCCACCTTGAATCCTTCCGCCTTCATGGCCTTAATCTTCAAGAGATCGGTGCTGGTGAGAATCGGATTGTGCACCCTGAGCATGTTGCAGTTCTCCGGCATCTCCTCTAACAGGTTGCCGTCCTGCCCCAGATAGACGGTAGTGGAAGTAACCACTTCCTCACGGATGGCGTCAATGGGCGGATTCGTCACCTGGGCAAACAACTGCTTGAAATAATGGAACAGCGGATGATGCGCCCTGGAAAGCACCGGAATCGGCGTATCCACGCCCATGGCCGCAATAGCCTCCGCGCCGTTTCTTGCCATGGGCAAGATGCTGGTCTTCAAATCCTCATAGGTATAACCGAAAGCCTTCTGCATGCGCTGTCTCTCTTCATAGGTAAACTCCGGCACACGCTGATTGGGAATCTTCAATTCTTTTAAAGTCACCAGCTTACTGTCCAGCCACTCGCCGTATGGCTGGGCGGACGCATATTTCTCTTTTAACTCATCATCATCGATGACCCGGCCCTGCACCGTATCCACCAAAAGCATCTTACCGGGGTGCAGTCTCTCCTTCATCACAATCTTAGAAGAGTCGATGTCCAGCACGCCCACCTCCGAAGAGAGAATCAGGGTGTCATCGTCCGTAATCATATAGCGGGAAGGCCGTAGACCGTTCCGGTCAAGTACCGCTCCCATGATATCCCCGTCACAGAACAGAATAGAAGCCGGCCCGTCCCAGGGCTCCATCATGGTCGCATAATACTGATAGAAGTCCTTTTTCTTCTGGGACATGGTCTTATTGTTCTCCCAGGGTTCCGGAATGGTAATCATCACCGCCAGCGGCAGCGGCATACCGCTCATCACCAAAAATTCCAGCGTATTGTCCAGCATGGCCGAATCAGAACCGGAAGCATTGATGGCCGGCAGAATCTTATGCATCTGCCCCTGCAGATGCTCGGACTCCATGTTCTCCTCCCTGGCCTGCATCTTATCCGCATTGCCCCGTATGGTGTTAATTTCTCCGTTATGAACAATAAACCGGTTCGGATGAGCCCGCTCCCAGCTGGGATTGGTATTGGTGGAAAACCGGGAATGTACCACGGCTATGGCAGACTCATAATCTTTGTCCTGCAAGTCCGCAAAGAAAGTGCGCAGCTGTCCCACCAGGAACATTCCCTTATACACAATCGTCCTGCTGGACAGACTGACTACATAAGTCAAATCCGTTGACTGCTCAAAGGTACGCCTTAATATATACAGTTTCCGATCAAAATCAAGCCCCTTCTCCACACCCGCCGGCTTCTTAATAAATGCCTGCATGATACAGGGCATACACTCTACCGCCTTATGCCCCAACACGGACGGCACCGTAGGCACATCCCGCCAGCCCAAAAACCGCAGCCCCTCTTTCTTGGCAATAATCTCAAACATCTTCTTGGCCTGATTGCGCTGTAACTCATCCTGCGGGAAAAAGAACGTTCCCACGCCGTACTCTCTCTCCCCGCCGATAACAAAGCCCAGTTCTTTGGTCACTTTCACCATAAACTTATGCGGCATCTGTGTGAGGATGCCGACACCGTCACCGGTCTCTCCCTCTGCATCCTTCCCGGCCCTGTGCTCCAGATTCTCCACAATCTTCAGCGCATTTTCCACGATGTCACGGCTCTTCTTACCCTTGATATTGACACAGGCGCCGATACCGCAGTTATCATGTTCAAATTCTGCCAGGTAGAGCGGGGACCGGGGGATGGTTGTCTTTACATCAAACATATGCTACCTCCTTGTCAGAGCAGTTTTGATGACTGTTATACTCTCACAAATAAGCAGACTCGAAATGCTTCGCATTTCTCGTTCGCGGTCTCCGTTCCACTCCGGTCCGCGCAGAGCAGACGTCCACTGGACGTCTTGCGCCTCCTCAGAAGCGCACGAAAACAGACTTTCATGCAGGCATGAGTCTGTTTTCGTTCACTTCTGACTCTGCTTATTCGCGCAAATAGAAAAACGCAAAGAAGGCATCTAGCGCTCCTTTGCGTTCTACATGTATACAATAATACACCTGCTTTTGTGAATTGTAAATAAAGACTTTTTGATAAATTGTCAGACTATTTCAAAAATCTTCCCCTTGACCAATCACATAATATGGGGTACGATAGAGAAAAAGTTTCAGGAGAATCTGTATGTTAAGTGTAATTGTAATGGAGAATAGTGCAAAATAAATATTGCCTGGGTGGTTTTTGGTTTACGCTCAAAGTCTGCCCATTTGCCGGCAACCGATGCTGCCAGCGTTTTCGCCTTACATTTGCTTAATATTATGGTATCTATTTCCAGGAAGGATATTGGCATGACTGTATGGTCATGCTGTTTTTATGGTATTAGGAAGAAACAAATTTACTCTTTTATTCCTTCATGGCATAACTATATCGTACAGAATAATCCATATAACGATTACAAGACCATAGTATCTTAATGCACTTAAGGTATCTATGGTCTTTTTACATGTAGGGCGATGCTGCCTGAATTTATTTTGCGGCTATGCTACACGGAATCAGTGCAAAAGAAGCAGAGAAAGGAATGTATAATTAAAATGAATATTGAAAGACAGATTGAATTTGACAAAATAAAAGACATATGGGCCGATTGCGCAGTCACAGACCAGGCCAAAGAGAAAATCCATGAAGTTTCCATATGCCTTTCCGAAACCGAATTAAGAAAACAACTAAAGAATACCACAGACGCCAGGAACCTGATTGAAAAACTGGGGACGCCGCCCCTGCAGAATCTCTCTGAAATAAGGGACATCTTATTGATTGCCCAAAAGGGGGACTGTCTGACACCCTATCAGTTAGAACGGGTGGAAATCATTTTAGTCGTGATCAGACGGCTGAAAGCGTATTTGGGAAGAGGAAAGATGTATTCTAATTCCCTGGCTTATTATGATGAAAACCTGGATGATATCCCAGAGTTACACGAAGAAATATGCAGCAAAATCAGGAATGGAGCTGTCGATGACTACGCCACCAAAGAATTGGGGCAGATTAGGAACCAAATCATCAAGTGCGAGGAGCAGATGAAACAGAAGGCGGAACAAATCCTGCGTTCTCATAAGGACTGCATGGCAGACAGCTATTGTACTTATAGGAACGGGCGGATATGTCTTCCTGTGAAAAAGGAATACAAACTGAAGATAACCGGCAGTGTCATCGATAAATCTTCTACCGGCAGCACATTGTTTATAGAACCGTCCGGTGTTTCGAAATATTATGAAGAACTACAGCTTTTAAAAATCGGGGAAGAAAATGAAGTCCATCGTATTTTATACACCTTATCCGCTTTCGTATCCGCCTCAATCCCTGTCCTGCATGAGGATCTTAGTATGATCGAAAAGCTGGATTTCATCTTTTCCAAAGGCAAATTGAGCCTGGTCATGGATGCGGTCGAACCAACGATCAATACGGAACGAAAAATTACCCTGACGCAGGCGCGTCACCCGCTGATGGACAAAGCACTGGCAGTACCGCTGCAATTTGCCATAGGCGGCGAGATCCAGGGGATTGTCATCACCGGCCCTAACACAGGCGGCAAGACTATTGCTATCAAAACAGTTATGTTAACTTGCATCATGGCGCAGTGCGGCATGCATGTTACTTGTAAACAAGCCGATATCTGCATGAACAGTTCCTATTTATGCGATATCGGTGATGGACAGAACCTCGCTGAAAATCTATCTACCTTTTCCGCACACATAACCAATGTGCTGGAAGTCCTGCGGGAAGCCAATCAGGATAGCCTGGTCGTTATGGATGAGCTGGGCTCCGGGACAGATCCCACGGAAGGTATGGGAATCGCCATCGCAATATTGGAAGAGCTTCGAAAAAGCGGCGCTTTATTTCTGGCCACAACTCACTATCCGGAAGTAAAAGAATACGCCGCCAGAACAGAGTTTATCGTCAATGCCAGAATGACCTTTGATAAAAAGACGCTCAGCCCCACATACCAGATGGTGATCGGAGAAGCCGGGGAAAGCTGTGCCTTTTATATCGCTGACAGGCTGGGTATGCCCAATGAAATGTTAAGAGCCGCAATCCGCGCCGCATATGGCGAAGATACCGCCGCCACGTATCAATTCCAGACGCCTGAAAGCACTATGGTAAAGAAAACCGGCGCCAGACTCTCCAAAACAAAAAAGGGAAATCAACAAGCGGCTCGCAGCGTCAAATACCAGATTGGCGACAGCGTCATGGTCTATCCAGAGAAAAAGATTGGGATTGTATGTGCCCCAATCAATGAAAAGGGCGTATTAAGAGTACAGCTGCCAAATAAAAAAATCTGGATCAATCATAAACGCGTAAAGCTGCACGTGGCGGCAACAGAACTTTATCCGGAAGACTATGATTTTTCCATCCTCTTTGATACAGTGGAAAACAGGAAAAAAAGGCACGACATGCAGCGAAAATATACTGATGCCGTGCTTGAAAGCAATGAAATAATCTAGTACAGTCCTGGTGTTCCATTGAAAGGCTTGATATATCTTTGTGATCCAGTCGGTTGTGTGCTATGATTTCGAAATAGCATTATATGGCTCGGCGTTCCCCAAAAAAGACAAAACCATAAAAACAAAAGGGAACGCCGCTGCAATAGCACTGATAGCAAAAACAAATTCTTTAGAAAAGTTTTTCATGATTATCATAATCTTCGTTCTATCCACTATGCATTCCAAAATCAATCCCGTTTCACGGGCACCCACAACTCACAGAACAGACCGTTTTCCGCATGTTCATAATAAATTTCATAGTCGGTATCCTCTGTCTGCGTATAACCCGTCTGCGGGACAAACTCCTTAAAAAACTTGCTCCAGGTTTCACCCAGACAATCACCGTCAGAACCAAAGCATTTAAACACCGCATAATCAACAGGTTCTGTCTCCCAGATGGAATAACCGTTCTTGAGAAACTGTTCCAGTTTAGCCTCATCCGTATCCTGATCAATCCTGACACCGATTCCATAATTGAAATGCGTCTCTCCGTCTCTCAGCGGATGACACAGGCCGAACAGATCCCTTTTTCCTTCCGCACGCAGCATTTTCATAGGCTCGATAAGATTTTTATCATAACACTCCGTCCAGAAATCGGGGATGCTGTGATCATCGTCATCATTGATGATCTCATTCGGAAATGCCCTTACCATGGCGATAAATCTCTCACTCTCTCTGTGCTCAATTCTGTAATCCATAACACTACCACCTTCCAGTATGATTTTGATGGCAAGCGGATTAAACAAATGAAGTTTTGTGCCTTTTTGCTTTGCCTGTCTGGGCGTTGCACCATGAAACCTTGAAAACGCTTTGGAAAAACTTTCCGGCGACTCATAGCCATACTTATACGCAGCTTCAATCACTGAGATATCCGTTGTCTGCAATTCTCTGGCCGCCAGTGTAAGACGTCTTTTTCTAATATATTCATTAGCCGTCATGCCTGTAACAAAACTGAACGTCCGATGAAAGTTATAGCTCGACATATGGACACTTTTGGCAACCTCGGCATAACTTATGTCTTCGCAGATATGTTCTTCCATATAGCATATCGCCTGCTGCATAAGCTGTATCGACATTTGTTCCATCCTCCTTGCATATATCGATTATAACTGTCCATGCCTGGAAAATCCTGTCCCGCTTTGCACAGATTTGTCTTAAAAGGAGTCTTTCCTCAAATCCCTCGCCATACACAACGACTCCGGCATATCCACATATGGCCCATAATTGGGAATCACTTGAAATCTCAGCTTCCTATATAAGGCACAGGACTCCACCAGCAGTTCCCCCGTTTCCAGGAGCATTCTCTGATAGCCCAGTTCTGCAGCCCATTCCAGCAACAGCATAACCAGCCTGCTTCCTATCCCCTGCCCCTGATATTCGTTATGTACAAACACCCGTTTTAATTCTATCGTTTCATCATCATATCTTCTAATCGCACCGCCGCCGATGGCCTTATACCCATCATAAACGACTATCGCTTCCCGTATCTCATCCAATTGGTTATACTTCTGATATTTATCTCTTTTAATCTGCCTCCCGACACGTCTGTCCAAGTCCAGATCAAGGAGTCTGCAGTTTTCTATAAAATCTCTGTTCTTACCATCGGTTCTTATATATTCCATGGATATGCCTCCTCTGTTCCTCTCAACCTGAAAGCAGCTATTGATTGTAGCATTTGGTACGCTAATCTTAACTCTGTCAGTAAATCAATATCTTTCATTTCAGCTTTTTCAACTATCATGAAAACCTATTTCCTTCTTCTTAGAACCAAACGGACTACGCCTCCGCATATGGTCATGAGCAAACCGTTTTTCAGTAATATTTCTCCAATTCTCATGTCAATAATATATTCTATCTGCAGTTCCAGCGGTGGATCCTGATAGGGGACTCCTGCCTTGACCACACAATAATAAGAACCTATGAAAATCAAGATCACACCGGATAATACAACCGCGTTGAGCGCTTGAAGGATATAATTGTTTATTTTTGTATCCATATTTTACCGCCTTCTTCCGAAATACCGGCAAACCTTATTCTTATAATTCAGATACACTTCTCCAAATGTTTCCAGCAAAAACACTTCTTCTACAAACCTGATCTGCAAATGAAACATAACCATCGCCCAAACCGAAACCATCAAAAGCAACCGGTTATAAAACATGAACACCATTCCAATATACACCAAATCAAAACCCAAAAACGCGGGATTGCGGCTGATCTGATAGATACCTCTTGTCACAAATTCCGTCTTATCTGTACTGGATACGCCTGCCCGCCAGCTGTCCTGCATCGTTATAACCGAAATGATAAACACAATCACGCCCATGACAGCGATACCTGCGCCAATCCCCCTCACCGATACAGAAAAAAAGGTCGAATCCATAACGATGCTTACAGCCTCCACAACCGGAACTATGCTGGTGGCAATCTTCATGGTGATCTCAATATATTTCGCCAAACCGGCCTTTCCTTTTCCGATTTGGTCAGTTTGTATCCCTTTATGGCGCTGGCTAATCATTTTCATAAAATAGCATCCATAAAATGCTGCTAGAATAAAAACCGCCAGAATCTGAAATACCATCCCTATGTTTCTCCTCCGTTACATCGGTTTCAAATTTCTGTTAAGTCTGTCCACCATCCAGGCAAGCCGTTTTTCCCGCCCGGCATCTGTTTTGGCATCCAGGTACGCCCGCGTATAAGTTTTCTTTACTGATAAAGACATAGCCCCAAAATTTGTGAAGGCAGGCTCACATCCTTCTAACAAGGCAGCTACACGGGAAATCTGTTCCTCCGTGACCGGCATGGATTTCGGTGCGTCCCACTGTCCGTTTTTCTTGGCCTCTTCTATCTTCTTCCTGCCAAAATCGGTCATAAGCCCCCGTTCTTCCAGGGTTTGAACCAAAGCCTTGTTCTTCTCCGACCACTTACTCTTCTCCCTGCGCATGGAAAAATACTTTTTATACGTTTTATCATCAATACTCTGCATCTGCCCGTCAATCCATCCATAACAGAGCGCTTCCTCCAAGGCTTCCCCTGCTTTTATTGTTTTCGGCCCGCCGGCCTTGCCAAATAGAAGCCAGATACCGTCATTTGACTGACAATGCTCAGAAAGCCACTGCCTGAATTCTTCCCTGTTGGCAAATTCCATCATATCACCCATCACGTGTTTCTCCCTTTTGATAGTTTCGTTTAATCTTCAGATGACCAAATTGTCTCGCCGCCCAAAATAATGTGGTCAATCGTTCCTATATTAATGGATGTCTCATAATGTCCTTCCTGAAAGAAGGGAGATACGAGTACTTTCCTGGCATTCATATATAAGATGCTGCCATCCTGATGATACCGAAAACCTCGAAGCAAATAATTAATAGCTTACCTCCCTAAATAATCTGTAACAAACTCGTCCACACCTGGAAAATGCTTAACTGCTATTCCTGCTGTCTTATATACTGCTTCGTATTGTTGTAAACAGGCATCAAATAAACTGACGTTGTTCTCTAAACAATCCGGATCATACGCTTCCATAATATTATAAGTTCCTATGGCGGCCTCCGATGAAATCTCTGCAAACATATACTGCAAATTGCACATATTCATGAAAGATGTAAATACATTGTTCTGTTCAGCTGCCTCTTCTACCTTGTTTCTCCAGTTTGAATACATTTCTTCGTAAGTACCGGAAAGGCTTTCTGAAGGCTCTTCTTTATCTTTCTCTTGTTTCAAGTATCCTTCCGCATATAAAAGAAGGCTCTTTGACAAGGCTCTTAACTCCAAAACATCTTTACTTGAAGCTATGCCCTTTAAGTTATCAACAAAACCCGCTTCAATAGGCAAGACTGCTAATTCTTCAAGCATTCTTTTTGTGCTGCGCTTAAAATATCTTCCATGAAAAAGCATAATCGCATCCATAAGGAAACACATTACCCCAAATGCATCCAAGCGTACCTGTCCTAATTCCTCATGTAAATAGGCATTGGCATAAGATATTTTTGCTTTGTCCACCAATTCATTCACTCTTTGGAAACGTTCCTCCGATGCCAGAAACCGTTTAGTCTGTTCTCGTAATTTACACAGTTCATCATAAGCTTCCTGGTTTTTAATATACACGATCTTGGAATCCATCAACTTGGATATCTGGGCATGATGACATGCGGCATCATATCTAAGCCCATCCCAGTTTGTACAATATATGTCATAACCAACTTTACTGTCATCTAAGATAAAGCCCGTACCAAGCTGCCATCCCGCATCGTCCTGAATAAGTATGAGCAAATCTAAATCTGATTTTTCGTACTCGTCTCCTGTAGCAGCCGAACCATATATTCCTATAAAAGCCAACGAATCAGGACAACCTTTCTCCGCTTTTTCTATCACTGCATTCATTATTTTATGATTCACCTGTTTCACAATTATATCTCCGTTCTATGCATTGTGTTCTTAGTTTCAATTCTATAAACCGCAAACACTATATTTCTATTGTGCGGTTATCCGAAAACATATTGCGTCCGTCTTTCCCCGAACCCTCTCACAAATTATAGGGCATTCCAAATAAAACAAAAAGCGAAGACACAGCCCCAGGCATTCCCGGTCTGCCTTTTTACAAGCAGCATGCCATAAATTGCCAAAAAGGTCGTGACAATCTCAACCATGCCCCAGAAAGATATGTTGATTGCATGAAACAGTACGCAAAAGACTGCACAGGTAATGGCCCCGTAATCCAGCCAAATGTTTTGAGGCGGGTACCTCTTATTGATTTTCTCGCAGATTACGGCATAATTGAATCCCTCAAAAAATCCCCACACGAGAGCAATAAGCGCCATCCCCAATATGGCAAGAGGAATCCCGCCCGCGATCACATCATCAGTGACTAAAATACTGAATGGCCGATAACCGTTCATCTGACCCGAAATAACCAGGTAACAGATATAAGGAATAAAGGATAAGATAGTCCCTGCAACGGCTTTCACCACATTGGTCTTTCTCAATCCGTATGCCGTAAATCTTTCTTTTCTCAAAATGCAAACAACCGTAATCCCAAGTCCGGCTATTCCAAATTGAACTCCTGCGTTGACCAACAGCCGAGGAATGACAGAAACTTCCGTATTGGTGACGAAAGTTCTTAACTGGTTGCCCTTAAATGCATAGCAAAAGAAAACAGCCAAAGTGACAAATGCTATCACCCATAAATCAATCTCTGTCTTTTTCTGCTCTGCTGTCAATTCTGGCTTATCCATGTTGTTTCTCCTGTATCACATATTATATCTGTAAACCGTCATCTTTGCATTTAAATCACGTTTTTCTTTTTTCAATTACAACAACTTTACGCCTGGTCCCATTGCCAAATTCTGCACTTTTAATATTTTTGTCCGACCCTTCTACGCTCTCCATTTTCGCTACCGCATTGGTGTTCCCACTTCAATCAGATTGCCATCCGGATCATAAAAGCGGATGATTTTCTGTCCCCAACTGTGCGTCATCAGTTTATTAACATATTGAATAGCTGGATACAATTCTTCCAGTTTCTGAACAAACGCTTCTATCTCACTCTCTTCAAAATATAACTCACAGGAATTGCTCTTTGGAATAATATCCTTCCCTAAAAACCCCTTCCAGATTTTTTCATCCTGCAGTACCAGGCCTTCTGTCAAAATCATGTTACCCTCATGATCCAACACTGTCTCGAGACCAAACAGGTCATGATAAAACTGCTTTGATTTTTGGATATCCTTCACAACAATCAAAATATTCTTTAATTTCATCTGCCCTATCCCTTCCTCTTTCTACTTTCAGATAACCGGTTCTCTCTAATAATCTGTTACATCAGAACCAATTTTTTCATATAGAGCCGCAACGGTTATCTCACGGTTCCTGATCGCAACTAATTCAGCGTCTGTTGCTCCGATAAATGCAACAAAATCAAATGCCCTCTAATGGATCATTTCCTCCAAATTGCCAGTTCATCAACGTCCCATAGTGTTTGGGAGCCTTTTGCGTTGGATATATGTTTTCACATGCAGCAGTTATCGCATCCCAGCCAACTGCCTGGACTTCTTCTTTCTATACTTCTGCTTTGCTTTCTGTTTTCTTTTTCAATTTGTCAACTATTCCCGTCTCTATCCTTCTCCTTTGCAATTTTATCTGCCGATTGTATAAATTCCGGCGTTTTTGACCAGTATTTGATTCCCCAGTTTTCAAAATTCCACTCTTCCATATAATCATTACATTCAAAATCAATGTAATAGAGCACTCCCTCTTGTACCACAAAATTTGTCGGGAAATAATCTATATTTGTATGCGCCTCATATAATAAAGCGCACATATTACGGAGCTGGTCTGTATAGGACGGTTTCATTTTATCCTGTAAAATCAGCTCATAGATTGTATCACCCGCAATAAACTCTTTCAAAATACGTTCCTGTTTGGCATCCACCTCAAGCAGGACGGGCATTGTAATCCCAATCGCTCTTAACCTCTCATAATCATGTACTTCTGCTTCTACTTTATTTCCAAACTGATAGTAATCACAGGGTTCATGATGAATCTGCTTCAAAACATATTGCTTGTCTCCATCGGCTGCCAAATAAGAATAGCCGCCTTTTCCCTTGCCTAATAACTTAATAATCCTGTATTCTTTTCCATTTACAGTCATATTATTGCCCATATCATCATCTTAGTCCTTCTCAAGCTTTATCTGCTTCTTATAAATCCTAGACGGCTCACCGCCCATATCATTCATCATCCGGTAAAACTCACATCCGTACTTTTCATATAAACCGGTATGATTGGTTGATATATAGATTTCTTTTACTTTGTCGGCTGTGGCAATCTTTTCAATTTCTGCAAACAATTTTCCCAGATAATGATGCCCCCTATACTGTGGAAACGTATAGGCAAACCCAATCCAGGGTGTCAGCTCAGTAGGCTGTATATCATCTTTTTCCGCATAGGTGCAGAATGAAATAAGCTCCTCATCTTCTGTAAGCATCAGCACTTTGGATGTTTCGCCCACGACTTCTTTGAACCTATCTTCACTGAGCAGTTCATATAAAAACGCCCCTGCACTCCAATCACATTTCTGAATCTTTGCTAACCAATACTCTTTACGTTCACAACTAAAATATTCTATTACCTGCATCTTTTCCTCATCTTTCTAGAACAACAAGGTTAACTTTCTTCCACACGCAACTCCCAGTACGCAAAAACAAACGCTCAACGCGATATAAACACCTCCCATACAATAGGAAAACTCATAACTACCACTCTCTTCGTTTTACCCGCCCCAATTTATCTATTCTCCCTCATGACCCGGCAGGGATTGCCATAGGCTATGGTATTGCCCGGAATATCTTTAGTGACAACGCTTCCCGCCCCAATCACCACATTATCTCCTATCGTAACGCCCGGCATGATAATCACACCTCCGCCAATCCACACATTGTTGCCAATGATAACCGGCGCTGTCTGTGTTTTACAAAACGCAAAAGAACCATCTTCCTTCGGTTCTCCAAACCGATCCAGCGCATTGGTCGGATGAAAAGCCGTATAAATCTGCACATTCGGTGCAATGAGTGCATTGTCTCCAATGCGGATGACATTATCATCTAAAAAAGTACAATTCATATTTACTTCACAGTTATTGCCAAAATAAATGTTATTGCCATAGTCAGCAAAAAACGGCGCCGTTATCCAAAGATTATCACCCTTGCCGCCCAACAGTTCCTGCAGAATCTGTTCTTTTCGCTCCGCGTCTGCAGAATCCGTATGATTGTAATCCCTCACCAAATCTTTTGCCTTGTGCCATTGTGTCAGTAGCTCTTTGTCACCACAGTCATAAAGCTGTCCTGCCAGCATTTTTTCTCTCTCAGTCATATAGTCTCACCTTTTCTTCTACCTTACCAATCAAATGGGAAGTAACTAAAACGAATAGCCTGTCCCCTGGGAAAACAATAAACCGTCTGTCAATTCAACCCGCAGGATAATGGTATTTTCATCCTCGAAATTATTATGCCCGTTGTCTATCCATGCTGCAAAGGCTCTTTTTAACTTATCCGCGATTGCCTGGTTATCTGCAATCTGTCTCATCTTGTTGGAGAGTGCATAGGTAATGATGTAAAAAGCGCCGTCTTCATAATAGGCATCAACATTGCGCACACAAGGTATGCCGTTTTCTACTGTCGCAAGCGCAAGGATGGTATCTTTTCCGAAACGCTCCGTCATAATCTGCTCCATTTCTTGATTTAGCTTTATCATTGTGGGTCTCCTTCTTTAAAGATACGTTTATATGTTCAACGACTCTTTCCCAACCTCTTATTTCACAACCCGAAGTTCCGCAATCGCCATGTAATGCAGTATATCAAATTCCGCTGGCGCTATTTGGGCAAGTAATTTCAGATGTTCCTGTTCCCATGCTATAATCTCTGCCTCTGCAAGGGATGCCCCGATGCCCCGGCATGCCTTCATTCTGCCATGCCATCCCTCTCTGGTAAAATGAACCTTTATGGGAGTTTCTTCCCTGTAAACCAGTTCAAACTTTTCCTGATATTCCTCCGGTATGATAATCGGATGGATGGTCTCACCCGCACCACTCCAGACTGGATTATATTGCAGGACAAGCTGTTCACTCGTATCTGCGATCTTGTCCTCAAAAGGCAGCCACGCCATATATAATAAAAGCAGCCTCCCGTCCGGCTTTAGCATGCGATAAAGCACAGGCGCAGTCCTTTTATGATCGAAATAAAAGAAACACTGACAGGCCGTAACCACATCAAATGAGTTCTCCGGAAAATCCACCTCTTCCGCAGCTGTCACAAAATAAATGATTTCCATGTCCTCCGAAAGTTTTTTCGCCTGCTCAATCTGCTCCCTGGAAATATCCGTTCCCGTCCAGCGTGCTCCATACCGATACAGATTTCGTGGAAGCACCCCGGTTCCTGTGCCGATATCCAAAACATTCTGACCACTCCTGCACAGATTCCGTCCGATAATCTTATCGTAAAACTCCTGCGGATAAACATCCCGGAATCTGGCATAATCGGCTGAAGTCCTGCCCCAGTCAAACGCTCTGCCGCCGTCTATGTTTCTGTTCGTTATGTTCATATCTCTCCTTCCATGTCAAGCCTCAAGCTCCACATCCGTCCACCTTCCGGAACCGCCTTTCCATCATGATACAGCCAACTGCAACTGCAAGCAAAATCACACACACCACCGGCGTAAATATTATTTCCTGTAAACGTTTTGCATACGCCGTAATATACACCGCCAGATTGGCCGTCATATGAAAGCAGAAAGGCACGGCAAACCGGCCGCTTCTCTCATACAGATAGGCCATCAAGACTCCCATGCACCCGCCGTATACACCCTGCACCATATTGCCGTGGAAAGCGCCAAAGAAAAGGCCTGATGCCAGGATTGCAAGAACCGGGCCGTAAAGACGTCTCATCCGATTGAAAATCACACCGCGAAAGACCACCTCCTCCGCCAAGGGCGAAACCAGACCATAAAGTATCAGTCCCACCACAAAAGCCACCCCATACTGTCTGTCAGCCACCTCCTGATATGTCTGGGAACTGTCTGCAAATCCTGCCAATGTCAGTAGGATATTAAGTCCCAAAGAAGAAGCAAATGCAACAACCACAGTAAACAGTATTTCTTTGACCAGACATTGCCCGCCCTTTTCCTGATCATTCATGCTGCCTCGCAGCCCAAGTTCCCTCTTTAACATGGGAAATATCGGCAAAATGCCGAGCAACATACCGAGTCCTCCCGTCACACCAGCCACGGTAGCCGCCTGCTCCGTCATAAAACTTCGGTATGCCTCATTCTTGCTTTTCATCAGCGCTTCCTGCAAAAAAGTAAGGATAATATACGCCGCGCTGTAGGCCAAATAATACAATAGATAAGGGAGCAATACTTCCCATGCCTTTTGGAGGGAATTCTGTCCTTCTGTACCGCTTTCAACATTCTTTGTTCTCATAATACCCTCCTTATCGATTCTGGCATATTCATCCTTAAATTTATGATCCTGCGATAGCCCCATATAGATGAGGCATCCGGCCCGTCATATAGTTCACATCATCAGAGTCCAGAAATCATATCCGGGCGACACTTCAGATGCCCTGCTGCAATGTTTTCCCCAGTTCTTCCACTGTCTCTACAATCACGTCCGCGCCCGCTTTGGTCAACTCCTCTGGCAGTGCATACCCATAGGTAACCCCTATAGAAGCAATATGATACTCCTTGGCGCCTTCCACATCAAATCGGCGGTCTCCTACCATGACTACTGCATCATGATATTCCCCATCATATTCTTCCACCGTTTGACTTTTGGTCCTCCCGTCCATTATTTCCTGAAATAATTTTTCCGGCAGAAGGCATCTGAGCGCCTCCTCCACCACTTCTTCCTTCTTCGTACGGGTGCCGTCCAGGCCACTCCCCACGATCACATCAAAATACGTCTGCAGACCAAAATGTTCCAGAATCCGCTCCACAAAGATCTCCGGCTTGCTGGATGCCACTGCCAGTTTCTTTCCGAAAGCCTTCAATTCTGCCAGGAGTTTCTCCACCCCCGGATAAACCTCGTTCTCAAAAATACCCACCGTACTGAAACGCTCCCTATAATAGCCAATCGCTCTTTGTCCCTGTTCTTCATCAAACTCATAAAATTCATGAAAACTGTCCAAAAGAGGTGGGCCGATGAACGATTCCAGTTTATCAAGATCCGGCTCCTCAATCCCCATTCTGCGCAGGGCATATTGCACACACCTGGTAATACCGGGTTTAGAATCTGTCAGTGTGCCGTCTAAATCAAACAAAATATATTCGTACATAATCTCCTGTCTCTTTATCCAAATATCCGCTGATAACCGTATGTAAGGTTTCCTTTTCTATGGATACATCTCGTGTGACTGCACGTACTGCACAGATCACAAAAGGCTGCCTTCCTGCTGTCTGTCAGTGTTGTATAGAAGGCTGCCGTTTTCCTGGGCATGAGCATATAGGCCTGATTATAAGAAATTTCTGCCGGTTCTAATATGCCAAACATCTCTTCTATCTCTTCGAGAGGCACCCGGTCTCCCAAAAAATCGAAACCATTCATCCACAATCCATAATAATGATAGATTTTTTCTGCGGCCTGTTCATAGGCGTTTTTCAAAAGTTCCATGGCAATGCATTCTATCATGTATGCTCCCGACAGATGCCCTGCTGTGGTATATTCTTCTTGTAAATCATCCACCCCTGCTCCCAGCGTCACCAAAACCGCCAGCCTGGACTCCTCCTGCGGGCTTTTGGGCGCAAAATATACTACAGAATCTATCTTTTGGTCAAGCTGCTTTGTCAGAGAATGCAATAAAGCTTTGTCCTTTTCCTGAAAATGATAATGAGACAGGATCAGCGAATATGTGTTTTCTGTTATGTATGGCTCCAGTGTCTCTCGCATCTGCCTCACCTTTCTGTCATCTGCTCTATGACGAATATCTCTTCCTCCAGTTCTTCATACGTACTGCCGTTCAAGGCATTGTAAAGACTTAACAGATCCCGCTTTTCCCGGAAAAGACGCCTGAAGAGCACATCCTTATATCTACGATTCAGCCAAATTACAACAATTACGGGATTATTTCCGACAGCCGGAAAGAATCTTTGATGGCAAATATGAAATCTGCCAATGTGAACATATTCTAAAACACTGCACCTCAAAAATGCAGGTACATCTTCTAAACCCTAAGCGGCAGCATCTAAAATGCTGCTACGCCGTCATAAACATCTCATAAGCACTGATGGCCTGCTGCATACGGAAATTAGTGATATCACTTCCTGTATTGCCGCTTCCCATATCCATCGCCGCCGTCTGTACATCCGCCGCAGGCGCTGCTGCCTGAGCCTGTACAAAATTATCATTCTGCACCGTCAAATCTTCTGCGGACTGCTCCACATCATTATCCTGAACCATCTTCTCCGCCGCCGGCTGCATAATCCTGGAGGCATGATATCTGCCGCGCTGCATCTGCATCTCCAGCATCCCCTGGAAATCAAGTGTCTCTCCCTTTTTCAACGGATTCTCATTCTCCGCCTTGGCAAGTCCGCTGTAATCAATCTTTTTATCCAGCACATCGTCTGAAATTTTGGAAAGCCGGTTCATGCTGGCCGGACTGATACTATTCACGTTATATACATAAGGTTGAAAACTAATTGCACCGATCGTCATGCTTACCTCCATGTCAGAGCCCAACTGGTGAATCGTCAAAGCAGTTTACCGCAATGACACCACTCTGAAACATCTTTTCTACATCTTTATTTATCATAAAACTTCTTAATCAAATATACAAGACCCAATTCAAAAAACTGACAGGTATTTTATTCCTCTATCTCCCTGGACTCCACCTCCACTGCCTCCATCTCCTGCTTTAAGATCTTAGCATTCTTATACACTCTGGACACAATCCAGATATTTGAGAGGCCATCATAAATCAGGAAGATACCGATCAGCATCACTACCGTATCAATAGCTGCGAATGGTCTGCAGACCAGCAATACGCCGAATCCCACCGTAAGAATCCCTAAAATCAGGGCTATCCACCATTTATCATACTTATCTTTGCACAATTCTATTGCTTGTTGCAAGTTATGTAAACCATGCAGGGCTATCACGATACCAACAATAATCGGAATGATCGCCAACACTTTATCAGGCTTTATTACAATCCATACACCCACCACAGCAAAGATGATGCCAAAAATCAGGTTAACCTGAAAGAATAGACTGCCGTCCTTGGCCGTAAAATAACTGACAATCCGCATCATTCCGCTCACAATCAGCACCCCACCCACAGCTGTACAGACAATCTGTATGGATAACCCCGGCCAGAGCACCAGCACCAATCCCAATACCACGCATAAAAGTGAAGAAGCCACTACATTGGTCTTAAACTTCTTAAGTATTTTTTCCATCAACAGCACCCCCTTTCTCTTCTCCGCCAGACCATGAACAACCTGTAAATACCATAACCAAGCACCGCTCCCAGGCAATTCAAAAGAATATCATCCACATCAAAGGCCCCAAATGCACTGAAAAGCTGAAACGTTTCAATGCCCAGAATGAAAATAAAAGCATTGAGAAACATTACATGGAACTTCTCTCCCTCTCTGGCAACAAATGGAAAAAGAAGTCCAAAAGGAACAAACACCAGGACATTTCCCGCCAGATTCTCCACGCTGTTCAGTTTATAGGCATAGTCTATATACATTTTAATTGTCTTAAACGGCATGAAGTTTGCCGTGCCAAGGCCTTCCAAAATCACATCTTTACGCCAGGTGGCCGCGATTGCACGCAGTTCTTCATAAGGGTATTTCAATATAATAACCTTTATGACCACTAAAATATAGGCAATAAATAAGAATTTCAGCCTGCTTCTCTTTTGCACGCATATTTTCTCTTTTATTTCATTATCTTTCAAATCCTTCAACAAAAACAGTCCTCACAAACGCTGGTACGGGCCATCCCTGTCACCGCCTGTTACTCAGGCACGGGTTACTTCCCATGGATTCTCTTTCCCCTCCATAAAGCACTTGCAGCTCATGAGAGAATCTTTGACCACCGTCTCCACATAATTTCTGGTGTAGAACGCCATATGATGCGACACTGTCACATTGGGAAAGCTTCGCAGCATGGCAAGTTCCCTATTCTTTAATATATCCGCTTTGTGGTCATAATAGTATAGTCCGAACTCATTTTCCACCACATCCAGTCCGGCCGCACCGATTTTGCCATCTTCAATGGCCTCTATCAGGGCATCCGAATCAATCAGCGCGCCTCTGGCCGTATTGACAATCACCACTCCATCTTTCATCTGTGCAATAGACTCCTTGTCTATCAGATGGAAATTATCCTGTGTGAGCGGCGTATGCAATGTGATCACATCCGCCTCCCTCCAAATCTGCGCAAGAGGAACATATTCGGCACATTGCCTGACTTCCTCTTTTTCATAAAGGTCATAGGCCAGAATCCGGCAGCCAAAACCGGAAAGATCCTTAATCACCGTGGCGCCTATCCTTCCCGTTCCAATGACTCCTACGGTCAAATCCTTGAGTTCCCTGCCATTTAGTCCCGCCAGAGTATAATCCTGCAATCCGGTACGCCCCAGAATCGCGCCCATTTTACGGATGGACATAAGTATCAGCATCACCGTATAGTCAGCCACACCAGCCGGTCCGTAGGGCGCATTTCCCACCTTGATGCCGCAGGCTTTAGCTGCTCTGATATCAATATGATCATACCCTATTGTCCTGGTACTGATATACTCTATGCCGTTTTCCTGAAAAGCCCTGATCAACGGCTCGTCAATCTTAGATGTGATAACATCAACACAACGACTGCCTTTACACAACGACACATTTTCAAGATCAGGCGCATCCCCGCACAGCACCAGTTCAATCCCTATTTCTTTCGCATATTCTATAAACAAATCCTTTTCATCAAAAGGTCTGCAGTTATATACAGTGACTTGCATGGTCAACATACCCTCTTTCTTTATCTCATCATTCCTTATGTATCATTTTGACACCCGATCCTATCAGACTATTTCTGAAACTGTCTGTCATTCCCCTGGCTTTTCGCCCTTACCTTTATCCTGTTCTGCTTTTCTGGCAATAATCTTTTTCAGGATTGGCGGTTCCTCAATCTTTAGCTGAGAAGCCTCCTGCCGCTCTTCCTCCAATTCCTTTTCATGCTGTAATTCCATCTGATAAGTATTTCTGGCCTCTCTCTCATAGTCCGCCACAATGGCCATATCGGCAGCGCGTATCTTGCGGAATCTGTTGAATCCCGCTACCAGAATCTGCAGACTCTGCCTGGTGGTATCAAAAACCCCCTCCTCGTACAGGTTGACCAGAATAATCCCAATCGGCACAGCCAAGATCATACCGATCATCCCCGCCATCCTGTATCCAATATACAGCAAAAACAGCGTGGGTATGGCATCCACTCCAATGGAATCCCCCACGATTTTGGGTTGGATTACCTGCCTTACCAGCTGTCCGACCAGCCAGATTGCCAGCAGGCCAAACATCATCTTATAATCTTTACTCAGAAACTCTACCACAGCCCAGGGCAGCATCACTGTTCCTGTGCCAAACACCGGCAAAAAGTCCAAAAAGGCAATACCCAGCGCCACCAGGAACGCATAATTGACATCCAGAATCATAAGCCCAATCACAAGAAGGATATATACCCAACACTCTATCTTAAACTGTGCTTTAAAATATCCTCCGATAGCCTTGCTGAAACTCCGGCGGATCAGATTAAGCCGGTACCTGATGGATCTCGGTACATATTTTTCCGCTACATTGGCCATATAACTTTTATCCGCCACAAAGAAATAAGCAGACAGCAGGCAGATTATGATATTCAAAAAGATATCCGGTATCTGCTTCGCCACATTCCCCACCGCCTCAAAGGAAGGCAGTTCGATATTCGACATGATATTTCCAAAATAGTCTCCCATCTCCTGGCCGATATTGTCCAGTGTTCTCTGCATGTCTGCGGGCATCCTGTCATAGAGCCCCTGCAGATTGTCCCCCACCTCATAAAATTCTGCCAGAATACTGTTCCAGATATCGGGCAGTTCATTGATAAAACTGATTCCCTCCTTCACTAACTTGGCAGCCAACAGATACACCAATAAGAACACCACAGCCAAAACTGCCACAATCACAATCGCTGATACAGCCTTGCGCCTGACTTTCAATTTTTCTTCACAAAACCGCACCACCGGGGAAGCAATCAGGGATATAATCCAGCCCACGATAAATGGCATAAAAAACCAGATGCATTTGGGCAGTAAAAAGATACAAAAAAGCAGAACCACCAGCGCAGTGGCCAGATTTAAGATTACTTTGAGGTATGTTTTAATAGATTGTCTCACTCTGTCTCCTCCTCTATAACGGCATCCAACAGATCATAAATCTCCTCTCTGCCCTGTTTGGTAAGCGCAGAATAGGGTATGACAGTTGTGTCATCTGCTACGTCAAGTGCGTCACAAATCAGTTTTGTCTGCTTTGCGACTTGGCTTCTCTTAATTTTATCCAGTTTGGTGGCAATAATAATCGGTTTATATCCCCTGTTCCGAATCCAGTCATACATAATCCTGTCATTCTCAGAGGGCTTATGCCGGATATCCACCAGTAAAAAGATCATACTGATTTTCTTAGACTGATGAAGGTAATCTTCAATCATCTTCCCCCACTGCGCTTTCACTTTCTCGTTGGCAGTCGCATAACCATATCCCGGCAGATCCACAAAATACATCTGTCCATTGATATTATAATAATTGATGGTCTGTGTCTTGCCGGGCGAGGAACTGGTGCGCGCCAGTGCCTTGCGGTTCATCAATCCGTTGATCAGGGATGACTTTCCCACATTGCTCTTGCCCGCAAAAGCAACCTCCGGCAGTTTGTTCTCCGGCAGTTTGCTGGTAATGCCGCATACCATCTCTAAATTTACATTTTTGATAATCATAATAGCCCTCACTCCGGACACTTACACGCCAAAGCCTCTATACTGTCCATACAAAACCGCCGTCTCCAAATGTATATCCGGCATTCCTCTTATTCGATACCTGCCCGCCATAATGCTTTCGCGAACCATTATACAAAGGCGTAACCCGCCACATCCTCCATAGACTCTACCAGAATAATCTCAAGCCCTTCCTGAATCTCCGCATCGATTTCCGCCACATCCTTTTCATTTTCCTTCGGCACAAGGACTGTCTTTACCTGCGCCATCTTGGCTGCCAGCATCTTCTCCTTGAGACCGCCAATGGGAAGTACTCTGCCCCGCAGGGTAATCTCACCTGTCATAGCCAGATCGGCCCGCACAGGTTTCTTGGTCACTGCCGACAATAACGCTGTCGCCATGGTAATCCCTGCAGAAGGACCGTCCTTCGGCACAGCCCCCTCCGGAATATGAATATGAAAATCTGTCTCTTTATAAAACTGGGCGGAAATATGATGTTTATCACTGACAGACCGCACATAACTAAGTGCCGTCCGTGCCGATTCTTTCATCACATCTCCCATTTGACCAGTTAAGTCAATCTTTCCTTCACCCGGCATGATATTGACTTCTATCTGTAACGTGTCCCCGCCTACGCTGGTCCATGCCAGACCTCTGACAATACCAATCTCCGGTTTCTCATTGATCGTATCCTGTCTGTACTTGGGTTTGCCCAGATAGTGTTCCAGGTTGTCAGGTGTTATATTGACCATTTCAGTCACATTTTGCTGCCTGCGATTCAGAATCTCGCGTGCCTCCTTGCGGCAGACCGCTCCAATCTGGCGTTCCAGTCCACGTACGCCTGCCTCCCTGGTATAAAACCGCACGATATCCACAAGCGCCTCATCACTAAATGACAACTCTGTTTCAGTAATGCCGTTCTTGACAAGCTCCTTTGCCACCAGATATTCCCTTGCAATATGAAACTTTTCGTTGGCTGTGTAACTGTTGATCTCAATAATCTCCATCCGGTCTAAAAGCGGCTTGGGAATTCCCTCTCTGTTGTTGGCTGTAGCAATAAAGAGCACTTCCGACAAATCCAGAGGAATCTCTACATAATGATCCCGGAAAGCATGATTCTGCTCCCCGTCCAACACCTCCAAAAGCGCCGAAGAAGGATCGCCCTTATAATCATTGCCCAGTTTATCCACCTCATCCAACAGCATCAAAGGGTTCTTGACCCCCGCCTGCTTCAGTGCATTGGCAATACGTCCCGGCATGGCCCCCACATAGGTCTTGCGGTGTCCTCGAATCTCTGCCTCGTCCCGCACGCCGCCCAGACAGATACGTACATACTTCTTATGAAGTGCTTCTGCCACACTTTTTGCAATGGAAGTCTTACCGGTGCCCGGCGGTCCCAGCAAACAGATGATCTGACTTTGTATCTTATTCTTCGACATCCCTGCCAGTGTCCTCACCGCCAGAAATTCCAGCATACGTTCCTTCACCTTATCCAGCCCATAATGCTGTTCATTCAAAATCTTCTCCGCCTGCACCATATCATTGCTGTCCCGGGATGTCTTATCCCAGGGCAGTTCCAGCATTGTTTCAATATAAGCCCTCTCTACTGCGCTCTCGGAACTGCTGCCGGATACATTCTTATAACGCGCAATCTCCTTGCGTATCTTCTCTTTGACTTCTTTGCCCGCCTTCAGTTTCTCTACCGCTGCCAGGAACTGCTCTACATCGGAATCCGTGTTATTCTCACCCAATTCCTCCCGAATATACTGCATCTGCTCCCGCAGGATATAATCCCTCTGGTTCTTATCGATACGCTGTCTGATATCCTTGGCCAGTTCATTCTTGATACGGATCACTTCTACTTCCCGCATCATCATGGCTGTCAATGCCTCGTACCGTTCCCGCACCGATACGGCGCTCAAAACTGTCTGTTTGTTCGCCGCAGAAAGGGGTAGATTAATCGTGATGGCATCCAGCAGTTCTCCCAAACTCATGGAATCGTCAATCTGATCCTCCACAGCCTTGCCAACCTTGGGAAAACATGCCCCATACGCCGCCAGAACCTCCTTGACTGTTCTGGTCATTGCCTCATTTGAGGCCTCGTCAATATCCGACACCTCATCCTTTTCACATGACAACTGTGCCACATGATAGCCTTCTATCTCAATAAATCTGTAAATTCTGGCTCTGGAGACGCCCTCCACCAGCACCCGCAGGACATGTCCCGGCAGTTTACTGACTTGCTTGATCAATGTAACCGTGCCCACATCATAGATATCCTCAAACCCAGGATTCTCCTGCGCAGCATCCTTCTGTGTCACCACCAGCAGTCTCTGATCACCGATCATGGCCCGTTCCACGGACTCTATAGAATGGTTTCTGCTCAAATCAAAATGAATTACCATACCCGGCAGGATCGTAAGTCCACGCAGAGCCACAGCCGGAAGGCTAGATTCCCCAAGGATCTGCAATGCCTTCCCATATTGTTCTCCGTTTTGTGTCTGATTCAAGTTATTCATCCTCATTCCTTCATATGTTCATATTGTCATCCTATCACAAACGCCGCCAAGGTTCTGGCGGCGTTTTCTTTTTATGGTATAGGAAATCTCTTCCGCTTATCCGAGTCCGCACAGCGGATCTCGCGATCGAGCTTGCTCGATTTGTTAATCTTGCGAAGCAAATTACTTTTCTTATTCTGCCTGTAACAACCTATCCCGGTAAGTTACACGCGGCTTCTGTGTACCGTCCACCGATTCCTTTGTCAGAATACACTCTGCTATATTATCATTCGATGGAATCTCATACATGACATCCATCATGACTTTTTCCATAATGGAGCGAAGACCTCTGGCACCAGTCTTTCTCTCGTAAGCCAAGCGGGCAATCTCTTCCAGTGCATCCTCCTCCACGCTCAGCTTCACCTCATCGAACTCAAACAATTTTTTATACTGTTTGATCAATGCGTTCTTGGGCTCTTTCAAAATCTGGATTAAAGCCGCCTGATCCAAACCTTCCAGCGCCACCGTCACCGGCACACGACCGATGAACTCCGGGATCAAACCGAATTTCATCAGATCCTGAGGCACCACTTCCTTCAAGATGGCACCAATCTCCTTGCTGCTCTTCTCTGTAATCTGGGCATTGAAACCGATGGAATGTCTGTCAAGACGCTCCTCCACGATTTTCTCCAGGCCATCAAATGCCCCGCCGCAGATAAAGAGAATATTGGAAGTATCTATCTGCAGCATCTCCTGATGGGGATGCTTCCTGCCTCCCTGGGGCGGCACATTGGCCGTGGTTCCTTCAATGATCTTCAAAAGCGCCTGCTGTACGCCCTCACCGGATACATCCCTGGTGATGGAAACATTCTCGCTCTTCTTGGTAATCTTGTCAATCTCATCAATATAGATAATCCCATACTGTGCCCGGTCAATATCATAATCCGCCGCCTGAATCAGCTTTAACAGGATATTCTCTACATCTTCGCCCACATACCCGGCCTCTGTCAGGGTGGTGGCATCCGCAATCGCAAAGGGTACATTGATAATCTTCGCCAATGTCTGCGCCAGATAAGTCTTACCGGAACCGGTGGGGCCTACCATGATGATATTGCTCTTCTGCAGTTCCACCTCATCATCGTCTTTGGGCGCCATAACTCTTTTATAATGATTATAAACGGACACGGCCATCACTTTCTTGGCCTCCTCCTGTCCGATCACATAATCATCGAGGAATTTCTTGATCTGCGCCGGCTTCAAGAGATTAATCTCCATCTCTTCCACTTCCGGTTCTTCCTCATATTCCTCCTCAATGATGTCAGCGCAGATGTCCACACATTCATCACAGATATATACACCCGCCGGACCAGCAATCATCTTTCTGACCTGATCCTGCGTCTTATTGCAAAAAGAACATCTCACTCTGTCATCAGAATTCTTTCCCGCCATTTTAGTTGTCCATGCCTTTCTACTTATAATGGAATCAATTACTCTTTGCTCTCAGTGCTGGCATGACTGGTGATAATGCGGTCGATCAGGCCATAGGCAAGCGCCTCCTCCGCACTCTTCCAGTTGTCTCTCTCCGTATCCGCCATGATCACCTCAAAATCCTGCCCTGTATTCTGTGCCATGATTCTGGCCATTTTTTCCTTGGTTGCCAGGATATGCTTAGCCGTGATCTCAATCTCCGTAGCCTGCCCCTGGGCACCGCCCGCCGGCTGATGGATCATAATCTCCGCATTGGGAAGCGCCATTCTCTTACCCTTGGTACCGCCCGCAAGCAGAAATGCACCCATACTGGCCGCCATGCCGATACATACTGTAGACACGTCACACTTAATAAACTGCATCGTATCATAAATCGCCATACCGGCTGTGATCACACCACCAGGGCTGTTGATATACAGACTGATATCCTTCTCCGGATCCTCCGACTCCAAGAACAAAAGCTGTGCCACGATCACACTGGCACTGGCATCATTAACTTCCTCACCCAGGAAGATAATCCTCTCTTTTAAAAGTCTCGAATAAATATCGTAAGAGCGTTCCCCCTTAGATGTCTGTTCAATGACATAAGGTATTAAAGCCATAATTTCTCCTCCATTCAGTATAAGGTGGCAAATCTTCCTTCGTCAGATTATACCACCTTAAATTTTATTTTGCTTTGCTTTCCTTTGCATGATCTGTAATAAATTCAGCCGCTTTTCTGACCGCCAGATCCTGCATGATATTTTTCTTTTCGCGCTCACCCATGAGATCTTTCACCTTGGCAACCTCCATCTGGTATACCTCAGCCATGGTTTCGAGCTCTTTTTCGTAATCATCTTCTGTCACTTCGATATTCTCAGCTTTCACAACTGCCTCGAGCACCAGTCTGGATTTGATTCTCTCCAAAGCCTGTGGTTTCACCTGCTCTACCATCTTCTGATAGTTGGTACCCGTGAACTGGAAGTACTGCTCCATGGAAAGCCCCTGCATGGTGATGCGCTGTGCGAACTCATCTACCATCTGTCTCTGCTGGCTTTCTAACATCGGCTCAGGAATATCCATCTCGGACTCCTCAACCACCGCCTTGATAGCAGCCTCTTCCTTGGCGTTCTTCGCGTCCTTCTCTTTCTTCTTTGCCAGAGTATTCTTCACATCTTCACGGTACTCGGCCATGGTCTCAAACTCAGACACTTCGCTGGCAAATTCGTCATCCAGTTCAGGAAGTTCCTTCTCTTTGATCTCCTTGACTGTACACTTAAAGACCGCTTCTTTACCCTGCAGGTTTTCCGCCTGATAATCCTCCGGGAAAGTGACTTTCACTTCCACTTCCTTACCGACTTCAGCGCCCACAAGCTGTTCCTCAAATCCCGGAATGAAAGCGCCGGAGCCAATGGTCAGCGGATAGTCCTCACCCTTGCCGCCTTCAAATGCCTCTCCATCTACGAATCCCTCAAAATCCAGCTTGGTCATATCTCCATCTTTTACCGGACGGTCTTCTACCGCGATCGTTCTGGCATTGTTCTCGCGCTCTTTATTAATCTCCTCATTGATTTCCTCATCTGTCACTTCCGTGTCCATCTTATCGACTTTCACGCCCTTATACTTGCCCAGTTTTACTTCCGGCTTCAAGGCAACGGTCGCTGTGAAGATAAAAGGCTTGCCTGCCTCAATCTGTACCACCTCAATCTTTGGTGAAGACACAATATCCTCCTCACACTCATCCAGCGCCTTATCATAAGCGTCCGGGATCAGCTCATTGGCCGCATCCTCATAAAACACCTCTTTGCCGTACATTTTCTCCACCATTTGGCGGGGAACCTTACCCTTTCTAAAACCCGGGATGCTGATCTTATTCTTCTGCTTCTGATAAGCCTTCTCGATCGCTTTCTCCAGTTCATCCGCACCCGCCTCAATGGTAAGTTTCGCCATGTTCTTTTCCAGTTTCTCCACCTGTAAACTCATTCCAGTAAGTTCCTCCTTCAATTCCTCTGCAACATATATCTTCTTATTTAAAACGTCTATTCCCGTGCTCTCTCACAACACATGACGTTTCCAGCCACAGTCATCGAGATATTATAGCATATAGCCGTGGAAAATACTAGCTTTTTTTATACTTGAATTTCTGCCTGCTGTCTCAGTTCTCCTCCTGCCTCTCCGACAACAATTGCATCGGCTCCCGCCTGAGGCTCCTGTTCATCTTCACCCATGCGATCCCCACACCCGCTGCCACAATAAACAGGGTGTTCCAGACAGCTGGCATCTGTGTATCCGCCGCTTCTTCTACAACAATCTCATTGTCCGCATTGGTCAATCCAACCGTATATGTTGTCTCATAATAACTCTCTCCGGCATGAATCACAGAAACCCGGTCTGCAATCTTCACGCCCGCCACTGAACCCAGGACAGATCCAATCAGCACCAGCAGTCCAAATCCTGATATCATGGACCACCGGCACATGGCCGCCCGCATGCCAAGAGACCGCTCAACCGCCGTCCGCTGGGCCTGTCTGGTAATAAACAGATGGCTGAAGAAAAACAGCAGAAGCACTGTCAAGGCCACACCCACCGCAAACAGGCACAGGGAAATCTTCTTCATATTATCAATGCCCGCCTTCAACTGGGAATATCCCATATCATAAAAAGTAATCTCCAGCTTATCCGTCCCGTATTCCGCCCAGCCTTTTAAGAATTCGTCAATACTGCCATTGGCAATCTGGAAGGAGGAAGTCGTGTCTGTCATCGGCCCGCTTGCCAGCAGGTTCTTTCCATCCCGTGCCTCGATGGATTCCATGGGCACGATCAACTCATCCGCGCCCGGATCAAAAATACTATCCTCATGGCTGATCGTCACATCATAGATACCCACCACCTCATATTCGGAGGTCTCAAACACCTGGAGCGGTTCTCCCGCCGTATCCACCAAACCGCTGTAAAAGCCAATCGACCCGTCCAGCCAGAACTTCCTTCCTGCATTGATGTGCGTATCCGTATAAAGAAGCTGCACCTTTATCCGATCACCGAGAGACAGCCCGTTATTCTCCATAAATTTCTTGGGCGCCAGACATACCTTACTGCCGGAAGTATATTCCTCCTCACTGATGTCCCGTCCCTCACAGATATAAGACTGCCCGTTATAAAAGGGCATCAACAGACAGGTTTTATTGGTTCCGGTAACTGGCTGGCAGTGCCTCCAAATTCCCATTGACTGTGCCAGGTTCAGAATTCTTTGCCCTGCGTCTGTCTCATAAAAATCGTCCGTGACTTCAAAAATCTCCTCTCCTCCCCGAAAGGCATCCTCCGGCAGGCTGCCATCCGGCAGACACAAACCTGTTTCCAGAGAACCCGGTATATACTCCAAGCCAATATGGACCTCATTCTTTGATTTCATCAATTCATCATACATACTGCCATGTATGTACAAATAGGTTTGCAGCGCTGCAACATAGGTCTTATCCTTATACAGCATCTTGGGATTCGGATTCATGTGATCGCAGAAGTTATCCACCACACCTTCCATCCTCTGATCTCCGCCGACCACCTTTGTAATCTGAATCTTTACCGATTCATCGGGCATGCAATCCTCCATGGGCTTAAATTCCGCAATCAAAACACTTGATGACAATGCAGACGGATTCAAACTGACGCTGTACATCAGATACTCCGGCCCGTAAGAAATATAGAAAGCCCTCTGCTCCGGCTTCGCAATATACTCTACCCCCGGAAAGAGCATATCCTCCGGCATGAAATAGGAACTGTACTGTGCACTTTTCCTTACATCATAATCCTTAGTCTCCGCATTCCACTGCAGTGTCTGCTCGAAAGAATCCGGAACCTGCCGCACCGTCCCGATGGTCATGAAACGGTTTTCATACTGTGCCATGGTCCTGTTCCCCTTCAGCCAGATACAGGTGCCAAGCGTCAGAAGAAGCGCCGCAACAATCATTAAAACCAGGAAAAGCGCTGTGCGGACAGGTGTGCGCATCATCTGCTTCAAGCTGTTTTTCATTCGCGCACCACCTCCAATGCACCATCTAACATACCATAGACCACATCCGCCGCCTCGGCTACCTTTTCATTGTGGGTGACCACGATCACCGCATAACTTTCCTCATGCGCCAGCTTACAGAGCAGATCTACGATCACTTTTTCATTCTGGCTGTCCAGATTTCCTGTGGGTTCGTCCGCCAGCAGAATCTGTCCGCCGGAGGCCATAGCCCTGGCAATCGCTACCCTCTGCTGCTCTCCGCCGCTGATCATATTGGGCATCTTCCCGTACAGGCTGTCCGGCAGCCCCACTTTGCCAAGAAATTCCTGTGCCCGCTCTTTGGCCTCTTTCTTGGGCACATGTTGTAACTGCATGGGAAACATCACGTTTTCCAGCACCGTCAGCAGCGGGAAAAGATGGAACGCCTGATAAATCACGGAAGCCCTGTTCATCCGATAGCTGTCCCTGTCAATCTCCCGAATATCCTTACCATCTATGTACAGATTTCCCTCCGTGGGCACATCAAGCCCCGCCAGAAGGGAAAGAAACGTACTCTTTCCACTGCCGGACTTGCCGGTAATCGCGTACACCTTTCCCTGTTCAAAGGAACAGCTTACCTGCGTGAGCGCCTTTGTCTTCTGGTATTTAGACTGATAAATATATCCTACTTTTTCCGCTTCAATTATTTTACCCATATTTCCCCCATTTCTGCGCTGCCTTGCTTCCGACTATGCTGCCACATCACTTTGACGGGTTTGTGTCAGGCAGCACACGCACACAAATCTCGTCATTTGAAATCTATTATATATTCTGATCCATCTGTCCGCCTTTGCCGATACTCACGGACAACCGGTCACTCAATGTTGCGTGGATAAAAGATACACCACGCTTTCCCTGCTCATCCGGCCAAATGCTGCTGCCGCCCCGATCAGATATGCAGTCACGATCACACCGTTGACTGCGGCCATCGTGGAAACCGCCGGCATTGTCAGTGCCATCACGATATCTCCCACCAGACACCCTGCCAAAACCAATATCATCTGTTCCATCAAAAACAGCAGGGATGCCTGACCCTTCTTCACCCCTTGCAGACGCAACAGGGCAAACTCATCCCTTCTGCTGTTCCCGGAAAGGTAACTGACTACATAACCGATCATCAACACCAGGACACACATCACCGGAAAAAAGGATCGCAGCAGTTCTATGACCCGTCTTAAGTTGGTAGCGCTTTCAATAAAGTTGGCATCCCGCACCATCAAGGCACATCCCGGATAGGATTCCATTGCTTCCGATGATATTTCCAGCAATCCGATCTCCTGCATTTGTTCCTTAAAAGTTCCCAGATTCAATGGATCTTTCACATGAAATGCAACCGTATCTGCGAAGAATGGAAGTTCAAACTGCGCAAAAATATTCTGCACGGTCTTAGCCGGCAGCACCACGTCTGTAGCGATCGCATTCGTTTTGCCTATAATATCCTCCATGGTTCCCACGACCTTGACTTCCACCACACCTCCCATGGGATGTATCTCCAATTTGTGGAATTCACTTGAAGCATCATAGTAATAACATTTCAATACAATCTGATCTCCAATCTCCCAGCCGCGTTTGCGAAGCACCTTTTCATTGACAATGCACTCCATCCTGTCAGAGGCAAAAAAATCATCCACCAGTTCCGGCTCCATACTGATCATCTCGTTGGTCAGTTCTCCCACGGCCTCCACATTATTGGCGCCTACGACATACAGCTGCAGGTATTTGGAATACTCTGTCTCCTTAAAGTCACCCTCGCCTGCCATCATGACCGTCATATAGGACAGGTCTTTTACCTGGTCAGATTGTTCCAGGGCGTCCACGATCCGTTTCGGCGTAAACAGCCCGTTCACCAAAGTCCCGCTTAAGTTGGAAACCTGACAGTATATAGGCACATTCTCCGCCAGATCTGCAAGCTGATCCCGGTAACTGCGAATACTCCCGAAATACAGATACAAGAGCAGCACCAGCATAATGCTGATTCCCGCCGTGACCAGATTTGCAATCCTTCTTTTTTTCATGCTGTACAACACATAATGAAGCATCCCATTCCCCCTCGCTCATGACACATCCGATTTGCAGATGCTGTAAACCTCCGCAATGCCTGCAATAATCACATCGCAGCTTGCCATCCATCGCCAAACTGTTTATTTATGAATATTTTAGCACACACAGCACATATTATCTACCATTTTAGCTCTTACAGGCTTATTAAAGCAGAAAGACAACCCGCCTGCTCTGTGGCAAACGGGTTGTCCTTCTAAATCATAATAGCTTACTTCATCTGCTCTTCCTGGCTCTTGATCATTCTACGAACCATCTCACCGCCGATAGAACCGGCCTCTTTGGAAGTAAGGTCGCCGTTGTAACCCTCTTTCAGGTTTACACCTAACTCAGACGCTACCTCAGTCTTGAAACGATCCATAGCTGCTTTTGCTTCAGGAACTTCTACTCTATTCGTCTTGTTGCTTGCCATTTCTTTTCACCTCCGAAATACGTTTGAATGTTATCCATTCTTTATCTATATTGAGATAAGCGCTCGCTCCCTGCGCTTATCTCAGTGACGTATGTCGCTGTGAGGCGCATTGGTTTGTTCGCTTATCTTGATGTTAGTATGTTCGGATGGTGAGAAAATATAATGGTAAGTTTTGCTATCTTTCATATAAATTTTTAAAGCTTATCTCTGATACACCACCGTGTCAGCCATCTTGTCTGCCGCATCTTTACCCTGCAGCTTTTCCAAAATCGCAAGACCGAAGGCAATGGCTGCACCCATGCCGCGTCCCGTAATGATATTCCCGTCCGTAACTGCCGCTTCCTGCAGCACTTCTGCCCCCTCCAAATGACTCTCCATGGATGGATAAGAACATGCCTTCTTTCCTTTTAAATGACCGCGATGCCCCAGAATGCTGGGCGCCGCACAGATTGCCGCCACAATCTTTCCCTTCGCCACAAATTCGTCCACTTGTGCCATCAGCGCTTCACAAGCTTCCAGATTCTTCGTTCCCGGCATACCACCCGGGAGCACCAGTACATCCACACTGTCAAAATCCACCGCCGCAAGCGTCTTATCCATTTCCACTGTAACATTATGGGAACTCGTCACGCTTTTTTCGTCTGTAACAGACACCATCTCCACTGTCTCACCGGCCCTGCGCAGAATATCCACCACCGTCAGCGCCTCAATCTCCTCATAACCTGTGCCAAAAAATACTGCTATCTTACTCATTTTGTTGTCCCCCATTTCTTTCATGAAAGTTTACTGTACCAATTTAATACGATTCCTCAACTTTTCTGTCGGCTTCTGCCCTGCCCCATGGCCGCAATGCCAACCATATCTGCAAGCGCCCAGCCAATGGGAATCGCCCACCAGATTCCCAATACGCCGATTGCCGGAACTGCCGCCAGTATGTATGCCAACACGACTCTTGTTCCCAGGGAAATGATCGTCAGCACCAGCGAAACGCCGGGCCGGTTAATACCCCGGAAATATCCATAAAGCAGAAACAGAACGCCAATCCCCACATAGAATGCACCTTCAATCCGCAGATACTGCATCCCAATTTCTATGATCTGCGTATCCTGCGCTTTCACAAAAATCAGCATCAGATACCGCGCAAGCACAAAAACAAGCACCGACACCACGGCGCAGAACACTGCGGAAACGCCCAGCGCCTTTCTGGTTCCCTCTCTCACTCTCTCCGGTTTGCCGGCACCGTGGTTCTGGGATATATAGATAGAATAAGCATTCCCGAACTCCTGAGCCGGCATATAGGCAAAGGTATCAATCTTTACCGTAGCCGCAAAAGCCGCCATCACCGCCGGGCCAAAGCTGTTTACCAGACTCTGCACCATCAGGATCCCAAAATTCATGACCGACTGCTGCATACAGGTCATGCCTGAATATTTGCAGATTTCCGCCACCGGTTTTTCTCCCCGCACGAACCCCCGCAGGGAAAACCGGTAAAACGGCTCCTTCCGCCAGATATAAACACCAAGTCCCACGCCCGACACCGCCTGGGCGATTACCGTTGCCAGCGCCGCGCCCCGAAGCCCCCAGTGTAACTGTAATACAAAAAACAGATCCAGACCGATATTTAACACCGATGCCACACCCAGAAAACACAGAGGTACCACCGAATTGCCCAGAGCCCGCAATAAAAATGCAAAATAATTATAGAGGAAAATGAACACGATCCCCGCAAAGATAATCACCAGATATTCCTCTGTCATCTGCACGAGTTCTCCCGGCGTGCGAAGCAGCCACAAAATCGGTTTCCGAAAACACTGTACCGCCACACTGACCACCACAGCCAACAGGCCGATCAGCGCAAAAGAGGTCTGGGCACAGGATTTCACCTTCTGCCGGTCTCCCTTTCCTATATAATAAGAAAAAACAGCCCCGCTTCCCATACACAGACCGATCAGCAGGGAATTTAAAAATGTCATCAGCGTGTAGGACGAACCCACCGCCGCCAAGGCGTCCGCGCCCACATATCTGCCCACCACCCAGGTGTCCACTATATTATAACACTGCTGCAGCAGATTTCCCAGAATCATCGGCCCCGCAAACATAAGCAGAGAACTGGTCACATTGCCTTTTGTCAAATCATGGTTCATAATTACGCTTTCCTATATCATAAAATATCTATTATGCTATTATACCCCGAATCATCACAGCCTTCCATATCTTTTTGCCCGCCAAATATTTTCCCAAAATATTTTCCCAAATTATCCATGTAAATAAGAGGGAATAGAAATTGACATATTTCATAAAATACGGTAAACTAACAGCCTGAAGAAAGAACCGACAGACGAAAAAAAGCACAAAACTTTATCACCCAGAAAGGGGCACCCTTATGGAAATCGAACGCAAATTCACCATCATCAGACTCCCCGCAGACCTGTCCGCCTACCCCTGCCACATTATCGAACAGGCTTACCTCAATACTGACCCGGTTGTCAGGATCCGCCGGCAGGATGATACCTACTATCTGACGTATAAAGGCAGGGGACTGCTGGCCAGGGAAGAGTACAACCTCCCTTTAAATGAGCCGTCTTACTATCATCTGCGGGAAAAAGCAGACGGAAATATCATCTCTAAAAAACGCTATGTCATACCGATCGATCACCCGCAATTCGATGCGACATATATGTCATCCAGACAAAATTCTATTGACCAGCTTAGTCTGTCTGTAGAATTGGACATCTTCGAAGCCCCCTTCGCCCCGCTGATCATCGCTGAAGTAGAGTTCCCTGACAAAGAGACAGCGGAAGCATTTCTTCCTCTTGACTGGTTTAGTCAAGATGTTACAAATGATCCCGCCTATCATAATTCTAATCTGAGCCGACAGCAATTTTGAAATATCCGGTCAACCCTTACTGTTCAAGCCGTTTCCTGCACGCTCCGGTTGACTCCCGCACCACCAATTCTGCCGGTAAAACAATCTGCTGGTGTTCCTCCCGCTGTGCGATCACATCCAGCAAAAGATGTATGGTCTTTCTGGCAATCTCCTCCGCCGGCTGCCTGATGGTTGTCAGTTGCGGATTATAATACTCTCCCAGTTCAATGCCGTCATATCCGGCCACTGAAATGTCTTCCGGAATCCGCTTGCCTGCTTCCAATACAGCCCGGCAGGCGCCGATGGCCAGAGAATCTGAGACCGCATAGATGGCCGTCACTTCTTCCTCTGACTCCAGCAGCTTTTTCGCCGTCAGATAACCATTCTCCATGGAATAATGATCGATTTCTTCCTGCACATAGCAGATCAGATGTTCCGGCACATTCAACCTGCGTTTCGCGTAAGCCTCTCTGTAGCCTTCCATACGCAGACGTCCAATGGGACGTTCCGACCGCTCCGTGATCAGCGCGATCTGTCTGTGCCCGAGTCCCAACAGATATTCCGTCATCCTCTCGCTCTCCAGCCGGTCATCCACGGCAATATTGGAAAACGCCACCTTACCGGCGCGGTCCAAAACATTGACTCCGATCATGCTGAAGATAAAGGGCACATTCAACTTCCCAAGTTTTACCTCAGAATGCTCAAACAGTCCTCCCAGAAACACAATGCCCCGCAGCCGTTTCTCCTTTTCCAGTTCCAATGCCGCATCCACCTCGTCCTCCTGCATCTCCACATGCCGAAGCACCAGTGCATATTTATTGCGCTGCGTTTCCTCTTCGATGATTCGGATCATATTGCTGAAGACCGGATTGGTAATACCTTTCACCAGCACGGCAATGCACTTGGCATCCGTCCTTTTCAGATTCCTGGCGCTGTTATTGGGAATAAATCCCGTATCTTCAATTACCTGAAGAATCTTTCTCCTGGTTTCCGGGTTGATATCCGGATGATTGTTCAAGGCCCTGGAAACAGTACTGATTCCCACGCCGCATTGTTTTGCAATATCCTTAATCGTAATTTCATCCATCCAAACACCCTGCTTCTCTTCTTACTTCTGTACTCTTCCGTAAAGTTTGGTCATATCATAAATCTTCTCTGCCAGTTCCTCCGTGAACTGTCCCGGCAGCATCCTCCACTTCCAGTTAGTTCCCAGTGTAGAGGGCATGTTGGTCCTGGCCTCTGTACCCAGTTCCAGATAATCCTGCATGGGAATCACGCAGGTATCGGACACACTCGCCAGAGCCGCGCGAATGAATACCCACGGAACATCCTTTCTGGAACGGATATCCAGATATTTTCTGGCAAACGCTTTATCTCTTCGCTGCAATTTGTCATACCATCCAAGCGTGGTGTCATTGTCATGCGTCCCTGTATAAGCAATGCTGTTGGCCACATAGTTGTGCGGCAGGTAATCGCTCTCCTCTCTGGAGTCAAAGGCAAACTGCAGAATCTTCATACCCGGATAGCCGGTCTTTTTCACCAGTTTAATGACCGAATCAGTCAAAAATCCCAAATCCTCCGCAATCACTGCTTTTCTGCCTAATTGTGCTTTCATGGTCTTAAAGATCTCATACCCCGGCCCTTTCTCCCAATGTCCGAACTCCGCAGTGGGATCGCCGTAAGGAATGGAATAATACTCGTCAAATCCACGGAAATGATCGATGCGCACCACATCATAGAGCCGGTAACAATAATCTATGCGCTTCATCCACCACGCATAATCCGTCTCTTTGTGATAATCCCAGCGGTATAAGGGATTTCCCCACAACTGTCCGGTAGCCGAAAAGGCATCCGGCGGACAGCCTGCCACCGCAATCGGCGTCAATGTCTCATCCAGCTGGAAAAGTTCCGGATTCGCCCAGGTATCCGAACTGTCAAAGGCCACATAAATAGGAATATCTCCGATGATCTGAATATTCCTGTCATTCGCATATTGTTTCAGTGCAAGCCACTGTTTGGCAAACAGATACTGCTGGAACTGATAGAAAGATATCTCTTCTGCAAATTTCTCAGTATACTTCTTCATCGCGGCTGGCTTACGGAGTCTGATATCCTCATCCCACTCGCACCAGCTTTTGCCGCCGAAGGAATTTTTTACCGCCATATAGAGCGCATAGTCTTTGAGCCAGTAAGCGTTGTCCTCCACAAACTCCTGATACCCTGCATCCTCCTCAATATGGCTGTTCTTATAAGCAGCCTTAAGCGCCTTAAATCTGGACAGATAAATCTTCTCATAGTCCACATAGGCCGCTTCGTCACCGAAATCATACTTGTCACATTCCGCTTTCGTCAGATAGCCGGCTTCAATCAGCGCTTCCAGGTCAATATAGTAGGGATTGCCTGCAAAAGTTGAAAAAGATTGGTAGGGGGAATCTCCGTAGCCCGTAGGCCCCAGCGGCAGGATCTGCCAGTAGGCCTGCCCCGCCTTTTCTAATAAATCAATGAACGTATAAGCCTCCCTGGAAAAGGCGCCGATCCCATACCTGGACGGGATACTGGATACAGGCAACAACACTCCGCTTTTTCTCATAACACCAACAAATCCTTTCCTTTATTATGCTTTATCCTATTTACTTCAAATCGCTCAGACCGGTAATGTTACCGGTAACGTTTCCAACTCCGTGAAATCAGCATATCACCCTCCTGTCCTTTTGACAAGAGGGGATTCCTATGATACTTTATTTTTGCTGTTTTAGATAGAAATTAAACATTGTTTTTGTGCAAAAATTCCACAAACTCCGTTTCGGGAAGCGGCTTGGAAAAATAGTAGCCCTGAATATAATCAATGCCCAGACTTTCCATCTTATGATACTGTTCTTCGTCCTCAATGCCTTCCGACACAATCTTAAGCTGCAAACCCTGAATCATCTGCATGGCCGCATTCATCACGTACCGCGCCTTCTCATCCCGGAAGAATGCCTGACTCATCTCCCTGTCAAATTTCACAATGTCTACCGGCATGTCCACAATATAGTTGAGATTGGACTGCCCGGTTCCAAAATCATCCAGGGAAAACCGCACGCCAAACTCCTGCAGTCTGCGCATATTTCTTAACAGCGTCTTTTTGGCCGACATGGAGGCTGATTCCGTAATCTCCAGGTTGATGTATTCCGGATTGATCCGATATTTCTTCATAATACTGATATATTCTTCCGCAAGCTGTTCGTAACTGCACTGCACTACGGACAGATTCACTTCTATATAATGCAGTCCGCACTGTTCCAGATGCTGTTCTGCAAAAAAGCGGCATACCTTATCAAAAACAATCTCTCCCAGCTACAATATCTTCCCGTTTCTCTCCGCCACAGGGATAAAGGACGCCGGCGACACCAGTCTTCCCTCCGTATCCCGCATCCGCACCAGGGCTTCCGCACTCACAAATCTATGATCCTTCGTGGAATATATGGGCTGATAGAAAACCTCTATCCGCTCTTCCTTCATAGCCTGTTCCAACATCAGTTCCATGCTCTTTTCCTGCTGCATCTGCACCACAAATTCCCGGTCCATCTGCCGGAAATTGGATACCGCATGATCCTGATTTTTCCATCTGGCATACTGCATGAGATGAACCATCTCCTGATAATCATTCACCAGAAGGGAACTTGGCATATAAATATATTCAACCTGCGCCATTGCGCCGATTTCTTTTCTCCCGCCCTCAATAAATATTTTAATCTGTTCGATGGTATCCTCCACCTGCCTTAAATCATCAAATACCATCCATACTTCATCATCCGCCATCTTAAAGATTCTGGTATTCCGAAAAGCAGGTACTCTTCTGGAAAATTCCCGATCCATATTATAAAGCTTTCTGGCGTAAAGAAAGAGCGCATCCTGATTAAAAAGCCCCGTCATACGATCCATCATATATTCCGGATTTTCCTGACGTAAAAAGATGATCAAAATACCCACAGCTCCGGCGTATCCCACCAGAAGCAGTTCATTATTCAAAAACTGTACCACTGCTGCCGCAAACCAGACTCCCAGCCACATCAGCACTACCTAGGTTCTGCGCGGATTGGCCTGCCTGCGCTTTTTGATGGTGAGGATGAAATTGACCACCAGAAAGCTGCATGTGCCAAGATAAGTCATCAGCACACTTGAACCTTCCGTATACACAATTCTGCCATGCTTGCTGATATTAATAGGCAGACAGGCTATAATAATAATGTATACAATGGCCACACCCAGTCCACACATTGTCACCCAGACAAATTTCTTCTGCCGCTCATATACTCCCGAACACTCATACAATAGTCCGGCCAGTCCTACCAGCACCAGGGAAGCCAGATATGCCTTGCAGATCACTACCACCGCCGTCCGGGACTTTGCCAACAGACGTACGATTGCCCAAATGGATAACATATCAAAAAGCACGCAGAAAAGAACTACTACGAGAAGACACTGGAATATAATCTGTGTATTCAATCGCAGGCTTTTATATCTGACATAAAATAGGATCATAATGATAATCAGTATAATTCCACACAGCTGGGCCTGAATATTCATTTCACTCTTCCTCCTCTTCTTGTCATCGTCTTACTTGCATCCCTGCCACCGGCAATCTAGTGTCACTTACTATCTACTAACATTCAAATGTGTCACTTCTCTCTCCTGCCGGCATCCACAAAGGGAATCATCTCCCGCACCGAATGAAAGATCAGGTGCGGCATAATCTCAGAAGCCTCTACCTCTTCCATCGTTGCCTCTCCGCTTAAAACCAGAACACTTTTCAGGCCATGGTTTCTGCCTGCTGCAATATCCGTATACAGCCGGTCTCCTACCATAGCGATCCGCTCCCGCTTTGTGTTGACTCTAGTGGTCAAATATTCAATAATATCTTCGTTTGGTTTCCCGATCACCCGGTCAGGATAACGGAACGCCGATGCATGGATAAACGCATGGATAGCGCCCGCATCCGGAATAAACCCATCTTCCGTAGGGCAGTTATAATCCGGATGTGTTGCAATATAAGGAAGCCCGGCCCGCACATGATTGCAGACCTTGCACATTTTGGCATAATCAAGACTTGTGTCAAAAGCCGTCACCACCACATCCGGGTGATCCTCCTCCAGTGTAATCCCCGCCTGCCTAAACTCCTCCTGCAGCAGCGGATTGCCAAGAAGAAACACGCGGGCCTCCGGAAAGTGCTTTCTTAGATAATAAATTGTGGCCTGACCGGAAGTGACAATCTTCTCCTCCCCGACAGCAAGTCCCATCCGCTCAAGTTTTTCCACATAGACCGCCGCGTTTTTGGAAGAATTGTTGGTCAGGAACACATAGTCTCTGCCGGATTCCTCAATCCTGGCAAGAAACTCCCTGGCGCCGTCTATCCAACGTTCTCCCAGATAAATGGTGCCGTCCATATCCAGCGCGAAACATTCCACCTGCGACAATATGCCTTCCGTGTCCTCATCAATTCCGGGAATCAGTGCCTGCATCTTTACACCTCATTTTCTTCGTATCCGTAAGTATCCTGTATTCTTAGTCAATTCAGCATTATAGCAAAAGCGCTCCCGGTTGTCACCAAAAACATGAGATTTACCTAATATATTATCGAAAGCGGCCATGCACATCGCCTTATTCATAAATTGGCTTGTCTATTGTCTGTCCAAACCCGCCAATATTTGCATCACACCCGCCTCCTCATTGGAAGGCGCAATGTACTTTGCCACTCTCTTTAATCCCGGATGCGCATTGCTCATGGCATAACTCTCCTCGCACTGCCGCATCATACTCTCATCATTCAGGAAATCCCCAAAGGCCATACATGCGGCGGCATCTATCTGATAACGATTCTGCACAAACTGTAATGCCGCGCCTTTACTCACCTCTTTGTTGGCTATATCCAGCCAGCAGTCCCCCGAAAGCGCCACATTCACCTTTTCCGGTATATCCGTCAACCCGCTATAATAGGACACCGCGTTATAATCTTCGATAAACACTGCCAGCTTAATGATCTGATCCCTCTCCATACAGCCTTGCAGATCATCTGTAAACGTCAGCCGCTCATAGTACATATGTGCATTTTTCTCCAGATCAGCGCTGCCATGCTTTACATAAGCCGACTTTACCCCGCATAGGATAACGCTGTGCCCGTCTCTGACGCCGAAACGTTCCATACACGCCTTCACATCCTCCGGCTGCATGGTATTGAGATAGATAAATTCCCCCCGCTCTGCCACCAATCCGCCATTATCAGCTATAAAGAGCATCTCCTGTGCAGCCTTCGGAAACAGCTTATAGATATTATAATACTGCCTGCCGCTGGCAATCACGGTCTTAATCTCCGGATGGCTGCATACCCAGTCTTCAAATCCAGCCGGCACCTCCTTACGTGAATTGAGCAGAGTCCCGTCAAGATCCGTGACCACAAGTCTGATTTTCTCGTCTTTCATTCCACATATCCTCCCTTAAAACCGCATGATTTGACACCCGAATCTTAATATATTAGTAATATAAGCAATGCATAAATGCCAGCTACCATTATAACAATCCTAAAGCGTATGTCAATTACATACATCTCGCATACATCTCCCATCCCCATTGATCCCTTCCCATCTTCCCGCGCAGATGTTATAATAGACGCAAGATCAACAGCAAAAGGAGTCCTGCACATGAAAGAAAAACTCTATACCATCCCCCTGAATGATGCCATGAACGCCCACGATGAATGTCCTTTCTGCTTCATTGAAAGAAACGTGGAACAGGACCTGATCGATTTCGTCTTAGGTTCCGGCTCCTCCTATATGGAAAGTGATGTGCGCGAGCAGACCGATCATGACGGCTTCTGCCGGGAGCACTTTAAGAAAATGTTTGACTATGGTAACACTCTGGGAAACGCCTGGATTCTCAAAACACACTATGTCCAGATGAACCGCGAATTGCATGAGCAGATCAAATCTTTTAAACCCGGCAAAACATCGCTGAAAGATAAATTCAAAAAACAGACCGAACGACAAAATCCCATCGGCATCTGGATCGCCCAGAAAGAGCAGTCCTGCTATATCTGCAAACGCTATGCAGACACCTACGACCGCTATCTGGACACTTTCTTTGTGATGTATAAAAAAGACCCTGCATTTCGCGACAAGGTCAAAAGCAGCAAGGGCTTCTGCCTGCATCACTTCGGGGATCTGTGCGAGGCTGCCGACAGCCGCTTAAATGATAAAGAAAAAGCCGATTTCTACGATCTTGTCTTCCCGTTAATGGAACAGAACATGAATCGTTTGTATGAGGACGTTGCCTGGCTGGTAGAGAAATTCGATTACCGCAACAAAGATGCCGACTGGAAGAACTCCAAGGATGCCATCCAACGCGGTATGCAGAAATTAAAAGGAGGATATCCGGCGGATCCGCCGCACAAGATGAATAAATAAAAGTAAATTTGCTTCGCAAATTAACTTTACGAGATCCGCTTCGCGGACTCGGATATTCGGTAGGTTAACTTTACAAAATCTGTTTCGCGGACTCGGATATTCGGTAGGTTAACTCTACAAAATCCGTTTCGCGGACTCGGATATGCGGTAGGTTAACTTTACAAAATCCGTTTCGCGGACTCGGATATGCGGTGGGTTGACTCTACAAGATCCGTTTTGCGGACTTGGATATTCAGTAGGTTAACTCTACATATTCCGCTTCATAGACTCGAACCCGACAAAAAGGCGGCTGGGTTGCATCAACCTGGCCGCCTTGATTATTTTTGTATCTGGAAACTTCGTCTTACATTGCATCCATGGATCCATCGCTGTCATCGTCATCGAAGAACTCTTCCACCTTTTCCTCGACTTTCTGTGCCGCTTCCTGCACACCGCCAACAACTTTCTCAGCTGCATCGGCTTTCTCCGCGCTGATGCCCTCCTTGAAATCGTCAGCTTTCTGAAGATCTAAATCCACATAATTACGGTCTGCATCTTTGGCCGCGCCATCTTCGTCCAGATCATCATCAAAATTATCAAAATCATCATCGTCATCAAAATCATCATCCATGAGAGCATCTTTACTCTTCAGATAATAATATGCTCCCGCCGTCACGGCGCCAAGAGCCGCTGTTACCATTAAAAACTTACCAAATTTCTTCGCCATCAGTGTTCTCCTTTCACCGTGTGTTATATCACTATATTAATACTATTTTACGAAAAAGAAAAGGGAATATGTACAAAAAAAGTAAAAAAGTCAATTCCTTCAGATTTCACTTAACGAAATTAGTTTTGCGGCCTGGATTTTAGTACAAATATATCTTCTCACCCCATTTTATCGCACTCCGACCACAACATCTTGTACTTAAAATTTTTCTCTAAACTAGTTTTTCACATAACATTGAATCCTACAAAAATTTGTGTTATAGTATAAATCGACCAAAAAGGTCAATTTATGCAGAATTGGGGAGAACATGAACGAAAAATTTTTTGATCTAAAGAAGGAAAAACAGGATCGCATGATCAATGCTGCTCTGAAGGTATTTTCAATGGGCGGCTATAAACATGCCAGTACAGATGACATCGTAACAGAAGCAGGAATCAGTAAGGGTCTTTTATTTCACTATTTCGGAAGCAAGCTGGGACTTTATACTTTTCTCTATGACTACAGCGTCAGATTCATGAAACTGGAACTGACCAGCGGCGTATCTTCCACGACCACCGATTATTTTGAACTCCGTAAGCAGATGGAATTTGCCAAAATGCAGGTTCTTAAGAATTATCCTTATATGCAGATGTTCTTAAACCGCTGCCGCCGCGAGGACATGGGGGAAGCGCTCTCCGCCATTGAACGGCAGCGCAATGTATTACCGGATGTCTATGCCGTCTTGAAGAACCAGTCTGACCGTTCTTTGTTTAATGCGGACGTTGATTATGACAAACTTGACGAAATGCTGGACTACACCATCGATGGCCTGATGGGAGCCCGTTTCCAGGACGCTTCCTTCCACCCGGAGATGCTATACGAGGAGACAGCCTCCTATCTGAACATGTTAAAGAAGATTACATATCAAAGATAACAATCGGGCAGCATACAAAGTAAAAGTCCGGTCTTGGATTGCAGCGTCTAAGACCAGACTTTTTTTAGTATACCGATTCCCTCCCGGATCTCTTCCATAGACAATCCGCCGTAGCCCAGAATCATAGTGGCCGGCATCAGAAACCCTCTCTCTTCTCCGGTGTCCGATGTCTCCCCCAGCCGAAAATCTCCCAGCCGATAGGTCTTTACACCCTGCAGCCGGGCAGCCTCCTCCAGAGCCGCCTCACTTCTTCCCTTCCTATCCGTCAACAGGATATGCAGGCCCGCATTGCCCCCTGTGACACGGAACTCCTTTTCCAGAGGGCGGATCTCACTTAGGAGCAGATCGTGTTTCATACGATAATGTTTACGCATCTTGTTCAGATACCGTTCAAAATATCCGTCCCTGATAAACTCATTTAAGATGGTCTGGTCGATACGCGACACGGACGAAGAAAAGAAGCCGCATTCCCGCCGGTATCTCTCAAGAAGCGAGTAGGGAAGCACCATATAACTGATACGGATAGCCGGCGCAATCGCCTTGGAAAAAGTACCGATATAAATGACCCGCCCCGCCGTATCGGAAGCCTGCAGGGATGGCAGTGGCTTTCCTTTATAGCGAAATTCACTGTCGTAATCATCCTCGATCAGATATCGCCCCTCCTGTTCTGCCGCCCACTTTAGGAGCTCCATACGCCGCCCGATGGGCATGGATACTCCCGTAGGATACTGATGAGACGGCATCACATAAGCAATCTGTGCGTCTGTCTTTCGCAGACAGTCCACCCGGATTCCCCTCTCATCCACCGGCACCAGCGATACCGGATAAGCAAAGGAACGAAAAATTTTATACGCTCTCACATAGGTAGGATTTTCCATTGCCACATGAATATGGCGCCCCAGAATCTTTTCCAATAAAAGAAGCAGGAAATCATTCCCTGCTCCGACAATAATCTGTTCCGGCTCACAATTCACCCCGCGGGATCCATGCAGATAACGGCAGATCGTTGTCCGAAGTTCCGCATCACCCTGCGGCTCCCCCAGCGCAAACATATGGCTCTTGGCATCTACAAGAATATTCCTGGTAATCTTTTTCCAGGTAGCATAGGGGAAGAGACGCATATCAATCACATTCGGAGAAAAATCATAACGACAGGCATCCAACTGTTCCTGCGAGGATTCCATCTGCAGACCTTCACCAGACTTTTGTCCCACAAAGGGCAAATCCTTCAACTCATACAAACCTTCTAAGGCGCTGACATAGTAGCCTCTCTTGGGACGCGCCACAAGATACCCTTCCGCCACCAGCTGCCCGTACGCCATATCAACCGTAGTTCTGGACACCTGCAGATCCTGAGCCAGAAATCTGGCGGAGGGCAGCTTCTCATTTACCAAAAGCCGTCCTGCCCTGATCTCTTCCCGAATGTATTCATAGATCTGCTCGTATAATGTTTTACCGCTCTTTAAGTCTAACTGAATATGAATCGGTAATTCTTTCATCTTTTCAACGACCATCTACTTTCTGGCCGCATTTTTTTCCTTAATCTTCTTCATCAGCATTTCCTTCACATCCCTTGCCTTATCCTTCATACGCGGATTAGCACCGGTGGAAGTGAGGATGCCTGTAATCAGACGGCTGGTTAAGTCATACTGTTCAAAACGCATTGCCGTCACTGCAATCAGATAATCCACTGTGGGTTCATCCATACCACACATAGGGAAATTCTCTGTCTGTCTTGCCGCCAGGAACCCCTCCAAAGCATTTCTCAAGAATTCATCTTCCTCTTCCTGACAAGCTTTCTTCTGTTCCTCATAATCCGGCTGCGTAGTATCCAGATGTTCCGCCTTGCCGCGCAGCAGCCAGGCTGTCTTCAAACAGATATATGCCTTCTCACTGGATTTCGCCTGTTTGACGATCGCATTCGCCAGCGTCAGCTTATAACGCTCTAACGCCTCATCATAGGTATATGTCTCCTTGGTCTCTTTCTGCGGCTTAAAAGTCGAAGAAATCGCCTTCTGTATATTCTTCGCCTGGGGTGATGTAAGGAACTTAAAAAATCTGCTAAGCGCCGCATACCCACAGTATGGACACATGATGATATCATACTTCAAAAGATCGATCTGCTCGTATCTGGGACGAAGATCCAGATCGCTGCCCCCCAGTTTTGCCTTGCCGATCTTAACGGTCCTTGCCTTAAATTCCTTATCACAGATCGGACAGTTAAAGGACTTATCAAACAGAAAATCCTGCTCCTGTACCACTGGCGCCGCGGGCGCTCCATCCGGCCCCGCCTCCGCTTTCTTAGGCGCTTCATACAAATCCATGCTTTCCAGATTACTCAAACCAAACTGCTCTAACCCCGACAATAATCCTGCCATTACTTTATCCTCCCAGCTATAAATAATACATATAAAGATATTGTACCCTAATTCTCCTTTTTCGGCAATACATAAGAACTCTTAAGAGACACAATTCTGTTAAAAACAAGTGCTCCCGGCCTGGAATCTTTGCAATCCACACAGAAAAACCCCTGTCGCACGAACTGAAAACTCTCATATGCCTCCGCATCCTTCACAGAAGGCTCAACCCTGCACTCATCGAGCACCCTAAGAGAATTGGGATTCAGGTTCAGGCTGCCGTCCTCATTGTAGACACCCTTTTCCTCATCAATAATATTCTCATAGAGCCTGACCTGTGCCTTCACAGACTCTGCCGCCGATACCCAGTGGATGGTTCCTTTGACCTTTCTGCCATCAGGACTGTTGCCCCCTTTGGACGCCGGATCATAAGTACAGTGCACCACTGTCACATTTCCATCTTCATCCTTCTCGCACCCTACACATTTCACGAAATAGGCACTCATGAGACGAACTTCATTACCCGGAAACAGTCGGAAATACTTCTTTGGCGGCTCCTCCATAAAGTCCTCTCTCTCGATATATAACTCCCTGCTAAAAGGCACCTCACGAGATCCCAGAGACTCATTCTCCGGATTGTTGACTACGGTAAGCCACTCGGTCTCTCCTTCCGGGTAGTTATCAATCACTAATTTGACCGGATCGGTCACTGCCATAATCCTGGGGCGTTTCATCTTCAGATCTTCTCTGATGCAATACTCCAGCATGGAGTACTCCGCCGAGGAATTGGCCTTGGATACACCGCACAGATCCACGAACAGCTTAATGGATTCCGGTGTGAATCCCCTTCTTCTAAGTGCGGCAATGGACACCAGCCTGGGATCGTCCCAGCCGTCCACAATGCCGTCCTCCACGAGTTTCTTAATATATCTCTTGCCGGTGACCACATTGGTCAAATACATCTTTGCAAACTCAATCTGCTTAGGTGGATGAGGATATTCCAGTTCTGTCACCACCCAGTTATAGAGCGGCCTGTGATCCTCAAATTCCAACGTACAGATCGAATGGGTAATTCCCTCGATGGCATCTTCAATGGGATGTGCATAATCATACATGGGATAGATGCACCATTTATCTCCCGTGTTCTGATGAGATAAATGAGCCACACGATAGAGAATCGGATCCCGCATATTAATATTGGGTGAGGACATGTCAATCTTTGCCCGAAGCGTCTTCTCACCATCGGCATATTTGCCCTCTTTCATCTCCTCAAACAGTTGCAGGTTCTCTTCCACGCTTCTGTCTCGGTTCGGGTCATCGCGCCCCGGCTCCGTCAGCGTGCCGCGGTATTCCCGCATCTGCTCAGCGGTGAGATCTGACACATAAGCCTTCCCCTTCCTGATCAGCTTAAGCGCTCCCTCATACATCTGCTCAAAATAATTGGAAGCAAAGAACAATCTGTCCTCATAATCTGCGCCAAGCCACTTCACATCGGCTTTGATGGACTCCACGAACTCGCTTTTTTCCTTGGTTGGATTGGTATCATCGAAACGCATATTGAACTTGCCGCCGTACTGGGCTGCAAGCCCTGAATTTAACAGAATACTCTTGGCATGGCCAATGTGCAGATAACCGTTGGGTTCCGGCGGAAACCGGGTATGCACGGTGTCATAAACACCTTCTGCCAGATCTTTCTCTATAATCTGCTCAATAAAATTCTTGGACACCACTTCCCTTGTTTCAGATTCCTCCGGTGTCAGCTGTTTCTCATTTTCACTCATAGATATTTCACGCGGCTTTCGCAACTGCTGCCGCCGCTTCCTCCTTCAAAGAATCAAGTATCACTCGATTATTCCTAAATATTTTACCATAGGCTGACTAAAATAGAAAGAAAAAACTATAAAAAACAGGGCAAAATCCCACTCTGTGAAATTCCACCCTGCCCTGTACCTCTCTTACTTACCGAATCTATCCATCGGTAAAAGCCCTTTTCTATTCCTTAGTCTTCCTCGTCATCTACTGCCGCAGCAATGCCGGAAACTACGGAAGACACTACGGAAATCACCACCGGAATGATGACAACCACTACAAAACCGCCCACTAACAATGTAAATCCCATCGCCTGATTCCTCCTTGCAAAACTGCTTTGCCGGCTGTATAAACCTATTTATCATTATACACACTTTGCCAAAAACTGCAAGTCCCGGTATGGGAACTGCCGGCTTAATAGTTCTCTGCGCTGACCTCGAAATAGCTCTGTGGGTGATTGCAGACCGGACATACTTCCGGCGCTTTGGTGCCCACCACAATGTGACCGCAATTACGGCACTCCCACACTTTCACTTCGCTCTTCTCAAACACCGCTTTGGTCTCCACATTATGTAACAGTGCACGGTATCTCTCCTCATGATGCTTTTCGATCGCGCCTACCATGCGGAACTTCTCCGCCAGTTCCGGGAATCCTTCCGCCTCCGCAGTCTTCGCGAATCCTTCATACATATCTGTCCATTCGTAATTCTCACCATCTGCCGCTGCACCGAGATTCGCCGCCGTATCACCGATGCCGTTTAACTCCTTAAACCACATCTTGGCATGCTCTTTCTCGTTGTCCGCCGTCTTTGCAAAAATGCCTGAAATCTGCTCAAAGCCTTCCTTCTTGGCTACAGATGCGAAATAAGTATACTTATTCCTTGCCTGTGACTCTCCCGCAAATGCTGCTTCCAGATTCTTCTCTGTCTGTGTTCCTGCGTATTTGTTGCTCATGGTATTAATCTCCTTCCGTGATTTATATATTCAATGTTACATTACCTACGCGTGTTTAATATTGGTATACTCCGATATCTCCCGGTTGATCGTACAAAGATCTCCCACATGCAGATCATGAATATTCCCATGCCCGGTTATCCTGGCAAACGTCTTTAATTCCTCCGTAGATCAGATCAGGTAATTTGCCACCCGTTTCGCTGCTGCCTCCACATGCAGTCTGGCCCGCAGTTCAGGATCCTGCGTTGCCACGCCCACCGGGCACATGCCGGAACCGCAGATCCGGTACTGCTGGCAGGCTGCCGCCACCATCGCCGCCGAGGCCACCGCCACCGCGTCCGCTCCCATAGCCAGCGCCTTGGCAAAATCAGAAGATACCCGGAGGCCGCCGGTAATCACTAACTGAATATCGGATTTGACGGTATCCAGATATTTCCTGGCACGGTAAAGTGCATAAATAGTAGGCACACTGGTGGAATCCCTGACGATTGCCGGAGACGCCCCCGTTGCACCGCCTCTGCCGTCTATGGTAATAAAGTCCGGTTCCGCAAAGACACAGTATTCCAGATCCTGCTCAATCCGTCCTGCCGCGATTTTGATGCCAATCGGTCTGCCGTCACTTCTTCTACGCAATTCCTCTACCAGCGCTTTCAGATCTTCTTTGGTATCAATGCCCGGCATCCTGGAAGGGCTGATCACATCCTCTCCCAGAGGTTTTTCGCGAATCTTCGCAATCTCCGGCGTCACCTTACTGCCCGGCAGATGTCCTCCCATGCCCGGTTTAGTTCCCTGTCCAATCTTAATCTCCACCGCATCTGAAGTCCGGAGATTTTCGTCCGTCACACTATACTTATTCGGAACATACTCAAATATGTATCTGTATGCGGCTTCCTTTTCTTCCGGCAGGATACCGCCCTCCCCGCTGCACATGGCAGTGCGGGCCATAGCGCTTCCTTTGGCCATAGCGGTTTTGACTTCCTTGGACAATGCTCCGAAGGACATATGGGAAATATAGACCGGCGTATCCAGTATCATGGGACGTTTCGCGTTTTTGCCAATGACCGTAGTAGTCACTACAGGCGCATGTTCATCTAAAGGCATCGGATTCAGCTGCGCCCCCAGCACGAGAATATCATCCCAATCCGGCATGGACATCCGGGTGCCCATCGCCTCGATAATCGGCTTCCCGGTCACTGCCATCTCTTGGATCTGCTTCATGTAACGGTAATCTGCATCCATTTTGCGGGTTTCCTTGGGATACTGTAGGTCTTGATGACCCGGTTCCATTTCTTCTCCCTCTTGCCCTTTTCCGGCTGCTGCCACAGCTCCTGATTTCTGTTCTTCCATCGGCACAAACTTATCTGTAGGCTGTTTGCACATAGGACATTCCGTCACTTCCGCCAGTGTTTTTCCCTCTTTCTCCTCATCAAACACATATCCGCATACACTGCATTTATACACCATATTACCACCTCCTGTTTCTCTTTTCTTATCTCCTTTTTTATCTCTCTTTTTATCTCCCATTGTTCCTTTTCCTTAGTTAAGTTGTAATCATTTTAGGGCTCTCTGTCTTTCTTTTCCTGCTTATTCACCTAACTTCGCAGCCCCTGTACGTTCAGATATCCTCTATATAAAACGGTACCAATTCCCGGTAATTCCAATAACGACTGCTTTCGCTCAATATCTGCTGTGCCATATCCACAATCTCCTCCATCGAATACAGCGGAGAAATACAGATTTCCTGTCCGTTATGCAGATACAGCGTTCCCGAAACGGCATCATAGGCCAGATATCCATGAATCTGGGAGAGTTTATAGTACATCTGCCCCTTTTGCAGATTAATCTGGTAGGCGTCATTATCTCCGCACAAGAGACCGAAATTCGCTCCCTCCACCGCCTCGTACCGTGTCATCTTCTCGGAAAGCCCCTCATAACTGCCATGAGCGCCGCAGAAATGAACATCCTCACTGTTCCAGTTCACAAAGTAAATGACCACTCTTCCATCTTTATACACCAGATAAAGATCGTCATCATCCTCGTCAAAGAACATGGTCTCCAGATAATCCACATCTATCCCCGCTTTGGGATCCATAAAGACTTCCGCCTCTCCCATCTGGTAGAAGAGCAGGCCATCCGCCTCCTTGGAGGCTACCGCATAAAAGGGCTGTCCATGGCACACAGCCGTGATGCCGTCCTCCAATTCTTCCTCATAGAGAAGGGCGCCGTCCGCGATCCGGTATCCGTACAGCGTTTGATAATCCTGCATACAGATTACCCCGTTTGCCGTATCCATGCCCAGATAATCCATATAACTGTCTGGAAATGTCACCGTACTGATTACATTCCCATCCACCGGATTAATCATATGATATGCCCCCTTGGTGATCACCATGAGGGTTTCTGTTCCATCCCCGTCAAAATCACCAAAGTTCATGGCCTCATAATAACTGTCATCCTCATAAGTCCATAAGAGTTCTTTCTTAGCCGTATCAAACATCTCCACACAGGTATGGTAGCTCTCATTATACCTGGACGCCGCCAGGAGTCCTCCGTCCGCACTGAGCTTGGCCTGCTGGTAAATACCTTCCCCCTCATAGAAGGACTCCACACCCGCACCGCGGGCTGTCCGGTATATGGTCGCACAGTTACTGCCATAAGGCAGTGTCACACAGTAGCCGTCCCCGATGGCAAAATCCTTCACATTGGAAGAAGTACAGTCAACAAAGGTCATGCCCACCATATCCTCCATCCGTCCGGTGTGCAGATAATGCCAGACACCATCCCTGGTAAACGCCATAAAATGCTCAGAGTCCTTATAAGCGCCGGTCTTTACCACCTCGGAACCAAAAGAAAAGGTATGAATCGGACTGCCGTCCCGCCTGTCAAGCAGCAGCACCTCGCTGTACATCTGACACAAAAGGTAATTGCTGTCCTTTTGATGAGCCAAACCCACATCATAGAGCCAGCCGCCGGACTTATCATAAGACCAGAGTTTGTTTTGACCAGACAAGTCAAACACTTGCAGCCGTCCTGTCATATCACCCATAGTTACAGAAGCATCTGTCTTTTCACTGTGGTTACTGATCACATAGAGCAGGTCGCCTTGCTGCTGATAACTGTCCGCTTCCAGACAGATACCGCCTATATATTCATAATCGATGGGATAGAGCGCAGCTGTGGGTTCTCCCCCGCCGTTGCCGTCATATTCCAGCGTTACGATCCATTTTCCTTCTCTTCCCGGCAGACTCCCGGCAGACGCATCCGCCGTCCCATCATCTGCACTGACTGTACCAGTCAGTTCCAGCGCTGCCAGAATCCTGCCGTCTTTCGTGACTGCCTGGGCAAATTCAAAACCGGACTTGGCGCTCAGTCCCTCCTGCAGCTGATCCCACTGCAGCCGGTCCGCCGCCTTCCCGTCTGCTCCCACCAGGTAACATCCCGACTTCTCCACTACCAGGAAGGATCCTTTATCCGGTATGGGAATCACTCCTTCATACGCATCACAGGGATAGGTGGTAATCTCCTTTGTCTCAATATCCTGCAGACAGAGCGTATCTTCCTGGGGATACAGAATCTGATCTTCTGACAGGAAATCCATCTGGCTTTCCCAGTACAGATTCACCCCCTCCGGTTTGACCGATAACTTAGCGCTGTCCTTCTGACTCTCCCAGACCGACAGACTGCCGGAATCTCCCACCGTCATCAATCTGCTCCCCTCCGGCGATAATTTCATATGGCGGATGGTACTGCCGGCTTCCAGAATGCGGTCCGGTTTGATCTGCGTCCCGTTCTCATATAAATACATCAGTTCCGTCAACGCATAGGTGAGCTGGGAAGGGCATTCCTCCAACGCAGTCATTCCTTTATAGATATTTTCATCATCCAAACCATCAAATATCTTTTCCGGAGACCAGTTCTCGTAGGCCATGACGGCTTCCGTCATCCCCAGCATCCGGTTCCCCTCTTCCAGAAAGGAAAGAGCCTCCCTGGCCTGCGCTTCGGCCATCCGTTTACTGACCTCCACGTTCTGCGCAGCTATCACCTCGGATTGTTCATAAATCTGCTGCGCCGATTTCTCAATCTGCTCACTCTGATACTGTATCTGCTGACTCTGATGCTGTATCTTCAGCGCCATGATCGTACTGACCAGACCGATCAACAGACACACCGCACTCACCGACACCGATGTCAAAATGGTTTTCCGCATCTTCTGCTCTTTGTGCCGCTGCCTTAAATCATCATAATTACAGTCAAACATAGGAGCCGCCAGACGAAGCAGCTCATTCCTAACCTTCTTGCGTATTTCTCTGTGTGTGCGCCCGCGCACGTCCGCCGCCAGCGGTTCCACGGGCACCTTCTTATATACGACACTGCCGTCAGGCTGCAGTTCTTCCTCCTCCCGGTAGAGCAGTTCCTCCGGAAACGAGGTCTCCGGCTCTCCCTCCACCAAAACAGCCAGCACATGCTCTCTGTCATGCATCTGGATAAAGGTCTCTATCTCCTTGCGGCACCACATTGACTCATTCAGTCTAGGAGAACAGATGACAATGAGAAACTCCGACTGTTCCAACGCCTCCGTGATCGGATCCGCCAGATTACTTACAAGCGGCAGTTCTTCCCGATCTCGGAAAACTCTGTGAATCCGGGTCTTCATCTCGGACGTGTCGTGCAATATCCTTTCTTCTCCATTCCCGCTTTCACGTACGGCCGTGTCTTTCTCCTCGCTTGCCATAATCTGCCGGCGCAGTTCTTCCTCCCTCTGCCGCACCAGACTGCGGGGCAGCTTAAAACTTTCCAGGCACTTATGCAGTGTCTGCGCTACATAGCTGTCCGGTTCCGTATGACGGTAACTGATAAAGGCATCATACCGCATCCCATTCTCTAAGGTCGTATCTTCTTTATTCTTCACATCCATCCTCCATGGCAGAGCCGTTTACGGCCGCCTAATCCCCTTCTTGATCCTACTACTGCGCTGCTTTCTCCTCATAAGTCTTATGGAAGATATCCCGCTCTACCACATAGATATCATGCATATCATCGAAACGCACTGCCAGATAGTCTCCCGGTTTTCCCAACATATATTTTTCCTCATCCCACGCCGTAAATATCTTGACTCTTTCAGTCAACTCTTTCGCATAGATATGGGTACCGCCGCTGGCAATACAGATCTTGGCCTGATCGACCAGCTTCATCACCTCTCCCGTGGAACGATTATGTATCGTTGGCTCATACAAAAGTTCGCAGTGTGCATGATCCTCGCACTCATGGTACGATCTCTGTGTCGTCTCATAGCTCTTCTCAAAACGATCTCTGCGGTTCGGATACACTTCTCCCTTGATCCCAACCATAATGATCAGATCATCCTCCACCACCATATCCACATCTCCCTCCAGTGTACGGATGGTGATGGGCGTACCTGTAGGCAGTACCTCTGTGGCCTCCACGTAGCCAAGCGGCACAGGCTTTTTGACATAAGGCTGCATATCCGCAAGGCCAATCTCATACTCTTTCGCATAAATAACCTGACAGTGATCGAAATAGTCATTGAGACGCTCACTGAAAAAGGCTTCCGAATGCAGCGTTGGATAGGCTTCCTCGTACAGCTGCATACTGATAAATCCGCCCGCTTTCTCCCGGTGTCCGCCACCAGATCCCACGCCTTCCGCCAGGAAAGCCGCCAGTTCATTGGCCTGTACTTCCTTCACACAGCTGCGGACAGAGAATTTATAACCGTCCCCGGTCTCATTATAAACAACACAGCAATAAACTTCCGCCACCTGAATCAGGAAATCACTGATCAATCCCAGAATATTCGGATCACAGGGTTTGGATTTGATGATCGCATAGTTATAGTCATCATTATAGATATGCCGAATCATAGCCACACCGGCTACTTCCATCTCCTGCAGGGACAGATTGGAGTTACGAAGCAGTGTGATCAATGTCTTATCACAGGGAACCGCTTCCCGCATATCCATATCCAGCGGATTAAAAATCTCTGCAAATTGATTGGTGTCCGTGAACAATCCATAATAGAGGGCTGTCCCCAGACGCAGATCCTTTATCTGATATCCTGCTTTGTCCAATAGCTGCCACACCAGAGTCGAGCAGCTCCCCAGGTGGGGATTGATCTCACTCTTAGCCGGAGGCGTCATCTCCACCTGATGATGGTCGATGACCGCCACCTCCTCGGCAGGCAGTTTCGTCACATTACCCGCGCCGTACTGGCCATCCACCGTGATCAGAAGCCCTCTCAGCCTCCCTCCCGGTTCCTGCGCAAGAAAGGCCGGCACATCACCTATGTAAGTAACCGGAATCTCCAGATGATCCACCATCATCAAAAGATTTGGTTTCTGAATCTTGTTTCTCCCACAATAAATCAGCCTCACCTGTCTGCCCATATCCTGAAAATAGCAGTACATGGCAAAACCTGATGCAAGCGTATCCGCATCAGGATTATCATGACACTGAATCGTGACAAACTCATAATCCCGCAGTTCTTCTAATCTCATAGAAACCTCCACACCGCTGTCGCATATAATCCCCCCTGCTCACAGCTCCTTATATCTCTCATGTATATGTTGTTATTTATTCCATATCATTTGTTGTCTCTGGCATTATTTACTATTTTTCGTTAATACTTACAATAAAACTATTGGAGGAAATTTTATGAAACAAAACGATTCCGTATCCCCTTACTCCTATGAATACACGGAACTGGGATACAACATAGCCTATTACAGAAAACACAGAAAGCTGACACAGGAACAACTTGCAGAAATGGTGGACATCAGTCGTCAGCATCTGGGCGCCATTGAGGCTCCCAATATCATCCGCCCGCTCTCGCTGGATCTTCTTTTCGCCATCGCCAGGGCTCTGGAAGTAGAACCCTATAAATTATTTCGTTTCAATCGATAACAATATCACCCAGCATAGTATGCGGAGGATTTACATCCATCCGCGTACTTTCTTCTGTTTCTTCGCATCTCTATCCTAGTTATAACACAGGAAGACCGCAGATACAAGTCCAGATTTCCTGTCAATCTGTAGAATTTTTCCATCCCCTTATATTCGTTTTATCGTTTTTATACTCCCTTTTTCTATGAAAGCGTCCCCAGCAAACAATATATTGTATGCAAGGCACCTCAAACATCTATATATTGTATTGTGCAATTTTACAAACAAAATTATACGTTCTATCCAGCTGTCGATTGCAGACTCAAATCCTGTCTGCTTCCTTCCGCGCAAACATCTCCTTCAAGGATTCCGTATAGGGTTCTCTGGCAATACCGTACTCCGTCACAATCCCGGCAATCAGGTCATGGTCCGTCACATCAAAAGCCGGATTAAACACCTTAACGCCCTCCGGAGCCATGGGTTTCTCATACCACATCTGTGTCACCTCGTGTGCCGGACGCTGCTCAATGACAATATCTGCTCCCGTGGGCGTGTTCATGTCAATCGTGGACGTGGGCGCACAGATATAAACCGGCACATGATAACGCTTCGCCACCGTGGCCACCACCGAAGTACCGATCTTATTTGCGGTATCCCCGTTGGCCGCCACCCTGTCACACCCCACAAACACGGCGTTAATCCAGCCGTTACGCATGACTGTTGCCGACATATTGTCACACAGAAGCGTCACATCCACCCCGGATGCATAAAGTTCATAAGCTGTCAGCCTGGCTCCCTGCAGAAGCGGTCTTGTCTCATCTGCAAAGACGCGGAAATGATACCCCCGTTCCTGCCCTAAATAAATAGGAGCCGTGGCAGTGCCATACTTACAGGTCGCAAGCTGCCCCGCATTGCAGTGGGTAAGGATGCCATCCCCCGGCTTAACCAGCGTAAGTCCGTGCTCACCGATTGCCTTACATACCCGGATGTCCTCCTCCTTCATGGCAACAGCCTCTGCCCGCAGAAGCGCCTTAATCTCCTCCACCGGTTTTTCCCTGTTTTCCGTACACACTCTCTCCATGCGGTTTAAGGCCCAGGATAAGTTAACCGCTGTAGGACGCGCCGAATTGAGATATTCTTTCTGCTTGTGAAAAGCTTGATAAAAGCTTTCATATTCCTGTGTCTCAATCTGCTTTGCCAACAGATAGATCCCGAAAGCCGCCGCCACACCGATAGCCGGCGCTCCGCGCACCTTAAGCAGATAAATAGCGTCCCAAATCTCCTGTCCTGTATGCAGACTGATCAATACCGTCTCTCCCGGAAGTTTTGTCTGGTCTATGATCACCAGGGCACTGTTCTCATCATCCAGTGCCACTGTCTCGTACTCCATAATATTCTTTGTATCTTTGTCCATCATACTATCCTCCTTGACCCTGCTTTGTAAAATCTCAGCTCCGATCCGGCTGCCCTGCGTTCATATCAGTATACATATCGAGAAGGCCCACCGTTTCCGAAGCCGGTCTGCCATACATATGACAACAGGTATGGGAGACATCCTTGGCCTTCTCTTCCTTCTCATCAAAGGTAACACTCATACGATATACTCCCTGGGAAGACTCCTGATCCAGATGCCGCATAACCTCCGCAATCATCTCCTCGTCCGCGCTTCCTGCATCAGCCATCCTGTTATTATCTATATCCATATTCACCCTCACTTCCCGGTTTCTTTTTGATGCCGCTCTTCCATATCAGTTCCTCTGCATGTTTGTCTACATCATTTCTTTCACAGCCGAACAGCCTGTCAGACCATTCCCCTATCTCTACCACATCATATCCAGAAGGCTGCCATATTCCTCATCAATCCTGTCAAGGATCTCGTACCAGTCCTCCTCTGTCATCTGAAAAAATGCTTTCCTCGCCTTTGCCGAACGCCTGATTTCGCCACGGAGCGGTTCCACCATGATATCGCCGCTTAGCTTGAAGAGTTCTTCTCCATCCAATTCCAGAGAAAATTCTTCCAGATCCATCTCATATCCACACCCCGGCCTGATATTGTCAAATCGTCCATTCCCATAGATATTACAGACTGTCCAGTCATCTTTCATGGAAAAGTTCATCACAAATTCATCATAGACGGCATCATAAGTACCCTTATACTTCAAATTCATTTCCTCGTCCATGGCTTTGCACTTCATATCCGCTTCCACCTGGTATTCATCCCCGGCCGAATCGATCCACTGATCCACCTGCCAAACAATTTCCAGATTTTCATCACCATCATATCTTGTAAATGTAATTTCTCCCTGAAGCAGATCGATACTTCTCTTTTGCCCGTTAAAAAGAATCTCTCCCTCCATCTTAATCTGGTTATCCAGAATACTGACTGGATCTTCCAGTACAATCCGCCTGATCACTCCCTTCTGATCGATCTTAATCAATAGACTGATATCATCACCCATGCTGACTAACTGCAGACAGGACATCAGATCATACATGTCCTGGCCTGTCATATCCTCATAGGCCTGCAAAAGATCCCGCAGCAGATAATTGACTTCCAGCGCATCAAAAGTAACCCGATAGATTCCTTTTCCGGCTCTTTCTAGCCTGGCATCTGTAAGACAGGTTTCCAGATGTTCGGAACTTTTACCCAGATATTCCCTTACATCCTGCCAGCTGTGTACGGACTCATACTGCGGGATGTCAGCAAACAAATCTATGGAATACTCTTCCTCCATTTCCCCAAACAGATAGGAATCTGCCCACATGGACTTGTTATACTGTCCCGTCACATCCTCCGTCTCAATATAAACATCTTCCAAAAACAATTCCGGAATGGAAAAACACAGTGCATCCTCATCCCCATAGAGATTGAAATGCGCAAATTCATAGTTCATTACGCTTAAACTGGTTCTGGCATCCAGTTCTTTGTGCCGCACATCCTTCTGGTAATCCGTATCGATTCCCAGCGTAACACTTCCCATTCCATAAGTATCCATAGCAAAGTTCAGTCTGGTCTTGACGTGACTGCCATCCTCTGCCATCATCCGTTTAAGCTCATCCGCATCCAGTTTCTCCGACAAAGGATTGCGCATCTGTGCCCATTCCTTGTCCATATTCTCAAAGCCCTTCCTGATCTTGTAAACAGGAGCGTTCCTATGTGCAAGGTATCCGGCGCCAATACAAATTAGAAGAAGAGCCAACACCACGCCCAGCGCAATAAAAATCCCTTTCTTACGCTTCTTCTCCTGTGGCAGATATGGCTGTACCGGCGGTCCGAAGGAACTGATCTTATCCGCCATACTCTGTTCCGGCTGCTTCTGCTCCTCACACAAGGTATTCTGTACACCGTAAGTAGTATTTATCTGGGGCAGACTCCGTTTGCCATAAGTATTGTCCCACTGTGGTTTGTTCTCCATTTCATTCTGATTCCTTCCAGTTCCGTCCATAGCCCCTCCATTTCACAAACCATCCTCTTCACTGCCTTAGATTCCATTTCTCTTTCATAGTAACATATTCCACGCAAAAACGGAATGGCAAAACCCAAAATCACTATTCTATATTGGCGAAAGAATTACCTATCGCCTCAACAAAAGATGCGTGGTTTTTCCAAATATCCTTATGTTAACAAAGCCTCCGCACAAATGACCAATAGATCATAAATGCGAAGGCTTTATTCATTCCTGTTAGATAAAAATTTTATTTAGATGCTGCAATCTCAGCTTTCAAAGCCTCTGTCAGCTTGGGCACGATCTTGTTCAGGTCACCCACTACGCCGTAGTCAGCCACATCAAAGATCGGCGCATCCGCATCCTTGTTGATCGCAACAATGATGTCGGACTCTTCCATACCTGCCACGTGCTGGATTGCACCGGAGATACCGATTGCAAAATATACGTTAGGACGAACAGTCTTACCTGTCTGACCAACCTGCAGATCCTTGGGCTTCCAGCCGGAATCCACCACTGCACGGGAACAGCTTACGGTACCGCCAAGTACCTCTGCCAGATCTTCCAGAATCTTGAAGTTCTCCGGGCTTCCTACGCCACGGCCGCCGGATACCAGAATCTTAGCATCCATGATATCAACGGTCTCAGCCACTGATTTCACGATATCAAGAATCTCTACATATTTGTTATCCGGTGTAAATCCGGGATTGAACTCCTCCACAACAGCCTTTGCGCCCTTGATTGGAGCAATCTTCTGCATAACGCCTGCACGTACGGTAGCCATCTGCGGACGGTTGTAAGGACATGCGATGGTAGCGATGGTGTTACCGCCGAAAGCGGGACGCGTCATCAGAAGCTGATTATGCAGCTGCTCCTGTCCCGGCACTGCCTGTAACGGGAAATCACCAATCTCCAGAACGGTACAGTCTGCTGTCAGACCGGTAGCCACTCTTGCGGATACTCTCGGGCCTAAATCCCTGCCGATTGCGGTAGCGCCTACCAGCATGATCTCAGGCTTATACTGGTTGATTACGGAAGAGAGCGCATGTGCATAGGGCTCTGTTCTGTAATCCTTCAATTCGGGATCGTCCACTACGATAACTTTATCTGCACCATACTCAGCGAGCTGATCAGCAAGGTCTTTCACACCGGAACCGATCAACACAGCTGTAACATCTGTACTTAAATCTTTCGCGAGGTCTTTTGCTTTGCCAAGTAATTCGAATGCAATACTGCTGATTTCATTATCTACCTGCTGCGCAAAGACATATACACCCTTGTATTCTTCTAAATTCATTTTTTACCTCATTTCTGCGCACTCGTTTTACGCGTATTCTTTTAAGTTCAGTTTAACTCAAATCATTGTTCAGCACGCGCCATGATTTGCCTGCAAAATTCTTTCTGGCTGAACTGTCTAGATTACATGTTTCACTTTTAACTTGTCAACAATATAGCTTACGGATTCATCAGGATCGAGAGTCACTTTCTCGCCGGCACCTTTTCTAACTTTATCAGATGCCTTGGCAATCTTGGTCGGTGAACCTTTCAGTCCTAAGTTCGCATCGTCCACGTCCTTCAAGTCTGCTCTGCCCCATACGGTAATCTCCTGCTTGTAAGCATCAAAGATTCCGCCGGGTGTCATGTATCTGGGCTCATTTAACTCGGAAAGCGCCGTGATCAGGCAAGGCATCTTAGCCTTAACCACATGGTATCTATCCTCATACTGACGCTCAACCACTACGCTGTCGCCCTCAATCTTGATATCCTGTGCATAAGAGATTACCGGAATGTCAAGATGCTCGGAAATCTGAGGACCTACCTGCGCGGTATCGCCATCGATAGCCTGACGGCCTGTGATGATCAGATCATATTCCAGATTTCTGATCGCACCTGCAAGCGTGGTGGAGGTTGCCCAGGTATCAGCACCGCCAAGAACTCTGTCTGTTACGAGAACGCCCTTGTCCGCACCCATAGCCATAGCCTCGCGCAGAACTTCTTCTGCTTTGGGAAGACCCATTGTTACAACTGTTACTTCTGCACCATACTGATCCTTTAATCTGAGTGCAGCTTCCAGACCTGCTTTATCATCCGGGTTCATGATCGTAAGCATAGCGCCTCTGTCGAGTGTTCCGTCAGGATTAAACTTAACGCCGCCCTTGGTATCAGGAACCTGTTTAATACAAACAACAATTTTCATTGTATTTCTCTCCTTATATTTTTTAATTTATTGTAATATAACACAGCTAATCTGCCGGAAAAATACCTGCTTTTCAGGTATTCTTCAGCGCGAAACATAGAAGTTCTTGGCGAAACGCCATCTGGCGTGAGTCTTAGAACTTCTCTTCACGCACTTACTTAAGCAGTGCACCGGAGATGACCATCCGCTGTACTTCGCTGGTGCCTTCGTAGATCTCTGTGATCTTAGCATCACGCATCATACGCTCTACATCGTACTCTCTGATGTAGCCGTAACCGCCGTGTAACTGTACAGCCTTGGTTGTTACTTCCATAGCTACTTCTGCAGCATATAATTTCGCCTTGGCAGCTTCCACGGAATACACCTTCTGGGTAGCTTTTGCCATAGCAGCCTTATATACCAGAAGCTGCGCAGCCTCTACCTTGGTAGCCATGTCTGCAAGCTGGAACTGTGTGTTCTGGAAAGCGCCGATTGCTCTGCCGAACTGCTTTCTCTCTTTTACATATGCGATGGTGGTCTCTAATGCGCCTTCAGCCAGACCCAAAGCCTGGGAAGCGATACCAATACGGCCGCCGTCCAGTGTATGCATGGCGATATTAAAGCCCTTACCCTGCTGTCCTAAAAGATTCTCTTTCGGGATATGGCAGTCTGTAAAGATCAGCTCATAGGTGGATGAACCGCGGATACCCATCTTCTTCTCTTTGGTACCGAAAGTAAAGCCGGGTGTTCCTTTTTCCACGATAAATGCGGAAATTTCTTTCTGCAATCTGCCGCGCTTCTCAACCGTACCTGTGATCGCGAAGATAACATATACGTCAGCCTCTTTACCATTGGTGATGAAGCACTTGGAACCATTCAGAATCCACTCATCGCCCTCAAGCACTGCCTTAGTCTGCTGTCCCTGTGCATCTGTACCTGCGCCGGGCTCTGTCAGACCGAAAGCGCCAAGCTTCTCACCTTTTGCAAGGGGTACTAAATATTTCTGTTTCTGCTCTTCCGTACCGTAAGTCATAATCGGATCACAGCACAGAGATGTATGCGCGGAAACGATAACGCCTGTGGTGCCGCATACCTTGGAAAGTTCCTCTACACACATAGCATATGTAAGAGGATCACAGCCCTGTCCGCCATACTCCTTGGGAACCGGAATACCGAGAAAGCCTAATTTTGCCATCTTCTCAACGGTCTGCCTCGGAAAAGCCTCTGTCTCATCCACTTCCTGAGCGAGAGGTTTTACTTCTTTTTCAGCGAACTCTTTAAAAAGAGCTCTCGCCATTTCATGTTCTTTGCTTAAAGTAAAATCCATGATTTCTTATTCCTCCATGTTTTATATTGTAGTCTGCTTGTATCAAGATAAGCAGACTCAAAATGCTTCGCATTTTTCGTGCGCGTTGCACCTTCAAACAGCACAAAGAAATGATTCCTGCCTGCAGGCATTCAGAATCCTTTCTCTGTGCTATTCTCATTCTGCTTATCTCGCCTATTTCGAATAATCAAAGAATCCTACGCCAGTTTTTCTGCCGAGTTTCTTCTCTTCTACCATCTTCTTCAGAAGCGGCTGTGGAGCATACTTCTCATCCTTGGTCTCATTGTAAAGCACTTCCATGATAGCAAGGCAGATATCCAAACCGATCAGGTCACCTAAGTGAAGCGGTCCCATAGGATGGGATGCACCAAGCTGCATAGCCACATCGATATCCTCTGCGGAAGCGGTGCCTGCGTCAAGCACACCAATCGCTTCGTTGATCATCGGGATCAGGATTCTGTTTACCACGAAACCGGGCGCTTCCTTAACCTGTACAGGTGTCTTGCCAATCTCTGTAGCGATAGCAGTAATCTTATCTACCATCTCCTGAGGAGTATTCTCGCCTCTGATTACCTCTACTAACTTCATTCTGTCTGCAGGATTGAAGAAGTGCATACCGATCATCGGTCTGTCAAGGCCCTCACCAATCTTAGTGATGGAAAGAGAAGAAGTATTGGATGCGAACATGCAGTCTTTCTTCACGATACCCATCAGCTCTTTGAAAATAGCCTGCTTGATCTCCATCTTCTCAAGCGCCACTTCCACGATCAGGTCACAGTCTGTGCAGATGCCATTCAGACCTGTTGTGATCTTGCCCATGATCTCATCAGCCTTCTCCTGGGTAATCTTTTCCTTACCTACCAGGAAATTCATGTTCTTCTGAATTTTGGCCTTGCCGCCCTCTGCATACTCTTCCTTGATATCACAGAGGCATACCTCATAACCGTCTGTCATGGCAAATGCCTGTGCAATACCGGAACCCATGGTTCCCGCACCGATAATACCTACTTTCATTGTGATTCCTCCTTACAATATTGTTGATTAAATAGTTGGTTGCTTTTTACAGAACTTAAGCGTTCTTAAAAGGCTCTTTTACTTTCTCTTTGTTCTTGTCGAGGAAAAATGCCATGCCGTATTTCTGATCCTCTGTCTCGAAGCAGTCACCGAAAAGTTTCTCCTCGATCACGATCGCCTCATCCATACCAACTTCTAAGCCATCGTTGATGGCTTTCTTACAGTTGCGCACTGCGATAGGCGCATTCTTAGCAATACCTGCCGCCATCTTCTCCGCTGCTGCCATCAGTTCTGCCTGCGGATATACAGCATTTACAAGACCGATGCGAAGCGCTTCATCTGCCTTGATATTTCTTGCCGTGTAGATCATCTGTTTCGCCATGCCGGGTCCCACGATTCTGGCAAGTCTCTGTGTGCCGCCGAATCCAGGTGTAATGCCAAGGCCTACCTCAGGCTGACCAAACACTGCATTGTCGGAGCAGATCCTGATATCACAGCTCATGGAAATCTCACAGCCGCCGCCTAAAGCAAAGCCATTGACTGCTGCGATCACAGGAATGGGGAATGTCTCCAGTTTGCGGAATACATCGTTACCTTTCTTACCGAAAGCTTCGCCTTCCGCCTTGGTAAGTGTGCTCATCTCACCGATATCTGCACCAGCCACAAAGGACTTCTCGCCAGCCCCGGTCAGGATCAGGCATCTTACTTCCTGTAAATCCACACCGTCAAGAGTCTTGTCCAGTTCCTCCAGCACGGTGGAGTTTAAAGCGTTCAGCGCTTTCTCACGGTTGATGGTGATAATACCAACCTGTCCCTTAACTTCATATAATACAAATTCCATGTTTACTCCTATCTGTCTATTTCTATAGACACATTATGTTTTAACTCCATGCAGAGAATGACCGCCTTATGGTCATTCTCTTATACGAAGCTGTAGTAATTCCCAGGCAGCGTTCTTTGCTGTCTTAGAATTACTCTTCATATTTTACATCTCTACTATTGTTGCGCAGCCCATACCACCGCCGATACACAGTGTTGCAAGACCCTTCTTAGCGCCCTTAGCTTCCATCTCATGAAGCAGCGTAACCAGAATACGTGCTCCGGAAGCGCCCACGGGATGTCCTAATGCGATAGCACCGCCGTTCGGGTTAAGCTGTTTAGCCACATCGATACCGAGTTCTTTGCCCACTGCCACGGACTGTGCTGCAAATGCCTCGTTTGCCTCGATGATATCGAAATCTTCAATCTTATAACCAGCTTTAGCCATAGCCTTCTTGGTAGCCGGAACAGGACCGATACCCATAATCTCAGGTCTGCATCCTGCAAGCGCGCCTGCCACAAAGGTAGCCATCGGCTTAACGCCTAATTCTTTTGCCTTCTCCTCGCTCATAACAACGATCGCTGCCGCACCGTCATTGATACCGGAAGCGTTACCTGCTGTCACGAAACCGTCAGGATTGATGGTGCGAAGCTTCTGTAAGCCTTCGATGGTGGATCCCGGTCTCGGTCCTTCATCAACCTTGAACTCTACCATCTCTTTTTTCTTCTTGATCATAACCGGTACGATCTCTTTGTCAAAAGCGCCGCTCTTCTGGGCAGCTTCTGCCTTTAACTGGCTGTTTAAAGCAAACTCATCCAGTTCCTCGCGGGTCAGACCCCACTCTCTGCAGATATTGTCTGCAGTCATAATCATATGATAATCGTTGAAAGCATCCCACAATGCATCCTTGATCATGGTATCAACCAGAGTGCCATTGTTCATTCTGTAACCGTAACGGCCCTGCATAACAGCATAAGGAGCCATGGACATATTCTCCATACCGCCTGCCACTACGATATCCGCATCGCCTGCCTGAATCATCTGAGCAGCCATGTTGACACAGTTTAATCCGGAACCGCAAACCACGTTGATGGTAACTGCCGGAACTTCATTGGGAATCCCCGCCTTGATGGAAGACTGGCGGGCAACATTCTGTCCGAGACCTGCCTGGATAACGCATCCCATGTATACCTGATCGACCTGCTCAGGAGCCACACCTGCTCTGTTCAGTGCCTCCTTGATTACGATTGCACCGAGTTCCGGTGCCGGTGTGGTGCTTAAGCCACCGCCCATGGTACCAATCGCCGTACGGCAAGCGCCCGCTAAAACAACTTTTTTTGCCATCTTTCTCTCCTCCATTTTTGTAATGATTATTTTGTGAATTTTTTATAAAAAGCCCTGTTTTCAAGGCTTGACAACGATTGTTATTTTTTTGTCATTGTCCACCGTCCCTATTGTATCATAGCACTATCTTTTTTGCAATCGTCTTTCTGGTAATCTTCCACCGCCGGATCACGCATCTGCACCTCCCGTTTCCACTCGCGGGAATCGCCCACTTTGACCGCCTTACTGCGGTTCCTGTAAAGGAATTTGGACAGTTCATAACAGTCAATCCAGATCTCGTTATCGCTCTCCTTCTGGGACTCGTCAAAGATAAGCTGTAACCCCCAATGTAGATGTACCGTCTCGATATTATTCACGTTTTCTTTGGTGCTGTAACCGGTGTGGCCCATATAACCGATCACATCTCCTGCGGTCACGGCATCGCCCTCCTTTAACCCCTCTGCATAAGGGTAATTCTGCCGAAGATGGGCATAATAATAATAACGCTTCCCGTCAAAGCTGCGGATGCCGATACGCCAGCCCCCATACTGGTTCCATCCAAGGGCTTCCACATAGCCGGACTCTACCGCAATAATAGGCGTACCGCCCTGTCTGCTAAACTATATAGCCGAACCCGATACGGCCTCCCAGTCACCGGCAGGACATAGCTTCCGTGGAGCAAAATCGCCACAGCCCCGCCATATGCAGGGGCTGCAGCGATTCCTGTTCTTTCAGGCCGTCAACGCCAGATACTCTCTCCTATATTTCAAACCGATTCATCATCTCCACCATCGTCTCTACCTGCGCCTTCTGTTCTTCACTGACAGCAGCCGTCTCCTCCGATGTAGCCGAATTGTTATCGACAGCAGCAGAAACCTGGGTTACATTCTCATTTAACTCCTGCATACGCTGGGTATTCCGCTTCAGAATCTGCTCGATCTGTCCCATTTTTTCCGTAGCAGCCTTGGCATCCGTCATGACTTCGTTCATATTCGCTTCTGTCTCCTCAGCAATGGCAATACTCTTGTCCATCACAGAGACAGTAGTCTCGATCAATTCCGTTGTCCTGCCGGCCGCATTTGAGGACTCATTGGCCAGATTCTTCACCTGCTCCGCCACCACAGCAAAACCTTTCCCGGCTTCGCCTGCTCTTGCCGCCTCAATCGCCGCATTGAGCGCCAGAAGATTGGTCTGGGATGCAATATCCTCTATTGCCTCTATGATGGTGCCAATCTGCTCCGAACATCTGCCGATCTCCTGAATTGAGCCCTTCAGCTCCTGAAGCTTCCCATTGCCTTTTGCCAGTGTAATACCCGCTGCCGAAGCCATCTTGGCAGATTCTTCCGCCTCATGCGCGTTGTCTTCCATACTCCTGGTCATAGCATCAAATGCGGTCATCAGTTCCGATACCTGTCCTGCCTGCAGCGTACAGTTTTCAGCCAAATCCTGTGCGGCGCATGCCAGCTGTTCCGAACCACTGTCTATCTGACCGGAAACGTTGCGGATCGTCTTAAGGGTATCCCGCATCTTCTCCGCAATCTGCAGCAGGGAATCTTTGATGCTGATAAACTCACCCACATACTCCTGTTCAATCTCAATCCGATAATTACCATTTCCCATCTCTTCCAGGGTCTGCGTAATCTCTCTGATCATACCAAGCAGATTTTCTTTCATGAACGAGATTGCGGCAACCATACGGCCCACTTCGCTCTCATCCTCTTCCAGGTCAAGTTCCACATGAAATTCACCGCCAGCCAGCACGGCCATCTGATCCGACACTTTCTGAATCGGCTCCAAAAGTTCCTTTTCAGAGAACCTGATCGTCCTGATAAACTCTTTCACAACATACAGGAAAGAGAGTGCAAACAGAATTTCAAATAGATACTGTAAAACCTTCAGACCTGCCTGTCTGCTGTCCTTCCTCTCAAGGATGGCAAGGATTGTCTCATCCGTCTGTTGACTGATTTTATCCACCGAATCACCATATTGTGCGCTGAACACACACGCCTGTGCGGCTGCCAGATCCCCGGCCTTCACATGTGAGATCGCTTCCTCCTCCAATGGCACAAGCTGATTCGACATCTCCGCAATCTGATTCAAGCTTGTCCATTCTTCTTCCTTGAGACTGCATTTCTTTAACATCTCAAGTGCCTGCTCCCGATTCCTGTCCTCATTCAGTTCCTTCATATAGCCATCATAGTATTTCTGTTCCCCTGTGACGGCATAAGACTGAATGTCATACGTCAATGTCTTGGATGCGGCCCGGTATTGATTCAGCGCCACAGTCGTATTGACCTGTGCACTGTTTAGCCTCGACATAGCCACATTAAACAAGATGAAGCCAAGCAGCAGCACGGCTCCTGTTACAACTGACACCAGCGCCTGGTTGACCAGCTTCTTTAACTGCGCAGCCTGGCTCTTTTTCCCCGATACCTCATTCTTTTTTGTTCCCATAAGCCCTCTCCCAATCAAAACATATCTTTTCGCTCACCCCGTTACAACTATGCTGTTATAAAAAGTATAGCTGAAATGACTCGCGTTTTCAATAACTTATTCCTCTTTTTTCATCCATTGTACATGTTATGGCTCTTTTCCACCGCGGGAAAGAAACTATTCCTATCCACCTTAAGATAAATATCTATTTCCGTTTCCGTAACCACGACAGTTTCGATGAGCATGGACAACAGTTTTTTCCTGACATTTAACGGCGCCCCCGCAAATACATCCCGCCAAACCGGCAGCGCTTTCGTAGTCCGCAAACATTCTTCCGCCGCAAGTTGTTTTCCCTGCATACGATGCTCCAGGATATCCGCTTCCTGCCTGATTTCCCTCGCTTTATCTTCTGCCGTTCTCAGACATTCATTAAGATATTTATGATCAAACTCACTTTCCCCGATGACTGCCCTGTATATTTCCTCTTTGAACTTTGCCATATGCTCCTGTACTTTCCGATATTCTCTATGTAAAGAAACCAGTCTTTTACTCTCTGCATCTGCTTCTTCCAAGAATTGCCTCTGCTGATTCATCATGATAGGAAAGCCGTCTGCATGCTCCAGACGATCCCAAAAAAGATTCATCTCTTCTAAGACCGCTGTTTCCAGCCGGTATCTGCTGATATATGATTTTGCAGGACAAAGTCGCTTATCCCGCCCTCTTGTATTGCATTTATAAAACTCTGTGCGGCTTATCGTTATAGAACTGTCCTTTTTGCACGTTTTTTGAGAAGATACCGCAGGCGATAATTTCCCGTGGCAGTACCCGCACTCTGCTAATCCGGTCAGCAGCAGCGTACTTTTCCAGGTTCTGTCAGTAATCTTGTGTGTTGTATCCGTATGCTTTTTATACCTTCTCTCCAGGATTTCCTGCGCCAGCTGCCAGCGCTTTTCGCTGACAATCACATAATCCGGATTGGCTTCCTGCGCTAAGATCCACTGATCGGCTGAAACAGCCCGCTGTCTTTTGGGCGCATCCAGAAAGGCTTCTCTGGTAACTTCTTTGTGCGGCTCCCTTTGCACCTCTTTCATTCTGGTCTTTCCATATGACATATAGCCCTTATACAAGGGATTTTTGAGCATATTTCGTATCGTTGAAGGATTCCACAGCTTTCCCTTTCTGGTTCTAAGCTGCCTGTCCTCATTGAGATACGCCGCTATTTCATGTAAACTCATGTTGTCATCTATCAATCTGTCATAAATATCCTGCACTACCCCGCTTTCAAATGCATCTTTTGTAAAAGCATTTATCATGCGGTTTTTTCTGTCCAGCTTCCCTGTGGCCTCCAACCGGTATCCATATGCAACTGTGCCGCCTGTAAACCGCCCCATTTTAGTGGCATAATTCCTGCCGCTGTCCACTCTCACAGCTGTTTTTCTGCTCTCCGTATTCGCACCCCAGAATCTGATGATATTCATCAGATTATCGGAGGCGTTTTCAAAAGTCTGCTGCCCTTCACAGACACTCCACACTTCTACCCCGCATTCCACAATCCGTTTTAAGAGAAACGGCGTCTCATTATCTTTTCTGCCAATACGATCAAACATAAATACAAGGAGGACGTCTATCCTGTGCTCCCCCACATCTTGAATGACCTCCTGCAGAACCTTTCTGTCATTCAGTCCTTTATGATAACCGGAAACGCCAGGTTCCAGATATTCTCTGGTCAATTCCCAGTCCGCCTTATTCTCAATGTATTCCATACAGGCATTTCTCTGCATGGGAATATCTTCTTCCACATTCACCTGCTTGCGGGTGCTGACTCTATACAGGCATCCTACCCGCTTTTTGGCTAATTCACTTCTCCCCTGACCCAAGCCCCTCTCCCCCTTTTGCCATCATATTCCTCATGTACGTCTCCATCAGAATATCCAGTATTTCCTCTACAATACCCTGATCCGTATTGCCTTCCGTAAAATGCAGTCTGACCGTATAGTGGGTCTTAGGATTCTCTCTTCTCAATACCTGGCTGCCTTCCCAGCTGTACTCACCTGTTTTTGTCATAATGCCTCAAATTGCTTTTTGTACATTTCTATGCTCTGTTTATAGTTTTATGCGCACCTTGGCGTACCAATCATTCCCATCATGTCATGCCCCAGATGGGGCCTTCTGTAGCCATAGCTGCGGGAAGAGCCAAAGTCATCATAATGACTGTAATCAAAACCGGCGGCTATCGGAGAAAAAGCCTTCAATCCATAATAGCGGTGCCATGTCTGACCCGCTGTTCCTGTCTCCCTTTCTGCTTGTACGCCTTCCTCTTTCCCTGTCTCCTCAGAAAGAGCAAACTCCCCCACCATCCCGCCAAGGACTGCCGTGTATGCTTCCAGATAATAATCGTAATATTCCATATCCCCGGTCAACTCCTCCATGGTGGTCTCTCCATTTCGCAGTTTTTCCGCAGCCTTTTGTATCTCCCGCACACTGTTTTTATCAAACTTGCCGCCATTTCTTGCACCCACGTAGGCCAATAGTTCAATCCAATTAAGATGTATCTCCTCCTTGTAGGTCTCCACATCCAGATCATAGGCCGCCGCCATGGCTTCACAAGTCACATGAAATTCCACCCATTTGATATAATTCCCATCCGCTGTCACCTCAATGGCCTGCCCATCTTCCGAAGTCCAGTCCATATCTTCCCCCCGCAAAGAAGCCTCCTGCCATCTGCCAAGCAATTCCCTGACAATACACACACTGCCAAGAGCCAGCAGAAGAATCAGTTCGATCCTTATCACCGCCCTGGAAAAACCACCTCCGCCATCCGTTCTCTTTCCTTTGTCACCCCGACACTGCCTGTTCCTTTTTAACATCATGCGCTGCACTCATCCGCTTTATCGTAAATAATATATGAATAGAAAGGTAGAGATATGTTCAAGAGGTATGGTATAATGTCCACGATGGCAATGAGCAGTGCCAAATCCGGCAAAGATAAGCCGACTGCTCGCAGGCGGACTTATCTGTGCTGGATTTGATAGGGCGAAGCCCGTGAATGAGAAAAACCGAAGGTTTTTCGAGGACACTGCGGACGAAAGGCTTTTGAGCGACTGCGCAGTCGAAGGGCTTTGGCGCGACTACGCGGATGAAAGGCTTTTGCGCGGCTGCGCAGACTAATGAAAAAACCGAAGGGCCTTTCATCCGCAAATTTGAATCTATCATCAGGAGGGTATATGTATGACCATAAGAGTCAGGGAGATACTTAAAGACAGGGAACTGCTTCTATTCTGTAACTTTACCGTGATTCTTTTCATGATAACCGCCTTTATCCTGGCAACACCGCAGGAGATTGCAAAAGGTATGATCACCATCGTACTCACCAGGGACGCGCTGGTCACCGACTACTTTGAACTGGCTGGCTTCGGCGCTGCCTTCTTCAATGCCGGACTGGTGATGGGGTTGGGTATCCACCTGATCAGGCGGCTGAAGATACCCTTTACGGGCTTTACCATGGCAGTCCTTTTTATCAACGCAGGTTTTGCCCTTTTTGGCAAAAATCCCATCAATGTGCTCCCCATGCTTCTCGGCACCTGGCTATATGCAAAATTTCACAGTGCAGGCATGAACCGTTATATCTACACCGCGCTCTTTGGGTCCTGCCTTGCGCCCATGGTGACAGAACTGGTGTACCTGCTGCCTTTTGGCTTTTGGATGAACCTGTTGTGCGCCGTGGCGGTGGGCATCTTTATGGGATTTGTGCTTCCGCCCCTCTCCGTACATACCGCCTCCATGCATATGGGATATAACCTCTTTAACATGGGGTTTGCCGGCGGCCTTCTGGCTTTCGTGATGGTATGTATCCTGCAATCCTTCAGCCTACAAGGTAACAGCGTATTCATCTGGAGTTACGGGCAGCCGCTCTGGCTTGGGGCAGGACTGTACGCCTACTTCGCGGCAACTTTTCTCTACGGCCTGTTTATCAACCAGGGGTCACTAAAGCCTCTTTTCTCCCTGATGAAACATCCCGGCAGGGCGGTAGCAGATTTTGTCATGATGGACGGCGCCGGAACCACGCTGCTCAATATGGGAATCATTGGCTGCGTGTGCACTACCTATATACTTCTGGTGGGAGGAGATCTGTCCGGACCGGTAATCGGAAGCATCCTCACAGTATTCGGTTTTGCCGCCTTTGGCGTCCATGTACGCAATTATCTGCCGATACTGTTTGGCGTATATCTTTCCACTTTTTTAAACCACACACTGCCGACCACACCGGGAATCCAGATGGGGGCTGTCTTTGCCGCAGGGCTTTCCCCCATTGCCGGACAGTTCGGCATTTTGGCCGGAATCATTGCCGGAATGCTGCATGCGGCAGTGGTAATGTGCACCTCTGCCCTCTACGGCGGACTGAACCTGTATAACAGCGGATTCAGCACCGGACTGGTGGCTATCGTGCTGGTACCGGCCCTGGAAAGTTTTATCAAGGGTTATAAAAAAAATCGAGCAAGTTCGAATACGAGATCCGCTTCGCGGCCTCGGATAAGCGAAAGACTTCCCTATCCCCTAAAGAAGGATAAGAGAAACAAGAGCTAAAAGAAAGGCAGGAGTACTGTTTATGACACATGAAGAAAAAAAGACCGCCAAGATCGTAGAAGAAATGACCATGTTTTTCTTTACACTGGAAGCTACTTATATTGATACCCGGATCGAGCGTACTGAGGATCAGGTACTGATCTGTGTGGAGGCGGATTTTGATCCGGCCTACGCAGATAAACTGGCCCATCTGGATCAATATCTGAACGGTCAGAAAAACGATGGTATGGAAGACATCTATTGGGAATTGGCCGGAAGCGGCGATCCCGGCGAGAGCAGCCAGCTTTTACTGGTAGGCATGATGATCGACAAGGCGGAGATTGACGTACAGGAACGTTTTGTAAAAATGCGCCTGCTGCGGCAGCTGACAAAAAAGTAGTTTGCTTTCGCAAACTACTTTTTCTTTTCCATCATAATCCGATATTACACTTCGGGTTCTATCAGTCCGTAGGTATTACCCTTTCTCTTGTATACCACATTTACCTGATCGGTTTCCGCATTGCAGAATACGAAGAAGTTATGTCCTAAAAGTTCCATCTGTACGCAGGCATCTTCCGGATACATGGGTTTGATGTCAAACTTCTTGGTGCGTATGATCTGCACTTCCTCATCATCCATGTACTCCCGCTCGATAAACTCCTGGCGGAAGTAGGATGCCCCCTGCTTCTTGTCCACCAGCTTATTCTTGTATTTCTTCAGTTGTCTCTCAATGATCTCCTCCACCAGATCAATAGATACATACATGTCGCTGCTGACCTGCTCAGAACGAATGATATTGCCCTTAACCGGAATCGTTACCTCTATCTTCTGTCTGTCTTTCTCAACGCTCAGCGTAACATGTACTTCCGTCTCCTCAGTAAAAAACTTCTCCAGCTTACCGATCTTATCCTCTACTGCTGCTCTTAACCCTTCTGTTACCTCGATGTTCTTACCAATAATTATAAACTTCATGTCACTCATCCCCTTCATTGGATTATTGTGTATGTCTTGTCTTAGTATAGCATATCCTCTCCTATTATTGCAACAATTTACCAGTCTTTTATCACAACTACACAAAACATTCGTTCTAATGGTTACCATAACCCCCACGATCGTTTCGGTCAAAAACATGTGGATACTGTGGATAAATCCGTGTATAAATCCATTTTGCGCTAAATACCCGCTTTTTTATTGTGTATAACTATGTTGGACAATCTTTTTGATAATCTGCTGATTCCTATTTTTTTGTTCAAGATACACAAACGGACTTTATTGCAAGCGATTTTATTAAAAAACAGCGAAGAACAAAATTTTACCAAAGACAAGTAAGGTTTCATAAAAGAGACGGCCATTTCTGGCCGTCTCCCGTCTGATTCTTATTCAATTTTGTCGTATATTCCTGCTCTTCGGACAAATCACAGATTCTTAGATGATTCGTCTGATGGAAAGAATGGAACGATAGCTTGCATTGGACACGATAATACCCGTTTTGGATGTTGACGCGTGAACAATCTGTCCGTTGCCGATATAAATACCCACGTGTCCGGAATAACAGATGACATCTCCGGGCTGCGCATTTTCCAATCCGTTGACTGATGCGCCCACGCTTCTGTCTGCTGCTGAAGAGTGCGGCAGGTTTACGCCAAAGTTCTTATATACACTCATGACGAATCCGGAACAATCGGCGCCATTGGTCAGGCTGGTTCCGCCGTACACATACGGATTGCCTACAAACTGTAAGGCAAACTGCGCCACATCGGAACCGGAACTTCCTGTCGGGTTCGCATAGGTCTTACCGCCGTCAGTTGTGGTCTTCTTCGTGGAAGATGCGTTCTCCTGTGTCTTTTTCTTCGCCGCTTCCTTCGCTGCCTTTCTTGCCTCTTCTTCCTTAGCAAGTCTTGCATTCTCTTCCTCTATAGATTCCGCTTTGACAAATTCCGTTGACAGTGTCACGTAATCCATGGATACGTAACCGTCACCTTCCTCGATGTTAACCTTCACCCAGCCGTCCAGTTCTTCGATAACGATCAGTTCATCCTCGTTCGGTACCAGGCCGAGTACTGTTTCCTCTAAACCGGGGTTTTCCCGTACTTTAAGGGTAGTCGTTGTGACCGTTGCAATACGTGTTCCCACTTCTTTGGCATAATCAACGGCATCATCTCCTGTCACACAGAACTCACCTTTGACATACCCTTCCACGGAACCGGAACTGATCTTATACCAGCCGTCTTCTTCCTCTATAAAGGATCCTACCGATTTATTGTAAAGTTTACCGACAATCTCGCCTTCCTCACTGGGAATGTCTCTCACATTCACATAGTCGTTTACCTTGGCTATCACCAGATTCTTAAAGCCTTCTTCCTCTTCGGACAAACCGCTGCCTGCTGCCTCTTTCAGGTCTCTGGTATAACCCTCGCTGACAACGATGGTATCTTCAATCTTCTTTCTGGAAGTCTTGCTGATCGTGTCTGATGCACTGGCAAGATCTGCATAACCGCCTACTCTGTTATTCCCTACCGTAACACCGTTTGACCTGTTGACTTCCTGTTGCTTCTTCTCTTTCTCCGCTGCTTCCTTATCTGACTCTTCCTGCAATGTGGAGAGCGATGTTGTCTTCTCAGAATCCTGTATGGAGAAATCTATGCCTGCCGATGGCAAGACGCTTGCCACATTACCGGATGCACTCGCTTCCAGTCCTGCCCCGCTAAAAGTCATCACCGCCGCTATTGCACAGGCTGCTATTTTTACGTTGTTTTTTTTCATCAAAAACACCTCATTTGTTACAAAATTGTTACATCTGAGTATAATATAGCATTGCCCATACGTTTTGTCAACCACATCATCTACCATCAAATTATAGGTATTTACGCAATTTATTGTGTTTTTTCACAAAAAAGCTGGTACTTTATTCCCAGGACAACTGATATCCATGCCAATTTATCATATCCTTTCGGGTCATTAGATTCGTAACATTTCTGAAATATCTCCCGCACAGTTGTTACATCATTCAATCTATGCCGTCACATTCCCGCAAGATATCTCTCCACGGATGTGACAGCACAGGCTCCGTCCGCCACCGCAGTCACAATCTGCCGCAAGGACTTGGTACGGATATCCCCCGCCGCAAAAACACCGGGAACATTCGTGGCGCAATCCTCCCCTGCAATCAGATATCCTTTCTCATCACAGGATACAACTCCGGCAAAGGCCTCCGTGCAAGGATGCATCCCCACCGCAATAAAGACGCCCTCCACGGCAAGATCTTTCTCCTTGTCCTCCTGTTTCTGATAAAGTGTCACGCCTTCCGCCAGATCGCTGCCATGAATCTTCGAGACCGTACAATTCCAGAGCACTTCCACGTTTTCACAGGCAAAAAGCTTCTCCTGCAGAATCTTCGCCGCCCGCAGACTGTCCCGCCTGTGGATCAGATACACCTTACGGCACATTCTGGCCAAATAGACGGCATCCTCCACCGCTACATCGCCGCCGCCCACCACGGCCACATCCCTTCCTTTGAAAAAGGCGCCGTCACAGGTGGCGCAGTAGGATACTCCCCTTCCCTTCCATTCCGCCTCTCCCGGCACCTGCAAAAGCGCATGTTCTGCCCCTGTGGCCAGAATCAGGCACTTTGCCTCATAAGAAGAGCCCGAAGCGGTCTCCACTGTCTTAGACTGTCCATTATCATGGATAGCTGTGACCCTTTCCTTTAAGAAAGACACATTCATTTTATCCGCATGCTCACGGAACTTTGTGCCCAGGTCAAAGCCGCTTATCCCCGGCATCCCCAGATAATTATCCACTTCATACGTATTCAGGACCTGCCCGCCGCTCATGGGCGTCTGTTCTATCACCGCAAGATCCAGACCCGCCCGCCGGCCATAAACAGCTGCAGATAAGCCGGCCGGACCGGCGCCGATTATGATTAGATCGTACATGATTCTCCTCCATTGTTATATGATATTATTCTCATGCTAAACCAGAAGTGACGCCTGCGCAGATAGAAAATTCTTCGTCAGGCTGACACATTGGCATAATATAATATTGGCTTTTTCTTTCATTTTATTTGTAGTATAATTCTTGTGAGATGGGTTTGTCAAAAGAAAGGACTCCAATAGCATGCAATTTAATTCTTCCGTCATGAACGATAATAACGACCAGTTCTCCGAACCCAAAATCGCCTTGGTCACGGGGGCTTCCCGGGGGATTGGGCTTGCCATTGCAAGGGAACTGGCGAAAACGGGCTATAGTCTCTATCTTACCTGCCGGCGCTCCGGTGAGGTACTGACAGAAGTGTCAGAAAAGCTGTCAAAAGCCTATCAGGTGCCCTGTAAGGCTATTATCGCGGATATGGGGAACCCGGAAGATGTGACACGGGTGTTTGCTGAGATTGAAGATTTGACTTTGTTAGTCAATAACGCTGGCCTCTCCTATGTGGGTCTGCTGCATGAAATGTCTGTGGAAGCATGGCAGGAAGTCATGCATGTCAATCTGGACTCCATGTTCTACTGCAGCCGTCTGGCCATTCCCCTGATGCTTCGCCGGCATGCCGGCAAGATTATCAATATCTCTTCTGTCTGGGGCCGTGTAGGCGCCTCCACAGAAGTAGCTTACTCTGCCTCCAAAGGCGGGGTGGATGCCTTCACCAGGGCGCTGGCCAAGGAACTGGCCCCCAGTAATATTCAGGTGAATGCCATCGCCTGCGGCGTGATCGACACCGACATGAACCGCTGCTTTTCCGAAGAAGACCGGGCGCTTCTCCGGGAGGAAATCCCGGCTGACCGCTTTGGTCAACCCGAAGAAGCCGCCAAATTACTGCTTTCCATCCTCAATGGACCGGATTATCTGACCGGACAGGTCATCACGCTGGACGGCGGGTGGACATAAGCTTTTTCATCACGATAAGATAACTTGTTATCAGCACTATATCCGCACCCAGCCAGGCCGTGGTCTCCGCAAAGAAGATTCCGGTTTCCCCCATAAGCATTGGCAGGAAGATCACTGACAAGGTCCGCATGACGAACTCCGCCACGCCGGACAGCATAGGCAGCACCGTATTTCCCATGCCCTGGATGGCAGAACGGGTTACATGCAGAACATACAAAACGGGCAGGCTGAAACTCATGACTGCCAGATAGAAATAGGCAATCTGCGTTGTCTGTTCCACCACCTCCGGCGTACCGGAAATGAAGAGACCCAGGATATATTTTCCCAGAACCAGCATGACCAGAGCGATAACGACAGAAGTGGCCATTGCAATCCCCATGGCCGAGCGCATACCGCTGCGGATCCGCTCCAGCTTACCGGCGCCCAGATTCTGCCCCACATAGGTCACCATCGCATACCCATAAGAGGTAGCCGCAATCTCCAACAATCCGTAAAGCTTATTGGTAGCCGTAAAGCCGGCAATAAAAATGACCCCGTAACTATTTACCACAAACTGTACGATCATGCCGCCAATCGCAATGATACCGTTCTGGAAAGCCATCGGAAGCCCCAGCACGAAAAGCCGGATCGTGCGGTCTTTCTGCAGCCGAAAATCCTCTTTCGCTATCTTAAGAAAAGCAATCTTTCTGATATGCCAGAAACAGAAAGCACCGGATACCGCCTGTGCGATCAATGTTGCAACTGCCGCTCCGGCAATTCCCCATTCCAATCCCATCACAAACAGATAATCCAGAACTATATTGGTCAATGATGCCACGATCATTGCATTTAGCGGCGTTCTGCTGTCGCCCAGGGATCGCAGGATACAGGCCAGCAGATTATAGAGCATCACGATCGGTACCCCTGCAAACATAATCCGCAGGTACAATAAGGTATACTCCATAATCTCCGCAGGCGTCTGTAAGAGCATCAGCACCGGTCTGGCAATCAGCTGCCCCAAAACCGCCAAAACTATCGTAGATAACAAGGACAGAACCACCGAGTTTCCCACACTTCTTCTCAGCTCGTCCTCCCGGCCGGCCCCAAACTCCTGTGCCATCTTGATCCCAAATCCCTGCGTCAGGCCCTGAATCACTCCCAGCATCAGCCAGTTGAGCCAATCTGATGCCCCCACCGCAGCCAGAGCATTGACGCCAAGATATTTTCCAACCACCATGGTATCCACCACGGTATATAGCTGCTGGAACACATTTCCCGCTACCAGAGAAAGAGAAAAAGTCAGCAATAATTTTGCCGGCTTTCCCTCGGTCATATTTTTAACATGAGATGCCATCTGTTGTCCCTTATCCTTCTATAACTAAATATACCCACGGAATCCTTTGCCCATAATCTCACTGCTCTTAGTCACCATAAGAAAAGCGTCAGGCTCTACCGACTGAATATACCGCTCCAAGAGTACGGCCTGCTTGGGATCCATGACCGTCAGGATCACGACCTTGCCCTTATGCGTGTAAGCGCCTTCCGCATTATACACCGTGGCGCTGCGCTTCAATTCTTTCATAATGTAATCACAGATAGGTTCCGGCCTGCTGCATACGATCGTAAAGTACTTACTCAGTTTCATGTGCTCGATTGCCTTATCGATCAACAGCGTCTTGGCCATCAGTCCGCAGACCGAGAACAATCCCGTCCTCGTATCAAACACAAAATATGCCACAAACACAATGATCGCATCCACGGCCAGAAGCGCCGAGGAAATGTTCATTGTCGAATACTTCCGAAGCACCATGGCTATGATATCCGTCCCGCCGCCGGAAGCATTTTCATAAAAAAGAATGGCCGAAGCAATTGCCGGCAGGGCGATCGCATAAAACAATTCCAACATCGTTTCATTGGTAAGCGGTGCATGCATCGGAAATGCCGCCTCCATAAGATTCAACAGCACAGACGACAAGATTGTCACATACGCCGTCTTCACTCCGAAATTTTTGCCCAGGAACAGAAACCCGAATACCAGCAGCAGCATATTGATGGCCAGATTAATCTGGGAGGCCGTAAACGGTACAAAATGCGTTATCACCACTGCCAGGCCGGATACGCCGCCGAAGGAAAAGTTATTGGGAAATTTAAATACATAGATACCGATATCCATAAGAATCACGGCAACTGTTATCAGAACATACTCTTTTACTACCTGTTTTCGCTTGCTGTTCATACCACACCTCGTAAAAAATCTTGCAGTAATCATCTTGCCTTTTCCTGCTGTTTTGTTTTCAAAAAAGAAGCCAGAATGTACCAATCATTCCGACTTCTTTTTGTTAGTGGAAGCAATGGGGCTCGAACCCATGACCTCTCGCGTGTGAGGCGAACGCTCATCCCGGCTGAGCTATGCTTCCAAACTGGAGATAGCGAGACTCGAACTCGTGACCTATACGTTGCGAACGTATCGCTCTCCCAACTGAGCTATATCCCCTCTAAGGAAGATTATAGCACGCAGAAAATAAAAAGCAATACCTGTATAATAATGATTTAAGATATAGTTATAGGAATGCAAAAACTCCGCAGGATAAACCTGCGGAGTCGATATTATCTCTTGGAGAACTGAGGTGCACGTCTTGCTGCCTTGAGACCGTATTTCTTTCTCTCTTTCATACGAGGATCTCTTGTCAGATAACCTGCCTTCTTCAGTGTCGGTCTGTAATCAGGATCTGCCTGAAGCAGCGCTCTTGCGATGCCGTGTCTCACTGCACCTGCCTGACCTGTATAACCGCCGCCCTTTACAGTAACAAGCACATCGAACTTGTCAACAGTATCTGTTGCTGCCAGAGGCTGACGAACGATAACTTTGAGGGTCTCTAACCCGAAATAATCATCAATGTTCCTTTTATTGATTGTAATCTCGCCCTTACCGGGTACTAAATATACTCTGGCGATAGATTTCTTCCTTCTACCGGTTCCATAATATTTTGCTGATTTATCTGCTTTAGCCATGATTCTTTATCCCTTTCTTAAAATGTTAACACTTCTGGTTTCTGTGCCGCCTGTTTGTGCTCAGGGCCTACATATACATGAAGTTTGGTATACATCTGACTTCCTAAAGGTCCCTTGGGAAGCATGCCTTTGACCGCGTGTTCCACAACTCTTTCAGGGTGCTTTTGCAACATCTCTTTCAAGGTAGTTTCTTTCATGCCACCCACATAATCGGAGTGATGATAGTAAATCTTCTGATCTAATTTCTTACCTGTAACTTTTACCTTCTCCGCATTAACCACGATCACATAATCACCTGTGTCCATGTGGGGAGTAAAGATGGGTTTGTGCTTACCTCTAAGCACCTTGGCAACCTCAGATGCCAAGCGTCCCAATGTCATATCTGTCGCATCAACTACATACCATTTTCTCTCGATCGTAGCTGGACTCGCCATAAAAGTTTTCATGATATTACCTCCATAGTAACTGTTCGTCTCTCGACTGTCTGTGCCATATCCCGAAATCTCCATGCAGATGTCCGGCCACACTTATGATCTCTTTCAACGGCAGTTTGTACTTCTTTTACTTATTTAAAATGTCTTTGCCGGGGCTTTGGCTTGACATTTTTATACATTGTCACAGTTCCCTATTATATTATACGCTCCCGCGTGTGTCAACAGCTTTTTCGGTTGATTTTCTGTTGTCTGTTGTTTTTTCTCGCTGCTTCTCCGTTGTTATTGTAAATGTCTTCTTCTAATTGTATAATAATTAGCAATAGAATGGGAAGGATTTAATAAGAAATGTCATTTACGTCTACGTTCTTTTTAACTGGTCTGTTACCAGGCCTTATTTTATTGTTTTATATTTTCAGGAAAAACCCGACTATCAGACAAGTACTGTTGTTTATGGCTAATCTGGCGCTCTATCTTGTCGGCGGAGGCACCCGCACGCTTTTCCTTCTGCTTGCCATATGTGTGCTTACGTGGCTTTTTTGCAGACTGTGTGCAAAATATCACAGAAAAGGCTTACTGCTTACGTGCTGTATGATTTTGCTCATACCGCTTATACTGTTTAAATATACAGATATCGTATCCGAATTATTTATAGTGGTTGGCATTTCTTTCTTTACATTCGAGGCAATTTCCTGTCTGTGTGATGTCTATTGGGGAAAAGCGGGCGGAGCGCCATCGCTTACGGAGATTTTGACTTACCTATCCTTTTTCCCAACGGTCACGTCAGGCCCTATCGTAAGAATCAAAAATTTCAAAGAAGGCATGAAAAATACGCTATGTTTGGAGGATTTCCAGCAAGGCAGCATTCTGCTCGTGAAGGGTTTATGCAAAAAAATTCTGCTGGCGGACAAGCTGACACCCTTAGTGAGCTACTATTTTGATGGAGTGGCTGCGGGAAATATGTTTTCCCTGCCTGGGTTATGGATCGGCTCTTTTGCCTACACATTACAACTGTACTTTGATTTTTCAGGATATTCGGATATTGCGATTGGCATCAGCAGGATGCTCGGTTATCACATTCCGCTTAATTTTCAGAAGCCCTATCAGGCCAAGAGCATTCAGGACTTCTGGAGGCGCTGGCATATTTCCCTGAGTACATGGTTTCGGGATTATGTCTATATTCCTCTCGGAGGCAGCAGGTGCAACATTGCAAAACAATTGAGAAATCTGTTCGTGGTTTGGAGTCTGACAGGAATATGGCATGGTGCTGATTTAACTTTTTTAATCTGGGGAATGGGCTATTTCCTGCTGCTTATTGCGGAAAAGTATGTACCGCTGATTCGCAGAATTGGTGAAAAATGGTATGGACATCTGTATGCACTCTTTTGGGTAAATTTATTGTGGGTGCCCTTTCGAGCCCAGAATTTATATACCTTTGTACGCTATCTGAAAGGCATGTTCGGCATTTCCTCTGGTGGAACGTCTTTGGAGGAAAAGGGAATGAGGTTTGTGCCATTTCTGGTTTTCTGTATCTTGTTATGCACCCCATGGCAGAACGTAGTCGATAAATATCGAGAGTTGTGGTGGTTTAAGGTAATGAGAGGAATATTGATCATCGGAGCCGCCTACCTTGCGGTCTGCGCCGTAATCAATTCATCTTATGCACCGTATATTTACGGTAACTTCTAACGGAGGAAATATATAATATGAAAAAACCCTCAAAAGGAAATATTGATTTTGCAATATTATTGCTTTCCGGCGCACTGTTATGCTTTTCCGCATATTGCTGGGCAAGTGTGTTGGCTAAGGGAGTCACAGTCTTTTTCCCTGCTGCCCCTGCATTGACACCAACCGCCTCTCCGGAGGAACCTTTACCGGAAACAGAAGAACAGGCGCTTCCTCAGGAGGAAATGGAACCGGCGCAAGAGGAGGATACTGTTTCTGTAGAGATGGATTCTCCAAAGACCAAGGATGCGCCTGCAAAGGAATACTTCCTTGACAAAATAGATGATTTAACAGCGAAAGTTTCCAATTTCTGGTATGTAAATGTCTGTAGAGAAAATGAATGGAGTGGTATAGATTCCGCAGTCACCTATATAGTCACCGGGGAGATTTCTTCCAGTCAGGTACTGCTCGGCAAGGAAGGCTGGCTTTTTTATAAAAGTGAATTTGATAATGATCCCATTGGTGACTACGATGGCACAAAACAATTTACACAAGACGAGATGAAGATGATCGGACAGAGTACCCTGCGTGTGCAAAACGCATTGGAAGAACAGGGGATTCAATTTACTGTTCTGCTCTGTCCTAATAAAGAAAATGTATATGCCGCTTATATGCCAGAAAATTATATACATGCTGAAGAGTCCCGAACGGATCTGCTGGCGGCACATTTAGCCCAAGAGGGGATTGCCGTAGTAAATTTAAAAGAGGATATGATCAGACAGAGCAAAAAGTATCCCCTGTATTATTCATATGACACGCATTGGAATCAACTTGGCGGCTATGTCGGAACAGAGAATCTTCTCCTGTCGTGGGGAATTGACTTTCCATCGTTGGACGAGAGAGAAATTTTGTCCAAAAAGCTTTGGGAGTGTGACAACCGGGAATGCGATGACGATCTGGCCAGATTGTCGCGGCTTCAATTTGTGTTTGACGATGAGTTGGAACATGTGGTCACAGGCACGTTTCCCGTAGATTGGACCGATATCGAGAAGGAAGGGTATATCCGTTATGAAAATCCGGATGCTGCCTGTCAGGACAAAGTTTTGCTGGTAGGTGATTCCTTCCGCCGTGCCATGCTGCCTTCCTTGTGTGAAAGATTTCGTGAAGTATATGTAGTACACCGCAATTATTACGAAGCAAACATGCTGTATGAAATTGCTCCGGATTATGTGATTGCTGAGTATGTGGAGAGGTATAGTGGGGATATGCAGGACATAGAGAGTCTGTTTTTATAGATTAAAAATCATCCCCACAATATCCCGGATCGTATTCCAATCCGCCTTATCTGACGGAAGCACCCGATACCAATAGGCCGCCATACACCAGAGATTCCATAGCACACAAACACCGCAATAGCCATACACAAAACCTGCAAGCAGCCTTTCCTTCCCACCCTTTTCCTTTTTATGCTGCTCGACATGGGCAAATACATAAGCAAGAAAAATGGCAAACACACACAAAAAGTCTACCATTACCCTCTGCCCAAAAGAACCGCCATAATACCAGGACCACCAGGCGCTGGAAACATAAATGATCAGTACCAGAAACACCACCAGGCCCACATAGAGCTGTTTCCGCTTCTTATAAGACATAAAAATACCCACAATGGCTAACAACAATAATGGACTCCAAAAGAACATTCCCTTGCGCACACTGAACAGGAAATTTCCAATCTGCGGTGCAAGCCAGTAAAAAGGTTCATTGGATCCATAAGAGTACACGAACCAGTGTCCCGTTGCCTCATGCCAGTATAACAGCTGCGGAAATAGGCTGACCGCACCAGTCAACACAATAGGAACAGACCGGGCCGGTTTTAAGATCGTAACCATTCTCTTCTGAAACGTCTCCCAATTTCTGACGCCATAAAAAACATAAGTCAACACAAATAGTATATTTGTATTACGGCACATGAAGATCAATCCCGCAATCAGTCCAAAGATACAGGTGTGAATCAGCCTATTCTTTCCTTCCTGCTCCCGCGCCTCATACCAGCACAGGTAAAAGAGGAACAGATTGAAAAGGAAATAGGAATAGACATGGGAAAAGCAGGCGTCATAGGACGCATAATGAAACAGGTTTGTCCCATAGGTGATCACAGCACATGCAGCCAGTGATACTTTTTTAGAAAATCCCAGATACTTTACCAACAACTCATATAATAATATGGTTCCCACGACCCAGTATAAGACACCGCCGAACAGAACCATATACTGATAGAGATTAGAATATCCTGTGGCCGTCATACTGCCCGTTAGCGCATCCTTAACCAGACAGACCACATGCGCAAAGAAGAAAAAGGGGCTCTCCAGGATTGCCACACCCACCGGATACTTATCGATGATCCCGCCGTCCACTGCGATCAGATCAAAAGGATGTTCCCAGCCTTCTATGAATCCGAAAGAAAAATCTCCATGGATGATGGCCGGCAGATACAGATAGTATCCGAACCCGTCCGAGTATACTTTCGGCGCATTTAACACTTTCACATGATACACCCACACAATACTCAAAAACATGAGCAGAGCGGAAACCGCTATAAAAATATAAAAGCCAGGATTCTCCCGGATATGAACTTTTGTCTTATCTGTTATCTTTGTCATTTCCTTCCTCCGTCAAAAACTCATATCCCACAAGCGTCAGACCGCAGGCCGGCGCAGTAGGGCCTGCTGCCTGTCTGTCTTTTGCCGCCAGAATCTCTGCCACCTTCTCCGGTTGTATATGGCCTCTGCCCGCCTCCATTAAAGTACCAGCCATGATACGCACCATATTATATAAAAATCCTCTGCCGGATACACGGATGATAATCTCATCGCCTTCCTTAAACACTTCCACACTGTCCACCCGCCGCACCGTGGTGAGGGCCTGTGTCTGTACACTGCAAAAGCTCTTGAAGTCATGTTCCCCTATCAAGTATTCCGCGGCTTGACTCATTAAGTCAATATCTAACGGTACATAAGTAAAATAGGAATAGAGCCTCTTAACAGGCATGGGAAAAGGTGCGCAATAAATCCTATATTCATAAGTCTTGCGGCTCTCACAGTGCCTGGGATGAAAGTCAGACGCCACATCCTTTGATCCACAGATCCGAATATCTTCCGGCAGTCTCTGATTAAGTGCATAGGAAAACTTGTCCCCCGGAATCCGGCTCATCGTGTCAAACACAGCAATGTTTCCCATGGCATGAACCCCTGCATCCGTCCGGCTTGCGCCGATCACCGTAATCTCTTCCCCTGTCAGTTCACTGAGGCAGCGGTTTAGGACACTTTCTATGGTCTCACCGTTTGGCTGTAACTGCCACCCACTGTAATTCGTGCCGTCATAGGCCACAGTCAGCATGACTCTTTTCATGGTTCCCTCTTCACCCTCATACTCTCATCTATGCCTAACTTATAAATATATCCGTATCAGCACACAACCCACAAAGTAGACAAGCAATACCCCGTAAGCAATCCGGTCTCTGCCTTTATATTGCAAGGGTTTCATCTTCGTACGGTTCTCTCCGCCACGATAGCATCTTGCCTCCATAGCCATCGCCAGATCATTGGCCCTGCGGAAAGCCGAGATAAATAAGGGCACCAGAAGCGGCACCATGGCCTTCGCTTTCTTGATCAAATTCCCGCTCTCAAAGTCCGCCCCTCTGGCAATCTGCGCTTTCATAATCTTATCTGTCTCTTCTAATAAAATGGGGATGAACCGCAGCGCGATAGACATCATCATCGCCACCTCATGCACCGGTACTTTAAACAACTTCAGCGGCCGCATCAGTTTCTCCATACCGTCCGTCAGGCTGTTGGGCGTAGTCGTTAACGTCATCACGGAAGAACCTATAATAAGAAAAGACAATCGTATCGCCATCATTCCTGCAATCTTTGCCCCCTCCTTCGTAATCGTAAACTTCCACAACGTCACCAAGGGTTCTCCCGGCGTCAAAAACAGATTGAACACCACCGTAATCATCAGAATAAAGACAATCGCCCTCATTCCCTTTACCATATATCCAAACGGTACTTTGGACAGTTTGATCACCACTGCCAGAAATACCGCCGCTGCCACGTAGCCAATCCAGCTTTGTACCACAAACAGAGAAATGATAAAGGCCAGCGTAGCTGTCAGTTTTACCCGCGGGTCCAGTTTATGGATGACGGAATCCGCCTGATAATACTGGCCCAATGTAATATCTCGTATCATACGTATCTCCTACAGATTTCCTGCTTTGCCTCTTCGATGGTAGTGACATCGGTGCGCACCGGTATTCCCTGTGCGGCAAGCGCCTGCATGATATAAGTCACCTGCGGCGCCGCAAGTCCTACCTGCTCTAACTCTTTATAATGTTGAAAGACCTCTCGCGGCACATCATCATAGAGCACACTGCCGCGGTTCATGACGATGATCCGTTCCACATATTTAGCCACATCTTCCATACTGTGGGAAACCAAGATCACCGTGATGCCGGTCTCTTCTTTTAATTTAGCGATCTGATCCAGAATCTCATCCCGTCCCTTGGGATCTAGGCCCGCCGTAGGCTCATCCAGAATCAGGATTTCCGGTTTCATGGCAAGTACGCCTGCAATCGCCACCCTGCGCTTCTGTCCGCCCGAAAGGTCGAAAGGTGACTGATAAAAATATGCATCCTCAATCCCCACCTGCTTTAAGGCCGCATAAGCGCGAAGTTCCGTCTCCTGCTTGGTAAGTCCAAGGTTTTTCGGACCAAAACACACATCCTTAAAAACATCAATCTCAAAAAGCTGGTGCTCCGGATACTGGAATACCAGTCCTACCTTACTGCGCAGTTTCTTCTTATCGTAATCCTCCGCATGGATATCTTCGCCATTGTAATAGATACTGCCGCTCGTTGGCTTGATTAGTCCGTTCAGATGCTGTACCAACGTGGACTTGCCGGAACCGGTGTGACCGATCAGGCCGATGAACTGCCCGTCAGGTATCACCAGGTTCACATCCTTTAAAGCATGCACCGCCAGTGCCGTATCACCGCCGTATATATAATTTACGTGATCTAAAATCAAAGACATTGTCCTGTTCCCTCTTCAATCCTGCTGATTGTCATTTTACTGCCTTTGTATGATTATCCTGATACTTTTATCTGCCCTGTCCTTTATATTGTGCCGCAAGCACTTCCGTTAATTCCTTTATCGTCAAAATTCCATCCGGCAAATCCATGCCGCTTTGTTTCAGTTCATACGCTAAAAGCGTCACCTGCGGCACATCCAGACGAAGTTCCTTCAGTTCCTCCACCCTGGAAAAAATCTCCCGGGGCGTACCCTCCATGGCCACATGTCCCTTATCCATGACATACACCATGTCTGCGTGAATGATTTCTTCCATGTAGTGGGTGATCAGGATGACCGTAATCCCCTCCACATCATTGAGTGCACGCACGGCCCGGATCACTTCTTTGCGTCCATTGGGATCTAGCATCGCCGTGGGTTCATCCAAAATAATGCATTTGGGATGCATGGCAATCACACCGGCAATGGAAACACGCTGCTTCTGTCCTCCCGAAAGCTTGTTAGGAGAATGTTTCCTGTACTCGTACATGCCCACCGCCTTCAGGCTCTCTTCCACCCGCTCCCAGATTTCCTTGGTGGGCACACCCATATTTTCCGGCCCAAAACCCACATCCTCCTCCACCACCTGGCCGATAATCTGGTTGTCGGGATTCTGGAATACCATTCCCGCCTCCTGGCGGATATTCCAGAGTTTACTCTCATCCTGGGTGTCCATACCGTCCACCCACACGGTACCTTCTGTCGGATAAAGGATGGCATTGATATGCTTGGCAAGCGTGGACTTACCGGAACCATTATGGCCAAGAATGGCTATAAAATCGCCTTGCTTCACATCCAGATCCACCTCATCTACTGCCCGGGTAATGCCTTCCACATTTCCTTCTTCATCCCGTCTTATATATTCAAATACCAGTTTGTCTGTCTTAATGATTCCCATTTTAATCCTCATTTCGGAACATTTATGCGTCATACCAACGCCTATTGTACTAGATTATGCCAGAAAATACAAGGTTTGGTATATACTATAAAATGGACAGGGTATGAGAAAATCCAAAAATGTGCTATACTGGACACATACAAGAAATCATAAAGGAGTTATGACACATATGTCAGATAATAAAACCACTAAAAATAGAAAAAACAGCAGTACTTCCCACAAAAATGACAAAAGTGTCATCATGAGACGGCTCGCAGGGCCTGTGATTTTCCTGCTAAGTTTTATCATGGTGTGCGCTTTTCTGGCCCAATATCTGACCGGTTCAGAGACACTCACCGAATATGCGCAGAACAACCCTGAACTGGCCTACGGCTCTGCCGGAAGCGCCCCTGCCCCAATCAGCACCGTCTCGCAGGACGAGACCCCACAGACAGGCACGGAAGCTGTTGCGAAGAGGGAAGACCAAATAGCAGAAAGCAGCGCTAACACACCAGATACTTCTGCGGCAGAAAACAGCGTCAAAACGCCGGATACCGCTGTCACCCCGGAAACCAATCCCACATATACTACAGATGAGAATAGTACAGAGGAGCCTTCCGAAATGAATCGCAACCCAGAGCGCACCACATACCAGCCGGGATTCTATTACGAACCTTTGACTGAAACGGTCAAGCAAAGAATTACAGGTATTTCTTACCCTGAGAGCGACTGTACAGTTCCTTATGAGGACTTACGCTATGTAGGACTGCTGTATCATGATTTTAATGGAGAAGAACAGACGGGAGAACTGATCTGCAATAAGGACATTGCGCAGGATATGATAGAGATTTTTTACGAATTGTACCTAAATGATTATCAGATAGAGAAAATCCGCCTGATCGATGAGTACAACGGCGATGATACCGCCTCTATGGCGGATAATAACACCTCCTGCTTTAACTATCGGGTGGTAGACGGCACCACAAGCCTCTCCAAACACGCCTACGGACTCGCCATTGACATCAATCCTTTCTACAACCCCTACGTAGTCTTTAACAAAGGCGGCACAGGCAATACTTATATCTCCCCCGCAGGCAGTGAGATCTATGCGGACAGAAGCCAGGATTTTGCCTACAAGATTGATGAAAACGACCTCTGCTACCGTCTTTTCATCGAACATGGTTTTACCTGGGGCGGGAATTGGAATTCCAGCAAAGATTACCAGCATTTCCAAAAAGTACTAAAATAGCACTATCAGATCAATCTTTCATCGTAAAACCCCGAAGACATGACCTCAGCCTCTTCGGGGTTTTCTATCTTTTATTCTTTCTCGCTTGCCCGCATTTACTCCGGAATTCTAAGCACCTGCCCTACACGCAGCGCGTCACTGGTCAGCCCGTTCAGATTCTTGATGGCGTTCACTGTTGTACCAAAGCGGTTGGCAAGAAGCCACAACGTATCTCCCGGACGCACCGTATATAAAAAATATCCTGTGTTCTGGGACACCGGTATCCGCAGCACCTGACCAATACTTAAATTGTCGCTGGTCAGCCCGCTTGCCTGCTTGATCGCATCTACTGTTGTGCCATAACGATTGGCAAGAAGCCACAGCGTATCTCCTGAGCGCACTGTATATACAATTACATTTCCTGGATTAGGTGTCGGATTTGGCGCCGGTTGTGACGGGGGCACGTTCTGCCCGATACCCTGATAGGTTCTATATAGCGAATTCCATGTGGCCGGGCCCACAACCCCGTCTGCCACCAATCCCATTTGCCGCTGAAATGCCACAACCGCCTCTCCGGTCTTATTTCCAAAGATACCATCCTGCCCCGGACTCGGAATAGCGGCGTAATATTCCGATATGACATCCAGCAGATATTGTAATGTAATGACATCCTGTCCTCGGGAACCCTGCCTGAGTACAGAAGAAGGCGGAACTGTTCCGATACCGAGTGAAGTTCCTTCACTGTTTAGTTCTGCGAGCCTGGTCACCGCAGTATATAGATTTGAAATTTTATACCATGTCGCTTTCCCAACGATACCATCCGTAGCGAGATTAAAAATACTCTGGAACTTCGTCACAGCCGCCCTTGTACTTTCTCCAAATACGCCCGTCTCATCAGTGATTGTCGGAATCGCCGGATAGTTTCTCCTAATCCTGTTCAAATAAGTCTGTATCGTCTGCACATCAAGCCCTGTGCTTCCTACCCGCAGCGGCGTCCCCGGGTAAGAAGTGACCACATTACTGACAGCATTGGTTTCCGCAATCTCTATGTCATCCGGATAGTAATTTCTCAAAATCCTGATCGGCGTATAGCCCTGATTTGCCAGCGTGACCGTTCCCCACTGTGATAATCCTGCACAATTTGCTGTTGTTCCATTGCAAAAGGAAGTGAAATAAGGCGCCTTCTGCCCCTGCCTGCGGACATATTCGTTAAAAATCTGATCCACAATACGGCTGATGGATTCATAAATCGGCCTGCCATAGACAAAGTACTGATCATATGCCGTGCTGTTTGTGATATCAAAATTATATCCCTTTGCCCGATACCATTCTGTGTATACCCTGTTTAACGCAAATGTGATGATCGCATAAATATTCGCCCGCAGGGCCGCATCCGGCCAAGTCGGATAAATTTCACTGCTGGCTACATTTTTCACATAATCTACAAAGGGGACCTGTATGTTGGATGCAGCGGCATCCGGTGTCCCCATATGAATTGTGATCGGATTCGGAATCACCACCTGACGCAGTACATAGGGAGAACCCAAATCCCCTTCCGGTCCGTCCTGATCACGCTGCCCGCTCATTGTCACAGCCGGCGCTCCCACTACGATCTCAGTCTGCTCACTGTTTCGCTGATCCTCCTGCATGGGTACCAGGGCGAGCGGCAGGACTGCCAATTCCCCATCAAAAATAGGAATATCAGCGACATACAGGCTATTAAATCCCTGTGCCTGTGCAAGTACGTTATAAGTTACATAGGGTGTGCCCTGGAAATTTTCATTCTGTGAATAACTCTTGTCCACAGTTTCTAACGACACACTTCTCGTCTCACCATTCTCATCTGTCGTCAACTCATAAATCCGATTCTGTTCATCATCCAAAACGCGGATCTGTACGCCGCTCAAGGGAAGCGCGTCATGCGCTGTTCTGGCCTGCATCATCAGATAACCAACTGCCATAATTCATTCTCCTTCATAGCCATAATCTTATACTATACAGATTGATATGCTATAAAATATGATGAAACGTGCTGACCAGTGATACATTTTGAGCAATAAAAATTTAGCTGGGGCGATTCTTTCCTTAATTATCTTTCTATTTGGATGATGACTGGTCCGAAAAATCATTTCCATCCATATTCTGCAGCCGGCGAAGCAGCGAAACAACCGCCCCCTTCACAGGTGCGGTTGCCTCTACACAACATTACTATAACACTTGGAACTCTATTCCTTCAGGCTGTATTAGCCAAGTAAGGACAATGCCAGCTGGTTGGACTGATTTGCCTGGGACAGCATCGATGTGCCAGCCTGCTGTAAAATATTGTTGTTGGAGTACTGTACCATCTCCGTGGCAATATCCGTATCGCGGATTGCCGCTTCTGCGGAGGATGTGTTCTCCACAATGTTATCCAGATTGTTGATCGTATGCTCCAGTCTGTTCTGGATAGCACCGAGATCACTTCTCTGCTGGGATACTAAGGAAAGCGCACCCTTGATGAAAGCATTTAAGGAGTTGAAATCTTGAACTGTTGCAACAGAAGTTTTATCACCTGTTGTCAACTGCATAAAGGTAGCTACCACCCTCTTTGCAACATCTGATGTCATTTCTCTTTGGGAATAATGTCCCTTTGCGTCCAACGCTGAAAAAGTTGTGATAGTCTTTCCTCCTGCTTCACCAATCATCACTTTTTCGCCAGTCGGCTTACCATCTTTCATAAGAGGTGTTGCCGTATAAGTCGTGTTCACATAGGTAGCATCAGTCTTGGCTAAATTATTGTAAGTCACTTTAGTGTAAAGCTTAGTTCCAATATTCTTAGCCAGACCAGCCATACTCATATTGTTGATACTGATGTTAATATGTTGACCGGCTTCCGCACCTACCTGCAGACCTTTGATAAAGGAGCCATCCAACAAATTCATCTCATTGAATGTGGTGGTACTCTGTACACGGTCAACCTCACTCATCAGCTGTCTGATCTCAGCCTGAATGGATGCACGATCTGTTGTTGTAAGAGTGCCGTTTTCACCCTTAACAGCCAGTTCGTTCATTCTCTGTAACATATCTTCTACTTCGTTCAGTGCGCCTTCTGCGGTCTGCACAACACTGATGCCGTCCTGTGCGTTAGCGGAAGCCTGTGTCAGACCTCTGATCTGTCTTCTCATCTTCTCGGAAATGGAAAGTCCTGCTGCGTCATCAGCTGCACGATTAATCTTATAGCCGGAAGATAATTTCTCTGTAGACTTTGCCTGTGATGCTGTGGTCAGTCCTAACATTCTGTTAGAGTTCATTGCTGTGATATTGTGTTTTACTACCATAGTGTTACCTCCTTGTGTTTGCTGACGGTAATTCCTTTTACCGCCACTATCTTGTTTTTGGTTTCTATAATAAATCCGGAGTCCCCAGGATTACTCCGGTCTATTACCATAATGCCGTCATCCTTAAGACTTCTTGGGTCTGTCATTCATCACGATTCTTTTCTTGCGATATTTCTGCTCCAATTCGCTAGCCGCATAGTAATGATCAATCTTTGCCCTGTCCTCAGATGTCTTCGCATGGTTTTCCAGCGCCCTGCTCCTCACCACGTTAATCTCTGACGGTACATCCAGCATGACTTTCGTATGATTTCTGCTCCCACCCAGAAAAACAATCTTGATATTGTCTCCGATCTGGATGTATTCCTCTGTATTGACTGTCATTCTAAGCATTGATATGCCTCCTTGCATTTGCCTTTCCAAGTGCGCCGCCCTGCGCATACTGCGATGCAACTTTTTATATTAAAATGTTGTATGATGGAAAAACTTGGAGGAAAATCTTCTGACTTTCCAAAACAATGATAAGGAGGACTGAAATCATGAGTACAACGTATCCAATCAAAACCAGAAAATCTCTAGAAATGTTTAAGGACTATTATATCAATATCCGGCCCAATCCCCGCAACTATGCAATGATCGTCACCGGACTGAATACCGCGTTCCGTATCGGTGATCTGTTAAAACTGCAATGGAAAGATGTCTGGAATAGCCTTACCGGGAATTTCCGCACTCACATCTGCATAGAGGAGCATAAAACCGGCAAACTTCGTGTCGTACCAATTAATAAATCCGCCAGGGATGTTCTGGAAGACTACCGCCGCTTTTGTAAACAGACGGCCCCTGAGGACTACCTATTTCCCAGTATGCGCAACAAGACACAGCCGCTCTCCCGGTATCAGGCATACCGTATCATCAAGACAGCTGCCCTGGCATGCGGCCTTGATGAACATATCAGCTGCCACTCCCTGCGCAAGACTTTTGGCTACCATGCCTGGAAACAGGGCACGCCGCCAGCAATGCTAATGGAACTCTACAATCATTCTTCTTATGGAATCACCAAGCGATGTCTTGGCATAGAGCAGGACGAAAAAGATAGTGTGTATCTGAAAATAGATTTATAAAAGTATTAGCCCATATCATTTTAAAAAACGTTAGGCAAAAATATTAAAAATTTTAATTAAGGGGTTAAGTATTCTTGCGATGAACCGATATTATATATGTAACGGAGTGAGATACAACATTTTAATATAAAATGTTGTATCTTTTATTATGCTCTTTTTCTATACTTATTAATCCGTCACTTATAACAGATACTTTATAACAAATAGTTTTTCTAATTATGAGAATCACATCACGGACTCTAATAAATGAAAGTGTTTTCTATATAGTAAAAGAGACCCGGACACATCGCCCAAGTCTCTCTTTGTCTTTATTCTCTCTCTTACCAAAAGTTCTGCCTGCCGTTTATACTAACTCCAGCACAACTTCCATAGCTGCATCGCCCTTACGGGGACCAATCTTGATAATCCTGGTATAACCGCCGTTACGGTTCGCATATTTCGGACCATACTCATCAAAGAGTTTCTCTACCAGATTTACCTGCTTGGTATTTTTCTTTCTGCCGGCAGCTGCTTCAGGTACTTCCTTGACAGGATATAATACCTTTAACATCTGCTTTCTTGCATGTAATCTGGACGGAAGGTCTTTCTTAATCTCTTTCTCCACCTCATCGTATACAGTCACGGTAACACCGTTATCGATACGCAGGATCTTACCGTCTTTGTCACGGTGTGTCTCAGAAAGAACTGCCTTTGTGTCCTTATCAATAATCTGCTTTACTCTCTTGCCGTCCTTATCCTTGCGGGCTACTTTTGCAGTAACTTTAACGGTCTCGAAATTGTCCTTCTCTTTAACCGCCATTGTGATCAGACGTTCTGCAATCTTGCGCACTTCCTTCGCTCTTGCCTCTGTGGTAACGATCTTTCCATTATAGATCAGCGCTGTTACCTGACTTCTAAGTAATGCTTTTCTCTGGTCAGATGTTCTGCCCAGCTTTCTGTATTTTGCCATATCGGCTCCTTTCTCACGGGTTCTGCCCGTCATGGTGCATTCGGCCACGCACTTTGGTCTTACTTACCGAATGTATAAATAGTTCCATTTATGAGCCCGCCGTCCAAGTGCACTTTGGACTTATCCTGTCCGGCTTCTCTCTTACGCCTCGTCCGCAGGATTCAGCTGTAATCCTAACTCTTTTAATTTCGCAAGCACTTCTTCAAGGGACTTACGACCAAGGTTTCTCACCTTCATCATATCCTCGGAAGTCTTGTTGGTCAACTCTTCGACTGTATTGATACCAGCTCTCTTTAAGCAGTTATAGGAACGGACAGACAACTCCAATTCATCAATGCTCATCTCAAGCACTTTTTCCTTCTCGTCATCTTCCTTCTCCACCATAACCTCTGCGGTCTTGGCATTCTCAGACAGGTCAATAAAAAGACTTAAGTGCTCACTTAACACCTTCGCCGCCAGACTGACAGCCTCATCCGGAACCAGAGTACCATTGGTGTATACATCCAAAGTCAGCTTATCATAGTCTGTAATCTGACCGACACGGGTATTTTCTACAGTGACATTGACTCTCTCTACAGGTGTATAGATAGAGTCTATAGCAATGACGCCGATTGGCAGATCCTCTGACTTATTCTTGTCAGAACTTACATAACCTCTGCCTCTCGTAATCGTCAATTCCATGTACAGTTTGGTATCCTTACCACTCAGAGTGGCAATCTCCATGTCAGGATTTAAAATCTCAATATCCTGATCTACCTGAATATCTGACGCACGTACAATACCTTCGCCTTCATACTCAATGTATGCCGTCTTAGGTTCATTGGTATCGCTGTTGTTCTTGATTGCAAGACTCTTGATGTTCATGATGATCTCAGTCACATCTTCCTTGACACCGGGGATGGAACTGAACTCATGTAAGACACCTTCGATCTTGACCTGGCTGACTGCAACACCAGGCAGGGAAGACAGCATGATTCTTCTTAAGGAATTACCCAGAGTAATGCCGTAGCCTCTCTCTAAAGGTTCCACAACAAATCTGCCGTATTTCTTATCTTCCGAGATCTCTACCACTTCAATATTCGGTCTCTCAAAATCAAACACTCAAATACCCTCCTTTACGAGCATGTTGTTATACCACCGTCATCATGTACCACTATTTTACTAACTCATATTGAGTCATGCAGCGAATTCCCGTTCTGTAGGAAATTCTCTTGGATAAGAAAGAGTTGTAAAACAACCCTTTCTTATCTTTTTATTTAGAGTACAACTCAACGATAAGCATTTCGTTTACCGGAACATCAATCATCTCTCTTGTAGGGAGGTATTTCACAGTCGCTTTCATTGCCTCCTGATCTACCTCAAGCCACTCCGGAACGAGCCTGCCGCCCGTTACTTCGAGGATATCTTTATATCTCTGTAAAGATTTCGCTTTCTCTCTTACTTCAATCACATCGCCTGCCTTCACCAGATAAGAAGGAATCTGCACAGGTTTGCCATTTACAAGGAAATGTTTATGTCCTACGACCTGTCTTGCTTCTCTTCTGGTTCTCGCAAAGCCCATTCTGAACACAACGCTGTCCAGTCTGCTCTCCAACATGATCATCAGGTTTTCACCTGTCATGCCCTTCATTCTGTCAGCTCTTTTATAATAATTTCTGAAAGGCTTCTCAAGCACACCATAGATAAATTTTGCTTTCTGTTTCTCACGCAGCTGCAGACCATACTCACTGATCTTCTTGCCTGCTCTGGGTGATGTTCTGTTAGACTTCTTATCATATCCTAAAAAAGTAGGATCAAGATCGAGAGATCTGCATCTTTTTAATACCGGGACTCTGTTTACTGCCATTGTTCTGGCTCCTTTCTGATTTTTGTTTACAGTACCATGTACGAATCAGCGTATACTGCCGATAGGTACCGTACCTTCTTCCAAACGTTTACTATAATCATTCCACTAAACACTGAGAACCGTGAAAACACGATTCTCTGGATGTAAATTTGCAAAGCAAAATTTACATTTAGACACGGCGTCTCTTAGGCGGACGGCATCCATTGTGCGGTACCGGTGTCACATCGCGGATACTGGTCACTTCAAGACCACAAGCCTGCAGAGCGCGGATAGCCGCCTCACGGCCTGAACCCGGACCTTTCACCATAACATCCACAGTCTTTAACCCATGGATCAGAGCAGCCTTTGTTGCTGTCTCTGCAGCCATCTGTGCCGCATATGGAGTAGATTTCCTTGAACCTCTAAAGCCAAGACCACCAGCACTTGCCCAGCTTAAAGCATTACCTTCATTATCTGTCAGGGTAACGATGGTATTGTTAAAAGAAGACTGGATATGTGCCTGTCCATGTTCAACGTTTTTCTTTACACGCTTTTTTGTTACTTTTTTTGCAACTTTTTTAGCCATACTAAACTAACCTACTTTCTCATATTCTACTACTGTTTCCTGGTAACCGTCTAAAATCCTGCCATGCAGGGTTAGACTATTTCTTCTTATTCGCTACGGTTCTCTTAGGACCTTTTCTTGTTCTTGCATTGGTCTTTGTCTTCTGACCACGAACCGGAAGACCTTTTCTGTGGCGGATGCCTCTATAACAGCCAATCTCCTGAAGACGTTTGATATTGAGAGCTACCTCTCTTCTCAAATCACCTTCCACCATGTAATCTTGTTCAATGATTTCGGCCATTCTCTTTACCTCATCGTCAGTCAACTCTCTGACACGGGTATCCGGATTCACATTCGCCGCCTCCAGAATCTTGTTCGCGCTTGCTCTGCCAATCCCATAAATATAGGTTAAGCCGATCTCCACACGCTTTTCTCTCGGTAAGTCAACACCTGCAATACGAGCCATTTACGTTTCCTCCATTTCCTTTGCAGAGCGGTCATAGAAATCATAATCCCTTATTTCCGCTCTTCTTCATGCATTTCGTATGTTTTCCATACGTGATACTAATTGATTGGGGTAGGTTCTACCCAATCGGATCAGGTATCCGATCTTTCCAAACACAATGTTGGTATCAAAAAGTAATCTCCCATAGGCTCTTCCATCTATATTATATCCGCCATTTCTCCTGAATCGGAAAAAGAACGGATCTGCAGCCGCTCATAATATATGATAATCCCTTTCGGGCTATCTCTGGACAAGAACCCCTTTCTTACTGAAAATTACGGGGATTAACCTTGCACCTGTTTGTGTTTCGGATTCTCACAAATTACTCTGATCTTTCCTTTTCTTTTAATGATCTTGCACTTTTCGCAAATCGGTTTTACTGATGATCTGACCTTCATCTCAAACCCTCCTTTCAAAAAAGACCGTTTTACATTATACCATCAACCCCTCGTCTTTGCAAGAGGTAAACTAAATTTTTCCAAACCTGCATAACGCAAATTTTGCCGTACCGAAGCCGCAGCGCGATCCTTCGGATCGAACCACGTCCGATTCCTTATTTGTCTCTCCAGATAATCCTGCCTTTGGACAAATCGTAAGGAGATAATTCCAAAGTCACCTTATCACCGGGCAGGATGCGGATAAAGTTCTGACGCAGTTTGCCACTGATATGCGCTAATACCACATGGCCATTCTCCAATTCCACCTGAAACATGGTGTTGGGCAACTTCTCAATTACAGTTCCTTCGATTTCGATTACATCAGCCTTTGACATTTCCTTCCTCCTGATATTCTTTGATTATTTTCCTGATCTCCAAATCCTTAAAACCGCTCTCCGGTTCTGTTAGCTGTTTTTTCTTTATATTCTGTACATGCTTCTTATTCTTTTTCTTAGGCGCTTCTACGGTTCTGATACGGCCATCGGCTACATATACATATTCGCCCTCTTCCCGTATTATGACATATATGGTTCCCTTATCATGCCCGGCCTTCGACATGGCAAGTATTCCTACCATACGCTTCCTCCCTCACTAAACTGCATTTCGTCTGCTTACGAAATCCGCTTCCCGCTTCCGGCCCGTTCCCAGCTATGACATCAGTGTCAGTATTTCCGGCTCACCCTCTGTGATCAACACCGTATTCTCATAATGTGCCGAAAGAGAATGATCCGCTGAGATAACAGTCCAATCATCATCCAGCCACTCAACATCCCCTGTCCCCATATTAATCATGGGTTCAATAGCCAGTGTCATGCCCGGACGAAGGCGTATCCCCCGTCTTCTGACCGCATAATTAGGGATATGCGGCGGTTCGTGCAGATGCGTTCCGATGCCGTGCCCTACCAGGTCTCTCACAATACCATATCCAAAAGGCGTGACATAAGCTGCAATAGCATTGGAGATGTCATGCAGATGCATACCCGCTCTCGCCATCTTGATACCCTCAAAGAAGCTCTGTTTCGTCACATCCATCAGCTTCTGTGCCTCTGCGCTGATCTGCCCCACTGCATGTGTTCTTGCCGCATCAGAGTGATACCCCTGATAGATCAGCCCTGTATCCAGACTGACAATATCGCCTTCTTTGAGGATATGGTCTTCTCTCGGAATCCCGTGTACCACTTCCTCATTCACAGAGACACATACGGAAGCCGGATATCCCTGGTAGTGCAGGAAATTCGGCGTACAGCCATAACTTCTGATGATTTCCTCGCATACCCGGTCAATATCCTTGGTGGAAATTCCCGGGCGGATAATCCCTGCCAGTTCCTCATGAACCCGTCCAAGAAGCCTGCCCGCCTCCCGCATCAATTCAATTTCCCTCTCTGACTTGATCGTGACTGTCATTTCCCGTAACCTTCTTCTCACACTATTCTTATCAGGTCAATCCACTGCAATGAACACACTTGGAATATCCATATTCCTGACTGCCGCCTAATTAACCCAGAATCGCCACAATTGTCTCAAACACTTCTTTCATATCCTTTGTGCCATCCACATTGTGGAGTACGCCTTTCGTACTGTAAAAATCAATCAGCGGCTGCGTCTGATCCTTGTAAACCTGAAGACGATTCCCTACTGTCTCCGGCTTATCATCATCACGCAGTATCAACTCCTGTCCGCACTTATCACAGATACCCTCCTTTTTCGGGGGAACATTCTCGATGTGATAAGTAGCGCCGCATGCCACGCAGGCACGTCTGCCGCCCATCCTGCGGATAATGTTCTCATCCGGCACTTCCACATTGATTGCATAATCAATCTTGTCGCCCAGCTTAGAAAGCGCCTCTTCCAGTACATTCGCCTGAGGAATATTACGAGGAAAACCATCCAGTATATATCCCTTCTTACAATCATCTTTCGCCACTCTGTCAAGCAGGATCCTGACTGTTAACTCATCCGGCACCAAAAGGCCCTTATCCATATACGTCTTGGCCTCCATGCCCAGTTCCGTGCCGTTCTTAATATTCATCCTAAAGATATCACCTGTGGAAACATGGGGGATATCATACTTCTCCGCAAGCATCTCAGCCTGCGTTCCCTTGCCTGCTCCAGGGGCACCTAACATAATGATCTTCATCCTAACCTCCCTATCAGAACTGTTCAGAAAATTTACTGCGATAATACGTCCCGTCATAACGCAAGGTAAGGGACGTGCCAGTTTATCCTGCCGTCCCTACTACCTTATATTACCGCCTGTTTGCGAATTTGCGAAGCAAATCCCGCAATCGAGCCTGGCTCGATTTAATCATTTAAAAAACCTTTATAATTGCGGACAAGCATCTGGGATTCAATCTGCTTCAGCGTCTCAAGCACAACGCTGACAATAATGATCAGACTTGTTCCACTGAATGATACGCTTGCACCAAACACACCGTTAAAGAAATACGGCACCACACAAATGATTGTCAGTCCGACCGCACCGATAAATACGATATAGTTAAGCACTTTGGTCAGATATTCGCTGGTAGGTCTGCCCGGTCTGATACCCGGAATAAAACCGCCCTGCTTTTTCATATTCTCTGCAATCTCTAAAGGATTGAAGGTAATGGAAGTATAGAAGTAGGCAAAAAAGATTACCAGAGCAACATATACTACCAAACCTATGGAGTAGACCAACTGATGCGGGTTGCACCAGTAATTGGAATTCATTCCCTTTAAAATCTCACCCCACACACCCGAATTGCTGATGCCGAACAGGGAGCAGACTACCACTGGCAGCTGCAACAGGGAAGAAGCAAAGATGACCGGGATAACACCCGATGTGTTGACCTTCAACGGAATATTCGTTGTCTGGCCTCCAACCATCTTCCTGCCCTGTACTTTCTTGGCATACTGCACCGGAATCTTGCGCACACCGTCATTTAAGATAATGACAAGTACTACCATCAGTACGATGATTGCAATAATGATAATTGCTGCTACCACTCCTTTGGCGATGGACTTACCAATCACAAACTGCTTAAAGAGTTGCGTGATATCCTGCGGCATACGGGAAAGAATATTGATCGTCAGCACGATGGAAATACCATTGCCAACGCCATTCTCTGTAATTCTCTCACCAATCCACATTAAGAAAGCACTGCCTGCCGTGAGTGCGGCAATAACCGTGATGATATTCATCACATTGTAGACCTCCAAAAGCCCCTGACGTCCGAAACCAACTGCCATTGCGGTGGCCTCCACGAGAGCGAGGACTACTGTTACATATCTTGTAATGGAAGCGATCTTCTTACGTCCATCAGCGCCATCCCTCTGCATCTCCTCCAGCTTCGGAATCGCTATCGTCATCAGCTGCATAATAATGGAAGACGTAATGTAAGGTGTGATATTAAGCGCCAAAATGGACATATTGAGGAACGATCCACCTGTAAAAGCATTAAAGAAATTGAATGCGTCACCGGTTTGCTGGGAAAACCATCTGGCAAAATAGGTCCTGTCCACACCCGGCACGGGAAGCTGTGATCCAAGACGGATCACAACCAACATCAGAAAAGTAAACAGTATTTTCTTTCTGATCTCTTTGATCTTAAATGCGTTTTTTAAGGTTGTAAACATTAAACCACCTCTGCTGTTCCACCAAGTGCCTCGATCTTCTCCTTAGCGGATGCGCTGAAGGCAGTTGCCTTCACATCGAGTTTTTTGGTAAGTTCTCCATTTCCAAGAATCTTCACACCATCGCGGGGATTCTTAATGATACCCTTTGCAATCAGTGCGTCCACGTCAACTGTTGTACCGTTGTCAAATACCTCTAAAACACTCAGGTTGAGTGATACGATTTCCTTTGTGTTTCTGTTTTTGAAACCTCTCTTCGGGAGACGTCTGTACAATGGCATCTGACCACCTTCGAAACCTACTCTGGGTGCTCCGGAACGAGCTTTCTGACCTTTATGGCCCTTGCCGGCTGTCTTGCCGTTGCCTGAACCGTGACCGCGGCCTCTTCTAAAATTACTGCTGTGTACAGAACCTTCCGCCGGTCTTAAATTTGATAATTCCATTCTCTGACACCTCCTTCTATGCTTCTTCTACCTTAACCATATGTCTTACTCTCTGGATCTGACCTCTGGTCGCCGCATTATCAGGCAGTTCCACTGTCTGATTGAGCTTCCTGAGTCCCATAGCCTCAATTGTCGCACGAGCCTTGGGCACCTGGCCGATCTTAGATCTGACTAAAGTGATCTTTAATGTTTTAGCTGCCTCTTTCTTTGCTGCCATTTTTCTTCCTCCTAATCATTCTGATCCGGTACCTGGATACGGTATTTATTATGCACGGATCTCTTCTACGGATTTGCCGCGGTTCTTAGCCACTTCCTCAGGAGTCTTTAACTGGCTTAAGCCCGCAATCGTAGCAAGTACGACATTCTGCTTATTGTTAGAACCCAAAGATTTCGTACGGATATTCTTGATACCTGCAAGTTCGCACACAACACGGGCCGGACCGCCGGCGATGATACCGGTACCTTCCGGAGCTCTCTTTAAGAGAACGGATGCAGAACCAAATTTTCCGACAAAATCATGTGTGATACTGTTTTTATCATCAAGTGCAACACTAACTAAATTCTTGATCGCATCTTCTTTACCTTTGCGGATCGCCTCAGGGATTTCAGTTGCCTTACCCAGGCCTGCGCCGACATGGCCATTGCTGTCGCCAACTACCACAAGTGCAGTAAAGCGCATGTTACGACCACCCTTGACAACCTTGGTAACACGCTTGATTGTCACAACTTTCTCAGTGAGTTCTAACTGACTTACGTCAATGATTGTACGTCTCATGTGATCTTCTTTCTCCCTTCCTAGAATTCCAGGCCAGCTTCTCTGGCCGCATCAGCTAATGCTGCAATTTTACCCTGGTATATAAAGCCGCCTCTGTCAAAGACAACTGTCTTGATACCTTTCTCGATTGCTCTCTTAGCGATCACTGTTCCCAAATATGCTGCCGCATCAACGTTATTGGTCTTCTCAAGCTCAGACTTAACGCTCTTCTCCAGAGTGGAGGCTGAGACTAAAGTATTTCCAACTGTGTCGTCAATAATTTGAGCATACATATGATTATTACTTCTGAACACAGCCAGGCGGGGTCTTTCAGGTGTGCCGCTGAAACGGTTACGCATCCTGTTGTGTTTTTTTACACGAACTTCTTGTCTAGATTCTTTCCTAACCATTTTCTACTCTCCTTATCTACTATTTCTTACCAGTCTTACCAACTTTACGTCTAATCGTCTCATCAGCATACTTGATACCCTTACCCTTGTAAGGCTCAGGACGCCTCTTGTCTCTGATCTCAGCCGCAAATTGACCTACTTTTTCTTTATCAATACCTTTAACGATGATCACGTTCTGACCTTCTACAACAGACTCGACACCCTCAGGATCTGTCATCTCTACCGGATGGGAATATCCCAGGTTCAATGTCAGAGTCTTGCCGGACTTAGAAGCCCTGTAACCTACACCGTTTACTTCCAGTTTCTTTTCAAAACCGTCTGTAACACCAACTACCATATTCATGATCAGTGTTCTTGTCAGACCATGGAAGGATTTCATTTTCTTTAAGTCGTTGGGCCTGGATACTACTACCTCGCCGCCCTCTACCTTAATGTCCATTCCCTCCGGAAGCACTCTCTCAAGTGTTCCCTTAGGACCTTTTACAGTCACTTTGTTATTTTCTGCAACCTCTACAGTCACACCCGCAGGGATCGCGATTGGCATTCTTCCTATACGTGACATGCCCGTACCTCCTATTTTATTATTATAACTTATATTAATGGTTACCTGTATCATCAGATACAGTAAATCATTCTACAATATGCTCAGTGTCTGCTACTGCCGAAAGAATGACGAAGACATTCTTTCAGACGAAACATAGCACCTTTTCGTCTTTTACCATACAAAGGCTAACACTTCTCCGCCTACCTGAAGCTCTCTGGCCTTCTTGTCGGTCACGACGCCCTGATTCGTAGAAATAATTGCAACACCAAGTCCGCCAAGAACTCTCGGCAGTTCCTCTTTGCCGGCATACACGCGAAGACCTGGTTTAGAAATTCTCTTAATCCCGGAAATGATCTTGTCATTCTTATCCTCACCATACTTTAAGGTGATATGGATTGTCTTGAAATTACCTTCATCGATCACATCAAACTTCTTTATATAACCTTCATCCAAAAGGATCTGTGCGATGGATAATTTCATCTTAGATGCAGGTACATCTACTGTATCATGTTTTGCAGTATTTGCATTACGGATTCTTGTAAGCATATCTGCAATCGGATCGCTCATTGTCATGATTTTTCCTCCTATTTACTATACTTAACTTTGCTGCTCCCGAGGCTGCGAAGCAATCCCCGCAAACGAGACTGATATCCGAGTTCACGAAGCGAATCTCGCAAACGAGATTACTAACCGAGGTTGCGAAGCAATCCTCGCAAACGAGACTTAGCATTTCTTAGGCGGCGTACTTTGACGCCTTAGAAATCCTTCTCGTTTTCTACCAGGAAGCTTTTCTGACGCCAGGTATCTGACCTTTATATGCTAACTCACGGAAGCAGATTCTGCAGATTCCGTATTTTCTTAAATAAGCATGTGGACGACCACAGATTTTGCAGCGATTGTACTCTCTGGTAGAGAATTTCGGTTTGCGCTGCTGTTTGATCTTCATTGCTGTCTTAGCCATGAACTTACCTCCTTCTATTTGGCGAATGGCATATTAAATAATCTCAACAATTCACGGGCTTCTTCATCTGTCTTGGCAGTGGTAACAAAGATGATATCCATACCTCTTACCTTATCCACCTTATCGTACTCGATTTCGGGGAAGATGATCTGCTCCTTGATACCGAGTGCATAATTGCCTCTGCCGTCAAATGAATTGGCGCTGACACCTCTAAAGTCACGTACACGAGGCAGTGCAAGATTCACAAGTCTGTCTAAGAACTCATACATCTTGTCGCCGCGCAGTGTGGTCTTACAGCCAATCGACTGTCCCTCTCTGATCTTGAAATTCGCAATGGAGTGCTTTGCCTTGGTAATAACCGCCTTCTGTCCGGTTATAGTCTCCATATCGCTTACCGCTGCTTCAAGTACCTTGGCATTTTCTTTCGCTTCACCGACACCCATGTTGATCACGATCTTGTCAAGCTTCGGAACTTCCATGACATTTTTATATCCAAACTTTTTGATCATAGCATCTACGATCTCGTCTTTATACATATCTTTAAGTCTACTACTCAACGCTCTGGATCTCCTTTCTCAGAATTAATCAATGATGTCGCCTGTGGACTTGGCGTAACGAACCTTCTTGTCATTTTCAATCTTGAAGCCGACTCTTGTTGCCTTGCCCTTGTGTACATACATCACATTGGAAGCGTCAATGGGCGCCTCTTTCTGGACGATACCACCGTTCTGGTTTGCTGCGGAGGGCTTCTCATGTTTTGTGATCTTATTGATTCCCTCTACAAGTACCTTGTTTTTCTTTCTATCTACGGAAATTACTTTGCCTTCTTTGTCTTTATCTTTGCCGGCGATTACCTTAACGGTATCACCTTTCTTAATCTTAAATGTTGACATACCGGCACCTCCTATAATACTTCCGGAGCCAGTGAAACAATTTTCATAAACTGTTTATCACGAAGCTCTCTTGCTACTGGTCCAAAAATACGGGTTCCTCTCGGAGTTTTGTCATCTTTGATGATAACAGCAGCATTTTCGTCAAATCTAATATAAGATCCATCTTTACGGCGAGCGCCTTTTACGGTGCGTACAACAACTGCCTTCACGACATCGCCTTTTTTTACAACGCCGCCTGGTGTTGCATCTTTAACCGTAGCAACAATCGTATCACCAATACGCGCATATCTTCTTGTCGATCCGCCCATAACCCTGATACACAAAAGCTCTTTCGCACCAGTATTATCAGCGACCTTAAGTCTGCTTTCCTGTTGAATCATGCTATCTTCTCCTTATCTTAATATTATTACGTTATCACATCTTAATGGTAATTCACTGAGGTGATGTAAGCCACGGGAAGAATTTTGCAAAAATTCTTCCAAGCCAGACTTAGATTTCCTTAGGCGGCGTCCTCTGACGCCTTAGAAAATCTTCTGGCTTTATTATTTAGCTCTCTCCACGATCTCCACAAGTCTCCATCTCTTATCTTTGGATAACGGTCTTGTCTCCATCACCTTAACGGTATCACCGATGTTGCACTCATTGTTCTCGTCATGTGCTTTTAACTTATAAGTCTCCTTTACAATCTTCTTGTAAAGGGGATGCTTTACATGGTTTTCAATTGCAACAACAATTGTTTTATCCATCTTATTACTGGTTACTTTACCAGTACGGGTTTTTCTCAGATTTCTTTCCACGATTGTCTGCCTCTCCTTTCTGAAACAATACCTTCACTAGTTAGTGGCTTTTGCCTTCTGTGTGATAACCGTCTGGATTCTTGCGATATTTCTTCTCACATCTTTGATCCTGGCTGTATTGTCTAACTGATTCGTTGCGTTCTGGAATCTCAAATTGAAAAGTTCTTTCTTAGCATCAACAAGCGCCTGTGCTAATTCTGCATCTGATTTTTTGTTTAAATCTTCTACATATTTATTTGTTTTCATTTGATACACCGCCTTCCAAGTCTGCTTTAGAAACGATTTTACATTTGCATGGAAGTTTATGGGTTGCAAGACGCAGTGCCTCTTTGGCTACGTCCTCGCTCACGCCTGCGATCTCGAACATCACGCGGCCTGGCTTAACCACTGCTACCCAGTATTCCAAAGTTCCCTTACCGGAACCCATACGTGTCTCTGCCGGTTTTGCTGTAACAGGCTTATCCGGGAAAATCTTGATCCAGACTTTACCGCCACGCTTGATATAACGTGTCATGGCAATACGGGCTGCCTCAATCTGATTGGATTTGATCCAGCAGGGCTCTACAGCCACAATACCATATTCACCGTAGGTGATCTTGTTGCCGCGGGTTGCCTTACCTGCCATAGATCCACGGAACTGTTTACGACGTTTTACTCTTTTTGGCATTAACATTATTTATCGCTCCCTTCCTTGTTTGATTTAGTAGGAAGTACCTCGCCTTTGTAAATCCATACTTTGACACCAAGCTTACCATATGTGGTGTCTGCCTCTGCAAACCCATAATCGATATCTGCTCTCAGAGTCTGAAGCGGAATAGTACCCTCACTGTAGAACTCCGTACGGGCGATATCTGCACCGCCGAGACGTCCGGATACAGCTGTCTTGATACCTTCTGCGCCTGCCTTCATGGTACGGCCCATGCAGGACTTCATGGCACGTCTGAAAGATACACGGTTCTCAAGCTGCTGCGCAATATTCTCTGCAACAAGCTGTGCATCTTTATCAGGTCTCTTAATCTCCTTAATATCTACAAGAACCTTCTTGTTCGTCAGCTTGGAAAGTTCTTTCTTGGTCACTTCGATCTCAGCGCCGCCTTTACCGATCACAACACCCGGCTTAGCTGTATAAATGATGACCTTCACTCTGTCGGATGCTCTCTCGATCTCAATCTTAGAGATACCGGCACTGTATAATTTCTTCTTTAAATACTGTCTGATATTATAATCTTCCACTAAGAAGTCAGCAAATTCTCCATCAGCATACCATTTGGAATCCCAATCTTTAATAATACCGACTCTTAAGCCGTGTGGATTAACTTTCTGTCCCATGTTGTTCTCCTTCCTAATCTGATCCTATTTTGCATCGAGAACGATCGTGATATGACTCATTCTCTTTTCAATCCTGTACGCTCTACCCTGCGCTCTCGGTTTCACACGCTTCATGGTAGGTCCTTTGTTGGCGTAGCACTCTGCCACATAAAGGTTTTCCGGATTAGGATACTTGGTAGGATCCTGACTGTATTTGTACTCGGCGTTTGCGATCGCCGACTCCAACAACTTTTTGATAATGCTGGATGCATATCTGGGATTGTAAGTTAAGATGGCAAGCGCCGTCTCCGTATCTTTCCCTCTGATGGCATCTAATACGAAACATGCCTTCTGTACAGACACGCGAGCGTAAGATAACTTCGCTGAGGGTCTTACATCTTTATTGGCATTTCTTTCTCTTTTTATCTGGGATCTATGTCCTTTAGCCATAGATTAAAACCTCCTTTCAAATTAGCGAACTTTGGACTTTCTCTCGTCCTTGTCATGTCCTCTATAAGTTCTGGTAGCCACGAACTCGCCGAGTTTATGTCCAACCATATCTTCTGTAACATATACCGGTACGTGCTTTCTTCCATCATGAACAGCAAATGTGTGTCCAACGAAGGAAGGGAAAATCGTAGAGCGGCGAGACCAGGTCTTAATGACCTGCTTTTGTCCCGATGAATTCATTGCATCTACTTTTTTCAGTAAGCTCGCATCTGCAAATGGTCCTTTTTTCAGTGATCTAGCCATGATCTTTCCTCCTAAATAATATTCATATATTGCAGTTTAGCAGTCTGGGGAAGAATTGCTGTTCTTTGCAATTCTCCCGGGCAAAGTTCTAGTTGTTCTTGGGTGATGTTCTTTATCGCCCTAGAATAACTCTTTGTCCACCTATTTGATCGCTCTGCCGTCTCTTCTTCTCACAATCAGCTTATTAGAAGATTTCTTTTTCTTACGAGTCTTAAGTCCAAGTGCAGGCTTGCCCCAAGGTGTACATGGGCCCGGGCGTCCAATCGGAGCTCTGCCTTCACCACCGCCGTGCGGATGGTCATTCGGGTTCATAACGGAACCGCGAACCGTAGGACGGATACCCATATGACGCTTACGTCCAGCCTTACCGATCTTGATCAGGTTGTGATCAACATTACCAACGGTTCCAACAGTAGCCCTGCACACCATCGGCACCATTCTCATTTCGCCGGAAGGAAGTCTTAAGGTTGCATACTTACCTTCCTTAGCCATCAGCTGTGCGCTGTTGCCGGCGGAACGTACCATCTGGCCGCCCTTGCCGGGATATAATTCAATATTGTGAACCAGTGTACCTACCGGAATCTCAGATAAGGGCAGGCAGTTACCTACTCTAATCTCCGCCTCAGGACCGTTCATGACTTTCATTCCGTCCTTCAATCCTTCCGGTGCAAGGATGTATGCTTTCTCACCATCCTCATAGCAGATCAGTGCGATGTTAGCCGTTCTGTTGGGATCGTACTCGATACCGATAACCTTGGCACTGATACCATCTTTATTTCTCTTAAAATCTATATTTCTGTATAATCTTCTGTTTCCACCGCCGTGATGTCTTACCGTGATCTTACCCTGGTTGTTCCGGCCCGCATTTTTCTTCAAAGATGTGCAAAGCGCCTTTTCGGGAGTCTGCTTTGTAATCTCAGAGAAATCGGATCCAGTCATGTTACGTCTGGAAGGTGTATATGGGTTATATGTCTTAATTCCCATGATCTTATCTCCTTTTCTATGATTTTGCGCAGTGTCTGCAGACACCGCATACATTATCTTTATTCGCAGTCCAGGGAGAATCGCCTCTCATCCTTTCCTCATTCCGAGTCCGGAGAGAATCGCTTGCGATTCTCTCGAACGAATCTATAGTTTTTCTTAGGCGGCGTCCCTAAGACGCCTTAGAAAAACTCTTCGTTCTGTTAAAGTCCTGCAAAAATCTCGATATCCTTGCTGTCCTGTGTCAGCTGAACGATTGCTTTCTTGGTCTTTGCGGTCTTACCGTATACCATGCCGCGTCTCTTGGTCTTGCCATCTAAGTTCATGGTGTTAACCTTTGCAACTTTCGCGCCTTCGAACATCTTCTCAACAGCTTCTTTGATCATCGTCTTATTTGCTTCGGGATGAACCAGGAAAGTGTATTTCTTCTCGCTCATGCCTGCCATACTCTTCTCCGTAATCACCGGTTTGAGGATCACATCATAATACTGAATCGCTGCCATTATGCAAACACCTCCTCGATCTTAGCTACCGCATCCTTGGTGATCACCAATGTATCACCCTTTAATACGTCATATACATTGATATTCTCCGCTACTGCTGTGTTAACCTTGGAAAGGTTTCTAGCGGAAAGGATCACCTTGTCATCCTTATCAGCAATCACTACCATAGCCTTCTCTACTTTCAGGTTATCCATAACCTTCTTGAAATCCTTCGTCTTAATCTCATCAAACTTAAGTTCATCGAGCACGATCAACTTATTGTCCTGCACTCTGCTTGTGAGAACAGACTTAAGCGCTGCTTTCTTCTCTTTCTTATTCATCTTAAAAGAATAATCTCTCGGAACGGGAGCAAACACAACTCCGCCGCCCTTCCACTGAGGCGCTCTGATGGAACCCTGTCTTGCATGACCAGTTCCTTTCTGCCTCCAGGGCTTTCTGCCGCCGCCGCTCACCTCAGAACGGGTCTTGGCTTTCTGCGTACCCTGACGCTTATTGGCAAGGTTCTGGACAACTGCCAAGTGCACCAGGTGTTCATTGATCTCGACACCAAACACTGCATCACTCAAGTCCATCTTGCCGACTTCTTTACCTTCCATATTATAAACAGCTACGTTTGCCATCTATTTGGTCCTCCTTTCAACTGTGACCAGAGTCACTATTTCGCATCGACCTTAGTTGTCTCTTTGATGGTTACTAAGGCTTTCCTGGGTCCGGGCACCGCACCCTTAACAAGAATGAGGTTCTTATCTGCATCAACTCTCACTATCGTAAGGTTCTGCACCGTAACTCTGACACATCCCATGTGTCCAGGCATCCCTTTGCCCTTGAATACTCTGCTGGGTGAGGAACATGCGCCGTTGGAACCCTGATGGCGATGGAATTTAGAACCGTGAGTCATAGGTCCTCTGTGCTGGCCATGTCTCTTGATCGCACCCTGGAATCCCTTACCTTTGGAAATTGCCGTTGCATCTACTCTGTCGCCAGCCTCAAAGATATCCGCCTTAATCTCGCTTCCGAGTGTGTACTCTTCTGCATTTTCTAATTTCAGCTCTCTGATAAATCTCTTGCAGGATACGCCTGCTTTGTCAAAGTGGCCCTTCTGAGCCTTATTAACGCCGTGACGGTGGATCACTTCCTTATTACCACCCTTGTCCTTGTTAACGATTTTTTCCTTCTTGTCCACAAAACCAACCTGCACTGCATTGTAACCATCGTTCTCGACAGTTTTGATCTGCGTTACTGCGCAGGGGCCTGCCTGAAGTACGGTAACCGGTGTCAGTGTGCCGTCTTCATCGAAGATCTGAGTCATTCCGACTTTTGTTGCTAAGATAGCTTTCTTCATTTCCTTTACCTCCTGTTGTTCTACAGCGGATTTAAAGTGTATGGCCTCGTTCCGAGCCAATTCCGCAGGAATTTGCTCGAGAAGTTAATTGCGAAGCAATTTACTTCAAATCGTCCTAGTAGGGGTTTTTATTTGTTCTTCATTTTGATGTCGATATACACACCTGCCGGCATCTCCAGTCTCTGGAGCGCATCCACCGTCTTGGGGGTGGGGGTGATGATATCAATGAGTCTCTTATGAGTCCTCTGCTCGAACTGCTCTCTGGAATCTTTGTATTTATGAACAGCCCTTAAGATTGTAACTACTTCCTTTTTAGTAGGAAGCGGTACAGGTCCGCTCACCTGAGATCCGTTCTTCTTCACAGTTTCGATGATTTTCTTGGCTGACGCATCCACTAACTGATGGTCATAGGCTTTCAATGTGATTCTCATTACTTGACTTGCCATAAAAAAAGTCGCCTCCTTTTCGCACTTTTAAAGCTTAAGTACGACAAGCGGTGACTGTACACTCTCCCGTGTGTGTCCTAATTGCTTACGCATCGAATCACTAACACGTCGTTTCCGGCTAACCGGACATTATGTCTGTACAGTGACTTGTCGTCAGTTTCCTAACTTGACATTCGCTCCACGGAAAACCTGCCACGAAGGCAGCAACCTCTCGCTTCATAGCTATCATGTCACAGCACAAACTAGTATATATGATGTTTTTAGGAATTGCAAGAGAAATTTTCTATTTTTTACAAAAAATATCATCACCTGTTCAAAATCCATGCAATCCCGGATGCCATTCTGAGTGCCGTATCCTGAAAATGATTTCCCGGATTCAGTTCATAAATAGTGTCTATCCCTTTCTCCCCGTAATATGCTGCGATTTTCTCCGTACGCTCCTGCACCGTCCTCAGATAAGGGTTCCTTGTCCTGCATTCTTTGTTCCCCAGGGAAAGATATACCGCTTCCGGCGCTGCCTTCATTTCATTGTCAAAGACGTATTCCTGAAATCCCGGAAACCAGAACGAGCCGGAAGCACTGGCAATCCTGTGGAAAATATCCGTTCGATACGGGGCATAGAGCGCAAACAGTCCTGCCAGGGAATATCCTGCAAGCCCCCGCCACAAGACCTTGCCCGGCACTAACTCTTCTACTGCCGGTATCATTTCTTCTGTCAGCATCCGCAGATACGCGTTTGCACCACCGGTACAGGGGGTATCCTTTCCGGCGATCGCTGGTGCATCCCAGGGTGACATATCATGATTCCACGAAAGCCCGCTGACTGCCGCCAGCGTAAACTCCGGACAGAGGGTTTGCCACCGCGCATACATCTCCCGCACTCCAAAATATACCTGTGTCCCCTCTTCCTCAAAAGTATGCAGATAAATGATAGGGCTGTCCGGGTTTGGACTTATGTAAACCAATATGTCCTTGCCGCCAATGGCAAGCCTATGGGACTTTCTTATCTCCATTTTATTTACTCCCGCTTATTTCACGATACCATCCACATTATACTATATAAGAAAAGGAAAACAAAGACATTTTCCCACCCAGATATCCGGTTGTGTAAACTTCTGAAATATGCTATCCTGTTGAAAACATACACCGTATTATACGATGTTTTGCCAGTGACAGAATACGCCCGTTTATAGATAGAAAGGACATACCGTAATGTGGATTGCAGATAACTGGAAAGACTACGAAGTCATAGACTGTTCTAAGGGAGAAAAACTGGAACGCTGGGGGGATTATCTTCTGGTGCGCCCCGATCCGCAGGTCATCTGGAACACCCCCAGGACCGATGAGGGCTGGCGTAACAAAAACGGCCATTACCATAGAAGTTCCAAGGGTGGCGGCGAATGGGAATTCTTCCATCTGCCTCAGGAATGGAGTATCCGCTACCAGGATCTCACTTTCCGATTAAAGCCGTTCAGCTTTAAACATACCGGACTTTTTCCGGAACAGGCCGTCAACTGGGATTGGTTTTCTTCTATTATAAAGGAGACCCGAACGAAAAATCCGGACAGACAGATCAAAGTCCTGAATCTTTTCGCTTATACAGGGGGCGCTACCCTGGCCGCCGCCAAGGCCGGTGTCCACGTAACACACGTGGATGCTTCCAAAGGCATGGTCACCTGGGCTAAAGAAAACGCTGCCGCCTCCGGCCTGTCAGATGCCCCCATCCGCTGGCTGGTGGATGACTGTGTCAAATTCGTGGAGCGGGAACTCCGCCGGGGCAATACTTATGATGGCATCATCATGGATCCGCCTTCCTACGGACGCGGCCCCAAAGGGGAAATCTGGAAGATAGAGGATAACATTTACCCCTTTATCGAACTCGCTGCGAAACTGCTGTCCAAAGACGCTTTATTTTTCCTGGTCAACTCCTATACCACAGGCTTACAGCCTGCAGTGCTCACCTATATGATACACTCTGCCCTGGTACCGATAATGGACGGCCACGTAGAGTCTTCGGAAATCGGACTGCCTGTCGCCCGGAGTGGACTGATCCTGCCCTGCGGCGCCTCAGGACGATGGCAAAAGTAAATTCCTTTACGAGATCCGCTTTGCGGACTCAACCGCATTTAGCAAACGCTCCCGATAGGCAGGTATTGTTCTTTCGAGGAGATTTCCTTCAAGATAACCATAGGGCTCCCTGTCGGGAAAATAGCGGCCTATACGCAGTATGTAAACTGCCAGAAGCATTACCGCGATCCCTGCGACAATCCCTTTCATCTCTTTCACCTCTCCCGCCAAAAGATAGCGTTTCACGCAGTAATACAGCACCGCTAGCACAATCGGGAAGATGACGGGATTCATCTGCCAGGCCTGCTGCCATCGGCCAGCCAGAAACAGCACTGCTGCCCTGGTAATGCCGCAGCCCGGACAGGGCAGTCCGGTAGCCAGACGGATAGGACAGGGCGTACCAAAAAGAACACTGAACACAGCCACATAAACCATGATCAGTATACATACCACGCCATATTCCCGAATATCCTTCCAGAGCCGTCCTGCGGCTCTTTTTCCATATTTCTTCAACATCGCTGTCTGCTTCCCCTTTTATCGCATCATCCCAAATGGTTTCTTCACACAACTGTTTTTCCCATCTGCCTCGCCATTTCGTTTAAATCACTCCGATATACTTTGCCGCTCCATACAAGAACAGAAGATGTACCGGGTAGAATCCATATGAAAACCATTTCGGCAGCTGTCGTCCCTTTTGCCCATTATAATAGGCAAGCGGAATAAAGGCCGCCAAGCCATACATCTCCCGCAGGGAAGTCCGAAACAGTTCCATCACGGTATAACCATCCTCCAGATACCGCAGGCAGTTACCGCTCCAAGTACCAAATAACATCACACATCCCGCCAGTATGATCTTGTCAGACAATTTCCTGTCATGGGCCATATAAAATCCAAAAATCAACAGGATTCCCATATAACGGTAGTCCATGTTCCCCAAATAGGCTGCAAGACACCCTGCTGCCAACGCCATCCCCCTGACAACAACAAAGATCACGCCACGATACCGGGCAAGACTTTCCCACACAATCAGTACCAGCACTCCTGTCAGCAAGGTAAAAAATATATTTTGACTATCCAAGTCAATTATTTGGCCCGAAAACGCCAGGTCAAAAGGAATCTCCGAGACAATTGCAAAAATCCCCAGACGGAGTAAAAAGCGTCCCCTGCTCCTGGTGTAAAGAAATCCCTCCACAATTTGGTGGGCAAAGAGGATAAAGGCAACTCTTCCCAACGCTCTCCCCGCCCTGTAGATGATCGTAAGCCCTGGATCCCAAACACCGTCCACCGCTGTCATCCACAAATAATTTAATATGATTATAGCAAAGAAATGGTCAATAAACATGGAAATATAGGCCATATTCTTAAGAGACGCCCCACTGATATGAAATTGTGTCCTGTCGGAAGTTCTCATTCGACTATCTGCTGCCATCTTTCATCCTGTTCCATGAATCCAAATATTTCCTCATCCCGAAAACACCGAAGCAGCGTCTCCCGCATTGTCTCTCCATACTCTTTCTCTTCCTCCCGGAATGCCATATGACTGTACAGGCGTGACTTTGTAAAGCTACAGATATCCTGCACAGTATAAAGCATCTCCTTTGCCAGTCGGACACAGGCCTCCTGATCTTGTTCCTGCACCGCCAGTTCCAGTCTGTGCCCCACCTCATAATACCTGCCCATCTCGAAACTGCCTGCTATCTGCTCAATCTTATCTGCGATATAATGCGCCCGTGCGAAATCCTTCTCCTGTATATTGAGCATGTAAATCCCATTCAATATCATCATCACCCTATTCTGCTCCTCGTATAGCAGTTCTTCATAAGTCCGATAAGCCTCCTCAATCTGTCCTGTCCTTCCATAGAGCAGTGCCTGTCTGTACTTTTTCTCCGGATTCTGATCCGAGAAATACTCCAAACACTCCCCTGCCTTCCCATAGTCCTGACGACTTAGATAGAAGCTGTACAGCGCCTGGGCTGCCATCATGCGCAGTTCCTCATCCTGCCCCAGTACGCCCCGCTCAAAACATGCAAGGATCTGTTCATCATACTGCTTCTCATCAGGCACCTCACTGACTATACGATAGGCATTTAATACCGCAGCCGCCTGTACCATCAGTTCCACACTATTGGGAAAGGTGCGTATCTTATCCTGCACCCAGCTAAAGACTGCCTGATATGGCTCTTTATCCATCCGTTCTTTCAATTCTCTTAAAATATCATTTACTTCTTCTTTCGTCAGCTTCTCCTGATAAGCAAGAAGCGTATCCAGAGAAACACCAAGAACCCTTGCAATCGGCGCGAGAAGCGCAATATCCGGACAGGCGCTGCCCTTCTCCCATTTATTGACTGCTGAAGCCGTAACACCCAGAAACCCGGCCAGCTGTTCCTGCGTCATTTCCCTTTCTTTCCGATATTTACGAATTATCTCGCCTATTTTCATCTATCCACTGTCTCCCATGCCAGAGCAGCTTACTGCGATAGCAATGCACTAAAATCTGCTCTTATCTACTATCAAAATTAAGCAAGGACCCCTGCTATCTTCATCATAGCAAAGGCCCTCTGCTTTCACAAGAGATTATGATTCAACTTTTGTTCATAAAATTAGAGCGCTGCTCAACATCTTATCCTACAAGAATCCGTCATTTCAGATATCAACCTACACAGTCACATCCACATTGGCACCTTCCACCATCTCTGCTGCCGCGGCGGCTTCGGTGGTCTCCTGTGGAATAGGTATCTCCACACCCTCCAATTCCAGCGATACGGACGGATTCCCATTGGCAGTCTCCTGCTTCTCCCTCGCCAGCTTATTGAACAGGGCCTTTAAATACTTCATATCCGCTTCCACGATATCTTTCATCTCATCAGAGCGGTGTTTCTTACGCAGCTGGTCAACTTCCTCCGGGCTCATTTCCACTTCCGTGGCACCCATATATTCTTTCATCACCTCGTCCATGCCGCTCGCCTTTTCCATCTCCTGCATGAGTTCCTCATACTCAGCGATCAGCCTTTCCAATTCTTCTTTGCTGAGTCCGTTGGCCGCTCTTTCCAGTTCCTTTTCGTCCTCATCGGAAGAACCCTCTCCCTTTTCAACCAAAGCCTTCCCTGTCGCGTCAGCTTTCTCTTCCTGTTCGAGATGTTTTTTCTTTTTGCGGGCTACTCGCTCCATCTTTCTGGCATGGATAATCGCATGACGCACATCTGTCTCATCATACTTTCCGCTCATCTGTTTCCGCAAAAGATCCACTACCTGATCCCTGGCCCTTGTGATCACCCGCCGGATACCGCTTGTGGTTCTGGACATAGTAATCTGCCGCGATATTCTCTTGTAATTATAATTGAGTTTTTTCTTCTTAGCGGCTTTTTTCTGCTTCACCCTGGCGGCGCTAATCGTAGCCTTGGCCACCGCATTGCCCTGATAATCCCGTAATTCCTGTTTCGTTTTATACGTATCCGTACCGCTGCCAACCTGCATACCCATACTGTCATCCTCCCTGATCACGGCTGCCATGGCGTCTGTACACCAGCAGCGGGTATCACTCTTCATGTCCTGCGTACGGCAACTCCGTTTGCCGCCCGCCCAAACTGTTTCTTCTTATTTATATTTCGGCTGTTTGCGGTATAATGTTTAGCGCTTCCCGTATCACTTTCCATTCTTTCACCAGCTTTTCCAGAGAAAAAGCCGCATTGGCCGGGCTCGTAGAAGGAAGTTTTGTGATCGCACGGCCATTAATCGGATAAATATATTTCTGGTATAGTTCATAAGATTTGCCGCCATTCGCATAGATATGCCGGATTGGGGCTCTTTCCAATATAGCGGAAATATCATTGGGCACCACATCGCGGATGCTCGCATCGGAGGAACCCGTAATATTACAACTTCCGATCACATCCCACACCGACACATGATTGGCATATAAAAGCGCCTTTTTCTCCTCTATGCTTTCCGGCACCGGCCACTCCCACACCGCTGCCATCACCTTCCAGAAACGGTTCTGCTTGTGTCCATAGAAAAACTGCTGTTCCCTGGACTTAACCGAAGGAAAACTTCCCAAAATCAGGATTTCTGATTCTTCATTATAAAGAGGCGGTATGGGATGTACGATCATTTGCCGGACTCCTTTCCTTGCTTTTTATTGTTCTAACTCCCAGATATACTTATTCTTCCTAAAGAACAGACATACTGCGATTCCCAGAAAAGCTATAACAAAAAAGAAAAACGCAGCACCGGAACCTTTCCCGCTGCCAAACAACTTCGTCAGGATACTCCCTTCGGCCTGCAATGCCATAACCGGCTCAAACACCCTGTCCACCAAAAGACCACCCATAAAATATCCCAGCGGTATGGTAAAAAACTGCAAAGAATTACGTACCGCATAGACTCGCCCCTGCATATGATCCGGCACACGCAGACGCATGATGGCATCCAGATTGGTATTCATAAGCGGTATGGCAATCCACCCCAAAAAGCCGCCCAGACACCAGGCCGCAGGGGTACGCCCCAATGCCAGAAGAAAATTTTCCGTACTCATGGAAAACAACAGGCTGTTGCAGATTACCCGCACCCTGCTCTTCGGCGTTTTCATGAAAGAGGCCAGCAAACTTCCTGCAAGCATTGCCATCCCAATCACCGCATTGACTGTCCCCAATGCCTTCTCACTTCCGCCCTCCCGGGACAAAAGCATCGCCGGAAAAGCCGCCTCATAAAGGGAGGCTACCAGATTGATCGCCGCCAGAAACAAGATCAGGCCAAAAATACCCCGTTCCTTGTTCAGATACCCCAGCCCTTCCCTGGCCGCCGTCAATACCTTCTCTTTGTCCTGAGTCTCCTCTTCCTCCGGTATCTGAATCGCCAACGCCAACGTCAGAAAAGCCACTGCAAACGTCACTAAGTCGAATGCCACAACCGCACCCATGCCTGCCAGCCCTAATACCGCTGTGGCTATGATTGGCGTCAGAATGGAATTCAGAGAACTGGCCAGATAGCGCATGCCTCCCACCCGTTGATAGTATTTTCTGGGCAACAGACGCGTCACCGCCACCTCCGAAGCTGGCTGCTGCACCGTATTCATCAGGCCATTAATCCCGTTGATCAAATACAGATGCCAAATTCGCAAAGCGCCAGCTCGCATCAGGGCTAACATGACTACAGTGGTCAATGCTGCTGCCGTGTCACATATCAGCATGACTGCTTTCTTGTTCCACCTATCGCTTAATGCCCCTGCAAAAATGCTGAATAGCACAT
>CAMXIF010000007.1 GCA_947243845.1 uncultured bacterium
GCCCGCTCTCCTTCGCTTCCGCTCCGGCTCGCTGCGGGCTTTCGCTCCGCTTCTCTTCCGCCGTGCCCGCTCTCCTTCGCTTCCGCTCCGGCTCGCTGCGGGCTTTCGCTCCGCTTCTCCTCCGCCGTGCCCGCTCTCCTTCGCTTCCGCTCCGGCTCGCTGCGGGCTTTCGCCCTATAGTCTCAGATAAGAACAGAAACATGTCTGCAAGCCGCCATTTTCTGTTCTTATCTGAGACTGCACGGCTCATTGCTAATCAAATAAGGCATATTGGCCGCTCTTATGAGCGGTGCATCCTGCCCATCGGACAGTCCGCTTCGCTCCCCCGTACATCACCTGCGTGTTCCGGAGGTCCTGGCGCACCCAATTCACGTAAAACGTTATTCCAGCACCGTTTTTTGTTTTTATCTTCAAAAAATGTTCTGCAGTCCGTATCCGGTAAAATCCCGGCCTGAACCGTTATTTATCTGCAAAAAACTTTTTAATGATCTATCTTATCATCACCAAGCACCGTCTGCCCGCGTTTCAGCGCATTCCGCGCCGCATTGACCTTCTTATCCACCTCATATCCGCACCGGCCGCACCGAAATATATCCCCGCTATATTTACCCATCTCTCCACAGTTACTACACTCTGCGCTGATTCCCTTGCCAAACACCTCCACAAGTTCCACGGAATGTTCCAGACATTTCTGCTGTAACCGCTCCCTGATCAAACCCTTTCTCCAAACACCGACAGAATAGTTAATCTTCCTATTGTATCCTGCCGAACTATTGGCGGGAAGTTTGGGTAGATATATGACCTTCGGCTTTTCTGACTCTATCATGCGGTTGATTTCATGGTTGACATAACTTTCTATCTTGGCATTCAGCCTTGCTTTCCGGGCAAGATACTTCTTTCGTCCCGCATTGTTCTCTTTCTCCCTGCGGTACGTACCAGCCGCTGTGCTCATGTACTCCGCCAGTTCTTGGTGAAGCGCACCATACTGCTCTCCGTAAACAACTCCCTCATGGGTGGTAAACATACACCAAATCCCCGTGGATAATCCAATCTCATTCGTATAATCCCGATGGGTTCTTACTTTAATCTCGATTGGTATATGGATTTCAATGTCATTGGTTTCCGGCAGCAGCCTGATGTAAAGCTGTTTCGTATAAGCGTTCTCATCGGTAAGCGGTACGAATACTCTTTTTCTATTTTCCTTAGTGGCAATATAAATGCCATGCCCTTTTGTGTAAGGACTGCCTCCACAACTACTCTGTGATTCTTTGTACCGATAGGCTTTCTCTGTGATATAAAAACCATCTGCCTTGTCAGTATGCAGCGTTCTCACATGATATTTCCTGACTTGCCGGCTAAGATATCTGTGTAGTTTCTCCGGATTTATCCCTGTTGTTAATTCCGCATACTTACCCTGCATCTCCTGTGGCAGTTCAATCGACTTCTGGTTCAAAACCGCCTCAAAAGCGTTGTTTACTTTCAACAGAAAGCGAAGATAATGCTTCTCCTGCGAATTAAGATTTTCATTTTGGGAAATCAACTTCAAAATCTTATTTTTTGTCCTTGCCCACTGACTCTTGATATCACCCAGCGCATCGAACACGGCCCGATAAAAATAGACTGAAGGCATCGCGAGTTCAGACCGAAGACCGCTGTTAGTCATCTCATTCTGAATCGTATAGCCGGGATACAGTTTGGACAGGCTTCCAATAGAACCGTAACGAGAATACACATAATTTTTTACTTTGCGATAATCTTCCGCTATCTCCTGAAGTTTTTTCATATCTTCTTCGGAAAGCGGTTCCCTGTTATATTGACGGATGATTCTGCAAGCTGTCTGACTCCGCTTCTGTGATTTATCCACTATTCTTTCTGTACCGCCTCCATACACCTTGAGAGTCCAAATTTCGCAGAATATTCTATTCTGCGAAGGGGCTTGTACAGCCAGTAAAATAGTGTCGCCTATAAGACTTGACCACGAGTTGACCATAAATATTTTATTGAGCATTATTATAGGAAACTATTTGTGATTTCATAATATGCCTGCTTTTCAAATATTCATCAAAAACAGTTCTTCTGGTTTGACCATTTTTTGACCACATAGACAAAACAGCTAAAAATATGCGTAAAATAGCCGATATACATTCTGTAAGTATCATAGATAGGAAGAATTTGGCGATTTGACAAATCCCATCATTGTCAGTATAATGGTGAGGATAATCATGACAAATTCAGGGGTTCAACTTTAGTTAGAGCGCTTTGTTGGGACACTCTTTCGCAGAATAGAATATTCTATGAAAAAAGAGGGTATCGCCTAATCACCAGACAGATGATAAAGCGATACCCTCATTTATATAATTTCTAAGACTTTCTTATAATTTATTCAATTATGTACGCTCTGTCCCATATCATGACAGCACCATATCATTCCGGCTTCTCTTCCTTACACTTCACCCGGTAGATCCGCCGCAGAGAATCATTGATTCTCTCTTCCGATATTGTACCATCCTGCACCGCTGCCAGAAGCGCATCATACGCTTTCGTGAAATCCTCAGGCATCAGCAACATATCTGCCCCAGCCTCAATCGCCATCACTGCCGCTTCCTCAGGTGAATAGTAAGCGGTAATGGCAGTCATATTTAGCGCATCGGTGATGATGATACCCTCAAATCCCAATTCGTTTCTCAGTATATCCGTCATAATCTTTTCTGACAGGGAGCTGGGGAGACCGCTTGAATCCACTGATGATGCCGTCACATGACTTACCATCACAAAATCTGCTCCCGCCTCAATGCCGGCCTGAAAAGGTACAAAATTCGATGCCCTCATCTCATCCAGCGTCTTGGTAATCTCCGCCCAGGTCTCATGCGTGTCTCCTGAGGCCTCGCCAAGTCCCGGAAAATGTTTCAGGCAGGCACTCATCTGCGAATCCTGTAAACCGCTCACAAAGCTGCTCACCATCTCGGCTGCCGCCGCAGGATCAGAACCAAAGGAACGGTCGCCCAAAACACTGTCTCCGCCCTCCGGAACCACATCCGCCACAGGTGCGAAATCCAGATTGAATCCCAATTCTTTCAGATAAGAATTGATTGTAGCAGCACCTTCCTGTGCTTTCGCCGGATCACCACTCTCACCAATCGTGGCCATAGCATCCACTTTCGTCACTTCCACGCTGCTGTCTGCTACCCGGCTGACAGAACCGCCCTCCTCATCTACCGCCAGAAAGATGCGATATTTGCTCATGGATTTCGTATTGGACAGCATTTCCTTAATCTGCTCTTCATCCAGAATATTCTGTCCAAAATAAATCAGTCCTCCAACCGGATACTGATTCAATGCCTCCTGTGTACCGTTGCCGGCCTGTGTAGCTGTTGTAACACCCGTAATGGACTCCGGTGTCACAATAAAAAGTCCGGCAATTTTATCCTCCAACGGCATGTCTGCAATAGAAGTCTCTACCAGTTCTTCGTAAATATCCTCTTCGTTTTCTTCCACTACCACATCCGGAGTATCGATCACTATCTCCTCTGTCTCCTGTTCCGCCTCTGCCTCCTGTTGTTTAACCAGTTCTTCCGCCTGCTTTTTCTCTTTCACATTAGAAACAACCTTACTGCCGAGAACAACACCGCCCGCAACAATCGCCATGAATATAACAAATACCACCGAATATGCTATGATTTGATTACGTACGCGTCTTTTATGCCGATATTCTCGCCGCTCCTCTTCATCATACTCATCTTCGTCCTCTTCGTCTTCTTCATCTTCTTCGTCATCGTCCTCTTCGTCTTCTTCGTCTTCCTCTAATTCTTCATCATCTTCCAGTTCTTCATCGTCCTCTAATTCCTCATCATAGTCTTTCCCCAGATGTCCTTTTCTTCTGTTATGTAGCTTTCCCATATTCGAACCGTATCCTTTCCTTAGCCCACATACTGTGAAGCGTCTGCTGCGGCATTAACCTTTGTGATTTCAAGCCATTATATGTATATAAAATATTTTAGCATACAACATATAGTATGTCGCAATTATACTATAACTTATTTTTATCAAAAAAGCCACCATATTTTTTCTTTTTCCCTAAATTACCATCCGGCCGATTTTCAAACCATGCCAATATACTTCAGCATTGTTTCCTGCAGCATGCGAAAAGTGTGCTATCCTTCCTTCAAATAATAATGCTAAATTAATGCTAAATGGAAACTAACAGACAAAGCGCCTCCGGTCCATAACCGTAAGCGCTTTTTTATTTTTTATAATGATATAATTATTGCAGAAGACCTAATATACTCTCTCTGCTCTGATTGCTCTGCGCAATCATTGCCTGTCCTGTCTGGGATAAAACTTGGTTGATCACATGGTTTACCATCAACTTTGCTATATCAGCATCTCTTATTCTGGATTCAGACTCCTGTGTATTCTCAACCACATTATCCAGATTATTCACGGTGTGTTCCATACGGTTTTGATATGCCCCCATCCGGCTTCTTTCACCGCTCACGTATTCTATCGCCTTTTTAAATGCTCTGATTCCCTCATCTGCTCCATCCTGTGTTCTCGCATCCACAGCACTGATTCCCATAACAGGCGTGGAGATATAGGGAAGCGCTATCTTAATATGTTGTCCAGGTTCACATCCTGCCTGTATATGAACCTCCTGACTTCTTGCAAAGTTCTGCACCTCATCGATAGAATAAGCAACTCCTGGACCAAATCGCCCATACCCATCACGTGCCTGAATATAGAATTGAGCATTCATCCAACCGTCCCATGTTCCAAATGTACCCCCGCTACTAACAGGCAGAGACGGTCTTGGCCCATTGCAGCGATCATCATAGATAATCAGCCTGCCCTGATCCTCCACCATTTTAGTAAAATGATTGCGGGGATTTCCGTTATTTGTTCCCTGCAAAATGCGTTGGATCAGTTCCGAAGCATCCTTTGTTCCCTCAATTCCGATATTATATATGAAATGATTGCCACTGATTTCCATTGAACTGGAAGTTCCCTTGGTAAATTTAACGCTATAATGATTGGTACATGTACAACATGTGCTATAAAATCCATTTCCAATCAATTCATTAATCTGACTCTCCGAACCGTGGAACTGCCTGAAATTTATCGTAGCGGCATCATGCGTAATGTCAAAAGTCGCTGTTGCCGGGTTACCATTCGCATCCGTATAATCATATTTCTCTTTTGTGGTATACTCTTCATTCAAATATCCCTTTGAACCTACCGGCACCCAGTCCGGCAGTCCGCCGACCGCAATGATCGATGGATCATCTTCTACAAACTGAAATCCTGTTCCTTTAAGTATCTGTATCTCATTATAGGTCGTTCTCTCTCCAATGCTATTAATCTCTTGCAGTAGCTGCTCGATTTCCATTTGTATATAGTTTCGATCCTCTACAGTCAAAGTCCCTGTCGCCGCCTTAACACACAACTCCGTTCCGCGATTAAGCATTTCACTAACTTCTGCCATCGCGCCATCCGCGATCTGCACTAAGGAAATACCTTCCTGACAATTGTCAGACGCCTGTGAAAGACCCCTGATCTGTCGTCTCATTTTCTCCGATATAAATAATCCTGCCGCATCATCTGCAGCACGATTAATTCTATAGCCTGACGCAAGCTTTTCCATATTTTGTGTTCTTGCTTTCATAGTCAGACCAAACATTCTATTTGCATTTTGTGCAGTCATATTATGTTTTATGACCATAAATTCCCTCCTTGGAACCTTAAAAGCTCAACATCCTTGCTTTAAATATATTGTATTATATAAGGCCACAAAAAGCAAAACAATTCTGCTGATATTTGCTGATCTTATAACACCGATAATACAGACTACAAATGAAATAAAAAGATGTTAGATTAGTATTCATTACAAAGCGAAGCGGGTATTCATTCTCTTAAGAATAATACCCGCTTCTAAACTACACTATCCAATGGCCTTTACCTCCGCTTTTCCTCCACGTCCTCTTTCCATCCTCTTCTTTTCGTATACATATACTGTAGCGTCTTTTCCTCTTCTCTTCTTTTTGATTCGCTACCCTCTACCATGTACTCGATTCCGCTTCTCGTTTTGTTTGTTCATTGGTCTTCTATTCACTTGTAATTCAATCAACTTGTTACTTTAAGTTTTTGGTGGACCGTACCTCTCTTTCTTTAGATTTATCTATATGAAGTGTTTCTTTATGATTTTATTATATCACCTGATTCTTATTTGTCAACACATTTTTGAAAAATTTTTAAAAAAATTATTCTATATCATAATTATATCTCTATTTTCTAATTTTATCTATTTATTTGTTCTATTAACTGTTAATTCACCCATGCATAAACCGCATATTGCACTCTCCTGATGCTTGGTGATATACTTTTATCAAAATATTCATAAGAATCGAGGGATTATTATGTCACACAAACAGACTGCCCTGGCCAGACAGGCAGAAACCATCATCAAAAATCTCCAAAAGCGCAACATGACAGGATTCTATTTCGAATCAGCCGCATCCTGCACCGAAGCTATCCTATCCGAACTTCCCAAGGGTTCCGTGATCGGCTGGGGCGGCAGCGAGAGCATCAAGGAGTGCGGATTAATGTCCGCCATCCAAAAAGGCGGTTATGAGCTGCTCGATCGTTCTGCTGCCAGAACACCTGAGGAAGCCAGACAGATTTATGCTAAGACAGTATTGGCCGACTACTATCTAATGAGTACAAACGCTATCACACTTGAAGGGGAACTGATCAACATTGACGGCAACGGCAACCGGGTTGCATGCCTGATCCAGGGGCCCAGCCATGTCATCATAGTCGCCGGCATGAACAAAGTCGTAAATGATGTGCCTTGTGGTGTCGCCCGTGTACGCAACGCCGCCTCTCCCGCCAATGCAATCCGCCTGGAAAGAAAACTTCCCTGTGCAGCTACCGGCGTCTGCCACGATTGTCTCTCCCCGGAATGTTTCTGTAATCAGATCGTGGTGACCAGAAGAAGTATGCATGCTGGCCGCATCAAAGTATATCTGGTAGGAGAAGAACTGGGATATTAGGATTTTCCCGCTTATTAGTTTACATAATAATTGTCTTGCGTATTTTTAGCAAATATAGAAACAGGACTCCGCGCCCCCCGCTGAGTCCTGTTTCTACTATAAAATCCTTCTCTAAAAAATATGTTATGAATTTAACTGCGCTAGTTTATCTTTCAAATCCCCAGAAATCGTACTTACCATATCCGCAGATGCGGCGATTTCCTCAGTGGAAGCTGCCAGATTGGTCACTCTCACGTTAACGCCATCAATCACATCGATCAATTTGCCCGCTTTGCCCAACAGTTCGTTGATTGCCACTTGAATCTGTTCCTTATTAGAATCACTGTCGCTTGCCGTATCTTTAGAGGAATCGGCCAGCTTCTTGATGTTCTCTGCAATAATCGCAAAACCTCTTCCGGATTCTCCGGCACGAGCCGCCTCGATACTTGCATTGAGCGCCAGCAGATTGGTCTCCTCCGCTACGTCTGTAATCTCCTCGTTGTTCTCTTCCAGTTTCACCAAGAGTTCCTGAATCTGCTCAAGCGCCTCTTTCAGCTGGTCACAGAAAGTCACCACATCGCTCATGGATGCCGAAATACCTGTACTCTCCTCCGCATTGCTGTTATTGCCGATGGACATCTCACTGATAGAAGTATCCAGACTGTCGAAATCCTCCTGAACCGCAATAATCAGTTCCTCAATCTGCTCATTCTTGGCTCTGAGTTCTTCGTTCTTATCTTCTACCTCTGCAGCCATCTGTCTCGCTGCTTCGCCCTCTTGTTCTACTTTACCCTTAATGTACTGGACACAATTATTCTGATTATTACATCCGTTATGGATTGCACCTGCCATCTCTTTACAGGTATCATAGCCGCAGGCTGAGCAGTTCATCGTCCGCTCTGTCTCCGTATATTTATCCATGGATGCAAAGATTGCTTCAAGTTCCGCCGTGTTCGGCTGTCTGATTTCCAAACCTTTGGATTTATCCGTATAATGTCTGATAAAATCATTGATATCCAGATTCTTGAACTGCTTGTTAAGCCTGTCAAGTCTTTGTTTGGGCGTAAGCTTCTTGCTAAAAGCATGTTTTTTATCGTTCTTCTTGCTCGCATTCCTGATCTTCTGCAGTTCATAAAGCGTATCGTCAGACCCGCTTTTGCTTTCCTCCACACCAGGACCGTAGATACAGCCCTTCGCACAGTTAAGCGCGTCTACCATAAACGGCAGTTCTTTCTTGCCAAGCACTCTTTTCTTATAATCCTCCAGGAATTCGTAAGCGTGTTTCTCGCCTTCTATCTGTCTGATAAAAATGTCTTCCCCGCAAAACCAGTATACATTTTCTTTCAGGCCGCCAGGCATCGGATAAATAGATCCCAGACCATATTCAATCTCATCCGTCACTGCCGCTCCGGAAACCCCATGCTCCCTTACATAACGCATCAAATGATCGAAAGTCACATTATAAGAAACGTAACCGCCGCAGTTCGGATCGTCTGTCTCGTTTTTCTTCGCCACACAGGGGCTGATAAATGCCAGTTTGTCCGGCACTTTCATATATTTCTTAACATAAATCGCACCGCACATCATAGGAGAATGTACCGGCACAAGACGCGGAATCAGTTCTGGTATGTACTTTTCAATATATCCCACGATCGCAGGACAGGGCTGGGATATGCCGCCCGTAAAATTATGTTCCGTAATATACTTGATATAACCCCATGTTGTAATATCCGCACCGAAGCTGATGCTGATGATCCGATTCACACCCAGTTTCTTCAGGCCGCCAAGCACTGTCGCATACTCCTTCGGATAGTTTGCCAGAAAAGCCGGGGCCAGTAAGAGAGAAATCTTTTCGCCTCGTTTTAAATCTTCAAAGAAACGTTCTGTATCATCGTTATAGCTTCTTGCTCCGTGAGCGCAGGCATCAAAACATGCTCCGCATCCCACACACTGCTTCCCGTCTACTACAATCTTATGCTGTCCGTCCTCCTCCACAGACTGATTCGCTGTCAGAACAGGACACACTGAAATACACTTATGACACCCCACACACTTGTCGTTGGTATAAACCAACGATTCTGATTGTTGATTTACCATTTTACCCTCCAAGATAAGACGCCTATGATTTGTCAAACTGCAGAAAGAAAACCCGCCTTTACCTTAACCATAGTACTAGTGTACCATAATCTTCCGGGAAAATAAACGTTTTTTATAGAAAATCAACAAAAAAAACCACAAAAAATTGTGGTTTTTCTGCTTTTATGTATACTATTATAACTGTGCCAGCACAAAAATATCATAGATTGCTTTGATTGCCGTCTCAAAATCCGCATTGGCAACACCAATAATGATGTTTAACTCGCTGGAACCCTGATCGATCATCTTGACATTGACATTGGCATGTGCCAGCGCGGAAAAGATTCTTCCTGCCGTACCGCGGGTGGATTTCATGCCGCGCCCAACCACTGCGATCAGCGCCAGATCCGCCTCTATGTCGATGGCATCGGGATCCGCCAGTCTGTGAATACCGGACACCACCTTCTGCTCCTTGTGCATGAACTCATCCTGATGGACAAACACCGTCATGGTGTCAATCCCGGAAGGCACATGCTCGAAGGAAATACCATTCTCCTCAAAAGCCTGCAGCACTTTGCGTCCGAAACCAATCTCCGAGTTCATCATTTCCTTCTCTATATTGACTGCGCAAAATCCTCTTTTGCCGGCAATACCGGTGATCACGTACTTGGATTTCTGGCAGGTGCTCTCCACAATCCACGTACCGTTATCATTGGGTGCATTGGTATTGCGGATATTGATGGGGATTCCCTCGCTCCTTACCGGGAATATCGCATCCTCATGCAGAACCGATGCCCCCATGTAAGCCAACTCCCGCAATTCCCTGTAGGTGATCGTCTCAATCCCCTCCGGTTTATAGATGATTCTGGGATCTGCAATCAAGAAGCCGGACACATCCGTCCAGTTCTCATAAACATTCGCCTTGATAGCCCTTGCCACAATAGAACCGGTGATATCAGATCCTCCTCTGGAAAACGTCTTGACAGTGCCGTCCTCATAGGCCCCGTAAAATCCGGGCACCACCGCTGATTCCACCGTGGAAAGACGCGCCCTCATCAGTTTATTGGTCAGTTCCGGATCGTACTCACCGTCTTCTTTAAAACGGATTACTTCTGCTGCATCCACAAACTCAAATCCAAGATACTGCGCCATGATAATACCGTTCAGATACTCGCCTCTGGAAGCTGCATAATCCGCTCCTGCCTTGTTACGGAAATTCTGCTCAATGGTCTGAAATTCTTCTTCCAGAGAAAGATCCAGGGAAAGCCCTGAAATAATCTCCAGATATCTGTTCTTGATTGCCTGCAGCTGCCCCGTAAAGTCCTGCTCTTTCTCAGCCAGTTCATAGCAGGCATACAGCATATCTGTCACCTTAGTATCATCAGAAGAACGTTTGCCCGGTGCAGAAGGCACCACAAAACGGCGCTCCCTGTCTGCACGGATAATGGACTCCACCTTCTTAAACTGCTCTGCACTCGCCAGAGAACTCCCGCCAAATTTTACTACTTTATTCATGTCAAACCTCCATGTCAGAGCAGACTGCTGCGATGAAAACCCGCACAGACGCTTTTCCGTCCAATATTAAAACACTCTCTGCTCTAACTTAAATTTCCATACTTAAGCACGCTGCCAACGGCTACGCCATAATGCGGATTCTATTTAAGCAGCCGCCAGCTTTCTCAATCTTTTCATTAAATTCTTTTTCTGACATCACCTGCGTCATAAAAGCGAACTCTTCTGCTATTCCCACATTCACTTCGGCCAGGGAACCGAAAGCCGCCATAGCCGCTTCTCTCTGATCTGCCCCGACCCGCACAAAGAATTTGCGCTCAGCAGTGGAAATATCCGCCACATCCACTTTATCCTCATCCCAGAAACACATAATCGTCTTACCCGGATGTCTTGCACAGTCCACCACATCGGACACAACTGCGCTGGCAGTAGGAAGTTTCCCCGCTCCTCTGCCATAATACATGGAATCGCCCAGCATATTGCCATGTACATAAACCGCATTGAACACTCCGTTCACACTGAAGAGCGGATGTTCCCTGGAAATCATAAAGGGCGCCACCATCGCAAAGAATCCTTTATCCGTATCCCTGCTCATGGCAAGCAGCTTGATGGATTTGTCCATCTGTTTCGCATATTTAAAATCGGCTGCACTGATTTTAGTGATGCCTTCCGTATAGATATCTTCATATCTCACATTTCGGCCAGACATTAGAGAGGAGAGGATCGCTATCTTACGGCAGGCGTCATATCCTTCCACATCGGCCTCCGGATTTCGCTCCGCGTACCCTTTATCCTGCGCCTCCTTTAAAACATCCTCAAAATCGGCGCCCTCTTTATCCATCTTCGTCAGAATATAATTGGTGGTGCCGTTTAAAATACCGGTAATACCGTCAATCTTCTCCGCCGTTAATGAATAATTGAGGGGACGGATGATGGGAATACCGCCTCCCACACTGGCTTCAAACAGATAATTGCAATGATTCTCCTTAGCAATCCTTATCAGTTCCGGACCATGAGCCGCCACCAGTTCTTTGTTGGAGGTGCACACACTCTTTCCCAGAAGAAGTGCCTGTTTCGTGAAATCATAAGCCGGCTTCGTGCCGCCCATGGTCTCACAAATCACCGTCACTTCAGGATCATTTAAAATGATATTGTAGTCGTGCACTACCTTGTGCGCATAGGGATCTCCCGGAAAATCCCTCAGATCCAGGATATACTTTACCGCAAGATCTTCCCCCGCCTTCTTGTTAATGTCCAACTTATTGGTCTCGATTACTTCCACTACACCGCTGCCCACGGTGCCGTATCCTAATACTGCAATTTGAATCATGCTTTTTCTCCCTTAATAAGTACTTGATCAGATCAACGGATATTTATCCGTCAGTGTCTTAATGATGGCCTGTGCCTTATCGATGCCTGCCTCACCTTCTTTGATCACAATGGCAATAGCCTCCGCCACCTGATCCATATCCTCCGCGTTTAATCCTCTGGATGTTGCCGCAGGCGTACCCAGACGGATACCGCTGGTCACAAACGGAGACTTGGGATCATTCGGAATCGTATTCTTATTGGCTGTGATATGTGCCTGATCCAACAATTTCTCCACTGCCTTACCGGTCAAGTCATAATTGGTCAGATCTACCAACATCAGATGATTATCCGTACCGCCGGAGACAATCTTGATGTCCCTTGCCTGCAGGCTCTTACACAGTGCCTGTGCATTATCTGCCACATTTTTCATATAGACTTTAAAGTCATCAGAAAGGGCTTCCTTAAAGCATACCGCTTTAGCCGCGATTACATGCATGAGCGGTCCTCCCTGGGTGCCAGGGAAAATTGCCTTGTTAAAATTATATTTATCCGCCACTTCCTGACTGGACATGATCATGCCGCCGCGCGGTCCGCGCAAAGTCTTATGTGTGGTAGTGGTCGTCACATGTGCATAAGGAATCGGGCTTGGATGCAGCCCTGCCGCTACAAGACCTGCGATATGAGCGATGTCTACCATTAATACAGCGCCCACCTCGTCCGCAATCTCTCTGAACTTCTTAAAATCTATGGTTCTCGCATAGGCAGAAGCGCCTGCTACAATCATCTTCGGTTTACATTCCAGCGCGATTTTGCGCACATTATCATAATCAAGAAATCCATCATCATTGACTCCGTAAGGCACACAGTGGAAATATTTGCCTGACATATTGACCGGTGAACCGTGGGACAGATGTCCGCCGTGATCCAGATTCATGCCCATAAAAGTATCACCCGGCTCCAACACTGCAAAGAACACTGCCATGTTGGCCTGCGCACCGGAATGAGGCTGCACATTGACATATTCACAGCCAAACAGCTCCTTGGCCCGTTCCTTAGCCAATTCTTCCACCACATCAACACATTCACAACCGCCATAATATCTCTTACCCGGATATCCTTCCGCATACTTGTTGGTAAGCGGGCTTCCCATAGCCGCCATAACTGCTTTGCTCACCCAGTTCTCAGAAGCGATAAGTTCTATATGGGAGTTCTGACGATTCTGCTCATCCACAATCGCCTGCGCAATTTCGGGATCTACGTTTCTTACTTCATCTAATGAATACATTCCTTGTTCCTGCCTTTCTCTTGCTTTCATTGCCCAACTGTCTGTTAGTATATCATAAAGGGTTATTTTAACGCAATACAAATCCTTTGTCATAATGGATAGATTTTCATGAAAAATTAAGAAATCTTTATGGAAATCTTATTTTGACTTTTGACTTCAATCTGCTATGATATATACCATAAAAACGAACTATGCTCGATTGCGGGATCCGCTTCGCGGCCTCGGATAAACGGTAAACTTTCCAATTACCATAAAAAGGAATTTTGCTTTGCTTACGCGGCTGAACAAGGAGATTTCCAACACTACCGAAGAACAGGAATATATTCATGTATATATACATAATGAATATATAATACTGATAGTAACTGTCAATGCTGATAGCATCTGACAGATCAAAGTAACTGACGACCCCATATTCAGCCAAGGACAGGCAAGGATATATTATTATGGAAAGTATTATGAGCAAAAAGACTTCTGCAAAGAATAGTCTCATCAAATTCTGGCAATCTTACAGACATGCCATACCCCTGATCATCTTTGGAATCATCTATATGACATGGTTCGGACACCTGGAAAAGACGGTCACCAGTCATTACAAGATTATTCATGTGGCGCTTGATGACCATATCCCTTTCTGCGAAGTTTTCGTTATCCCTTATTTGTTATGGTTCGCTTACGTGGCATTGGTTGTCCTGTATTGTTTCTTTAAGGATAAGGATGATTACTTCAGGACTTGTACCTTTTTATTTACAGGCATGACGATATTTTTGGTTGTTTCCACGCTCTGGCCCAATGGTCATCATTTAAGGCCCTACACCATGCCGCGGGACAATATATTCACCCAGCTGATCGCCATGCTCTACAGGGCAGATACGCCGACAAACCTCTGGCCCAGCATCCATGTGTATAACTCCATTGGCTGCCACCTTGCAGTCATGAAAAGCAGTCATCTGGCTGATAAGAAAGGAATCCGTATCGGTTCTCTGATCCTGTGTGTTTCTATTATTATGTCAACCACATTGATCAAGCAGCATTCCGTCTTCGATGTGCTCACAGCCTTTATCCTGGCAGCCATCATGTATGGCGTTGTGTATCGCTCCGATGTGCTGATTCATTTGTATCATGGATTACAGGGCAGGCATAAGAGGAAGCCTGAGATATTATAAAAGACGCTAATCGCTATTTCAAATAGGATTTTTAAAGCCGGACGCCTGTTTTATAGGCAAATCCGGCTTTTATATTTTCTAATCTCTCATCCCGATAATCTTTCATCTCAAAACGGTCTGCTGTAATGGCAAGACAGAAAATTTAAAATATCAAATTTAAAAATCAATTGAATTTAAAAAATCTCCTGCAGATTTTGTATCCTTCCACCGATATCTTCCTGCCGCCTTTGCCCGGCAGGTTCATGGAATTGCCAAGTACGCCATACCGCAGTCTCATGTACAGCCCCATATCTTTTTGCTTGATATATTTCCAAAGCTCTTCCTTCTTCTCAAGATTTTCCTCCGTACCGGAGCGTATCAGCATGATCGAAGAAATAACCGTGATGATTTCCAGATAGTTTAACATATAATTCTTTAACTTGCGCCCGCTGCAGATTTTGGCCTTTTTCTCCACGAAATAATCTACCATGATCTTATTGACCTTAATCTGCTGGTCTATCCGGCCTATCATAACGTTTTCATTAACAGATTGACCTTCTCTTCCTATATAATAGCGATAAAAATTGACATCCAGATAATACATATTCTTCACAAAGGGAAGCGGCTCAAACACAAAAATATTATCTACATAAAATGTGTGCTCCGGCAGTTTAAGTTCACACTCCCTTAACAGTTTGGTACGAAAGATTACGGAGTGCATGAGAATATATTGTCCCTTATGGAAATGCTTCACTTCGTTCCATCCAAATATCTTATCCTGTGGAAGCGCATGTCGATATTTCATGACCTTATGCTTCTTCTCTCCCTCTTTCTCATAGACGAAATTACTGATGAGCATATCCAGTGTGGATCCATCTGCTATGACTTCCCGCAGCGTATCCAATATCTTATGATAGGCACTGTCTTTCACCCAGTCATCGCTGTCCACTACCTTAAAATAGAGTCCGGTGGCATGCGCCAATCCTTCGTTGACCGCAGAACCATGTCCGCCGTTCTCCTTGTGTATCGCCTTCACAATAGACGGATAAAGCGCTTCGTATCCGTCCGCGATCTCTGCAGTCCCATCACTGGAACCATCATCCACGATCAGTATCTCCACATCCTCACCACCCACAAGCAGTGACTCGATACACTTTCTCATGTATTCTTCCGAATTATAACAGGGGATTGCAATCGATAATAATTTCATCCTTAAAAACCGTACCTTTCCCGGACATTTCCAGCCAAAATTTCTTAGGAATACATCCCTCATATGGACATTTCCTACTTCCTTGTCATTTTAGCATAAATACACTCAGTTTTGTGTATCTGTTTCTTAGGAATTTCTTATTTTTTACCGCCCCTTTTCATCTCCACATGTTCCGCATAGACGGCAAACGCCGAGGGAATCGGGTAATGATCCTTCGTCTCTTCCGGATTGACAAAAATTAATCCCCGTTTATCCTGTCTGGTTTCCAGACAGGCCAGTTCATCCACCCTCACCTCATATCCCGTCATATGCCATTCCTTGTGCGTAAAGACATGTCTGGCAGGTGAAAGCTTCCGAATCCTGATAGGTGACAATCCAAGTTCTTTCAGATAAGCAATCACCTGATCTTCATCTCTGTGCCCTTCCATAGAGGGGAACTCATACATGCCGGCCAAAAGACCTTTATCCGGCCTCTTGCAGAGGGCTACCAGATTGGCATCCTGAATGACCAATATTGTCTTTTCTTCAATATTTCTGGGTTTCTTCGGTGCCTTTTTGGGCAGTTCCATCACTCTTTGCTGTGCCCGCGCCTGACACAGTTCCCCCCATGGACATTCCTCACATTTTGCCGCGCCGTTGGGAATACATATCATCGCACCAAGTTCCATCAATGCCTGATTAAAGTCCCCCGGACGGTCTGCCGGCATAACTCCCGCCAAATCATCCTCCACAGACTTCTTAACCTTCGCATCCAGAATGTCCCTCTCATCTGCCCTGAGTCTTGACAAAATCCGCAGCACATTGCCATCCACCGCAGGCTGAGCCTGTCCAAAGGCAATGGAAGCGATCGCTCCCGCCGTATAACTTCCTATTCCCGGAAGTTTCAGCAACTCTTCATATTCTCCTGGTATGCTGCCCCCATATTCCGCGACAACCTTCATCGCCGCCTTTTTCAGGTTTCTTGCCCGGTTATAATAGCCAAGCCCCTCCCACAGTTTCAGAAGCTTCTCTTCCTCCACTGAGGCCAGACTCTCCACATCAGGAAGCGCCTGCAAAAATCGATCATAATAGGGCTTCACCGCCTCCACTCTGGTCTGCTGCAACATAATCTCCGACAGCCATACGTGATAGGGCGTTGGCTCCTCCCGCCAGGGCAGAATCCGCCTTCCGGCATCATACCAGGCAAGCAAAGGTTCTGCAATCCGATCCAGGCTGTCAACGACAACCGGCACCGGTTCATCTATCGTAAGGCTGTCCTTTCCCACCTTGCAATCATAGGCAAGAATCCGCACGCCTGCATTTCTGGCGCTTTGCAGGGCTTCTCCAAAAGCCGGCTGGATATCCCAGGCTGGCTCCACATATCTGATACCCTTCATCTGAATCACGAACAGAAGATAGGCCTCATACCCCTGTTTCCGCGCCTCAATTAATTCTTCCACATGCTTTAGTGCCCGCTCCGAGGGAGCATCCGGAAATGCCGCCACATCATTATGCTCCAGGGTAACGCCCTTGACTTCCATAAAAGCCTTTCTTCCGGAAGCGCTTTCTATATAAAAATCAAATCGGGAATGCCCAAAAACAGTCTCCGTTCTAACCAGACTGACATCCTCATACAATCCGCCGCCGGCAAGCCATTCCCCTGCCACCTTATTCGGTGCATTGGAATCCATATTGACCAGGCGCCCGTTCTTATCCACCGCCACAAGATCATAGGCTGTAGACCGCTCTCTTTTATTACTCGTTTCCAGAAACACCTGTGCATTGTCCTGCAAAAGTTCCCTGCATCTGCCAGTGTTCTTTACATGTACTCTCACCCGCTCTCCCATCAGTTCCACATAGGCGATAAACCGATTGGGCCGTTCTATAAATCTGGCAGGTACAATCTTATCATATTTCATATTAACTGCTGTCCTTCTTCTCTATCTCTTCTGAAACATCCCTGTTCTTGTAAGGAACCCTCGCCGCAGGAACCACCTCGGAGGCCGGTTCTGTATGCACGGATTGATCATCAAAAAAGATATGCGCCCCAAAAGCCTGCAATACATCCTTCTTGCGGATTCCTCCCAGAAAAAACACTTCATCGATACGCACATCCCAGGCGCGCAGGGTACGGATAACCCGCTCGTGCGCTGGCGCACATCTTGTGGTGACAAGGGCTGTCCTGATCGGCGCCTCCTCTCCCGGAAAATCCTTTTGCAATTCTGAAAGTGTCTTCAGGAATTTGGCAAAAGGCCCTGCCTGCAGGGGATTATTGGCATTGCGTCTCTCATTCTCCTCAAAAGCCTCAAGCCCCTGTTCCTGATAGATACGTTCCGACTCGTCAGAAAACAAAACCGCATCACCGTCAAAAGCAATCCTAATCTGCCTGATCTGATGTTCACAATCATAGGTCTGAATCCCTTCCGTACAGATAATGCCCGCCGCAATATTGGAATCTATCGCCCGCTGTACATCATCCTCATAAGCCGACAGAAACAAATCCGTCTTAAAAGCGGTCAGATACGGCGCTAACGATGCACCGCTGGCTAACACAGCCCTGGTGATATTCAGCCCATAATGTTCAATCGCCTTAAAAACCCGCAGGGACGTATCGGGACTGTTTCTGGACATAATAATGACTTCCACCCGTCCTTCCCTGCCCGGCAGTTCATTAAGATTTAAAAGAGCCTTCACAAGCGGGAAGCCCGGCCCCGGAGAGAGCACCTCATTTTCATGCTCTATCTGATACTGGCAGTACGCCTCTACCCCGTCCTCCTCGAATATTCTGTTCTCATAAGTCAGATCAAACAATGCCCTGGACGAAACGCCCACTACGAGTTTATTATCCAGATCATAAGCCATAGGAAAACCTCCTGTCTAAAAGTCCAGCCCTCTGTTCCCTCACATCTTACACGATCCTTCCGGGAGTGACAGACGGCTCTCTTCCAAACAGGAGCACCTGTTGCAAAGTCCTATCTCAATCTGTTACACTCAAATTTCTCAAAGGTGAGCAGACAGTTCCTGAGTTCCTCATACCTGTCTTCCACATCGCCCTCCTTGATCTCCAGATCCACGGCCACCGCCATGGTGTTAATCATCTCATCTGTAATCCGATTGCGCAGCGAAGTGAGAATATTCAGTCTCTGCTCATAAGTATTCGCATCGAGAAATTCCAATACCAGAGGATCAATATTTATCTGTTCTTCAGGCTCTGTCCCGCTCTCCTGCAACTGTGCTTCCTGCTGCTCATCCATCTTCGCCGGCACCTGTACTTCCTGACAATTATTCGGCTTAACCTTTGCCTGCGCCTCATGTACATCAGCTGGCTGTCCTGTAGATTGTACCTCATAGGAATCGGCCGTCTCATCAATATCCTGCAAAAGTTCAAAACGGTATTTCTGCTTTGCCTCCGGATATTTGACCGGGTCTACTTCCTCCATAAACATGGAAAGCGGCCGCACATAAATCTCAAAAGTATCGTACATAGCCTGATAAACTACCATCAGCTCCCTTGTCTCACTATTCCTGGCAAGACAGCGAATCTGATACAAATTACCTTTAAAATGTCTGTACATTTCCTGTGGTTTGGGATTATGTCTCATATACTGCTCCTATCTGATTCATTATAGACAGCATGTAGTTATGAACAACATGCTATCTAATAGTATAATCCCAATCTGCGGAAATGTCATTCCTTTCCCCTCGATAAATTTATCTGTTTTTGATTATATCAGAACGTTTGTTCCTTCCCGTGTCTTCTATGATAGAACAAATGTTCTGATATGTCAATCAATATCGGCCGGCATATTATGGGGCTGTAACTCAAATATAATTCCACAGCCCTCATCTCCTGCCCTTACCTGCAAAAGTGTCTGTACCAGCCTTTCCCGCTCTTCTTTCTCAAGTCCGTCTATCCGCCTGTGGTGGACAGCCACTGTATAAGTTCTCTTTCCATCCCTTTTTACCCAGTTCATTGTAATGCCGCTGTCCTGGTATCCCTGTCCGGCAAGTACTTCTCTGATATCTGTCTTAAATGTTTGTTCCCATACGGCATAGTGCTCATTTTCCCTGATATGCTCCGTGTTTTCCTTGCTCATCACTGTTCCCCTTACACAGAAAGCGATGACCAAAATCAACAATGCCGTTACTATTCCAAACCAATTCTTCATCTGTACCCCTGCCTTTCATCTATTCTTTGCTAACATCTTTCTTCGCTAACATCTTTACTCTCTTTAGCCCTCGTCTTCTACCAGCGAACTGACAGCCTCCTGATATCCCGAAACCCTTGATGTGACTACCATACCACCTGATCAGTCCCATAAACGGGACAATGAAAGAAAAATCAATTTTTTTGCTTTTATCAGAATTTTTTGTTAGAATCATTATGAATAATCAAAAAAGAGGTATCATCCTATGGCTTCCAAGTGGAAAAACTTTTCAAAGCGCAAAAAGACTGCCGTGATTACAGCCACACTGGCTGTATGTCTCCTTGCCGGAATATTTCTTTATATCCCCTGCTGGAAATGCCTGATCCTGTGGAGGATAGAGAGTCTGAATCTGCCGGAAGGCTCTGTAGAAGTATATCCTGCCAAAGCATGGCTTTCCGATGTGTACTGGCCGCACATAAAAGCGGAAAAAGTGCTTGACTGCGAACTTGGCACCGAAGCCGCCAGGGAATATATTGAAACCCATAATCCTGCATGGAAATTAAATAACATAGATATTGTGGGGTATGCTTCTATGAGCGACACTGCAATCTATAACCTGGAATACGACCGGGAATATGAACAGAACTGGGACACAGACAACTGCGTGCATATTGTTTATTTTAAGAAAGTCTTTGAATGGTGGTAGACCAAAGGAGAACTTATAAAGGAGAACTTCTTAATGAAAAGCAAAGAAGAAAAGACCAACGCGATCAGATTATTGGAACAAAGGAAACTTGCCTTTAAGGTACATGACTATTCACAGTCCGATGTCATAAGCGGACCGGATGTGGCTAAGTATTTAAATGAAAACCCTGACAGAGTATTCAAAACACTGGTTACCGTTGGTAAATCGAATGACCATTACGTTTTTCTGGTACCTGTCAACCGGGAACTGGATTTAAAGAAAGCGGCCCAGGCCGTGGGCGAAAAGAATATCAGTATGATCAAGTCCAAAGAATTGCTGCCGCTGACAGGCTATATTCATGGAGGATGCTCCCCTATCGGCATGAAGAAATTTTTTACCACAATCATAGATACCGGCGCCAAAGATTTTGATACCATCATCTTCAGCGCCGGCAAAATTGGTTTTCAGATTGAAATGCGTTTAGCAGACCTGGAAAAAGTCATAAACTTTAAACTTTGTGAGATTACCATCTGAAGAAGCTGCTATATTCTTCAGCCTCTCAGATATGCCCATCTATGATTCATCCACCGGTTTAAATCTGTCAAAAACTTTTTCCCCACAGCATACATGTCTGGAACCGTCTGCCTCTGTAATGATATAATCGCCTTCTCCAATAAAGGTTTTTCCCCTTCTATGTAAGATATAGGGACAAACGATCGCTCCGTTTTCTTTCCTGACCTGAACCAGGGAATCTGTAACAAACCATCCCCTTGTCACCACGTCCGTCCAGAGTTCAAAACCGTCCTCCATACCTTTTCCTACTTCATACTTCTCTACATTCACCTCAAATGACATACGTACACACTTCATATTCTGCCTCCTTCTATACAATATCCGCTATTATTCTGCAAGCGCCTTCTTAATCGCCGCCATCAATTCCTCATAAGTCTCATAAGCTGGAAGCTGCGGGTAATCTTTCTTAATCTGCTCCGTACTCCTGAATAAAAACCCTGCCTTGCTGGCCAGAATCATTGCCAGATCGTTATGGCTGTCACCGCTGGCGATAGTCTCATAACCGATAGACTGCAGTGCCTTGACCGTAGTGAGCTTGGAGTTTTCAATCCGCATCTTAAAACCCGTAATCCCTCCATCCGGTGCCACTTCCAGAGAATTACAAAAAATAGTCGGCCATCCCAGCTTCTCCATCAGCGGTCCCGCAAACTGCGTGAAAGTATCACTGATGATAATGACCTGGGTAATGCTACGCAGTTCATCCAGAAATTCTTTCGCCCCGGGAAGCGGATCAATCTTGGCAATGGTCTCCTGAATCTCCTTTAGGCCAAGTCCATGCTCCCGCAAAATCCCAAGCCGCCAATTCATCAGTTTATCATAGTCAGGTTCATCTCTGGTCGTCCTTGTCAGTTCCGGAATCCCGCTCTCCTTCGAAAAAGCAATCCAGATTTCCGGCACCAGCACCCCTTCCAGATCCAAACACACAATCTTCATATTCGTTACTCTCCTCCAGATTCCCAAAGTATTTAAAACAATCCAACGTCCGTGCAACTATTTTTCCTTACAATTTAGTATACCCCACCCGCCCGCTTGTCCGCAACTATAATTTGAGACACATTTTAATAAACTGCTGTTGAAAAGTACCCCCTATATATTCTCTCCTGCAAAAGACGCAGGCCAGCCTGCCTGCGTCTCTATATCATACATAATCATACATAAATTTACTCATAAAATTACTCAAAACTCCACTTCCACTTTAACACATGTATTTCCCGTTAACGCCTCCGTCCGCTTATCCGGCTGGCCGGTCCCTGCGAAAAGAAGGTATTTACCACTGTCCTTGACGCGCTCCCCATCCTCGTTGACTGCGCTGAAAGCATCGCCGGAAATCTGCAACTCCATACGTTGTCTCTCCCCGGCCTTTAGGGAAACCTTGGCAAAAGCACAGAGGCTGTGATTGGGTACTGCAAATCCTGACTCCGGATCTTTTACATACACCTGCACCACATCCTTGGTCTCCACATCGCCCCGGTTGGCCACATCCACCTGCAGCCTCACATCCCGCGAGACAGCATCCTTTGACACGATCTGCACACGCTCCACCGCCACATCCGCATAATTCAGTCCATATCCGAAAGGATAAAGAGGCTCCTGTGTCATATAGCGATACGTCCTGCCCTTCATGGAATAATCTTCAAAATCCGGCATTTCCGCCAGCGATTGATAGAATGTCACCGGCAATTTACCGGAAGGAGACCGGTCCCCAAACAGGATATCCGCCACAGCCTTACCGCCCCTGGCGCCCGGATACCACAACTGCAGTACGGCAGCTGCCTTTTTGTCCGCCAGTGACAGATCAATGGCACTGCCCGCCATCAGACACACCACCACCGGTGTCCCCACAGCAAGCACCGCTTCCATTAAATCTATCTGACACTGCGGCAGGTTGAGATCAGCCTTGTCACCGGAAGCATAACTATTACCGGTATCGCCTTCTTCCCCCTCCAATGTCTCGTTCAAACCCACGCAGAGGATTACCACATCGCTGTGTCTGGCTGCCACAACCGCCTCTGCGATACGGTCGTTCTTCCAGGCCAATTCCTCCACACGATCCTTAAAGAGATGGGAACCTTCCGCATACAAAACTCTACCATTATGTCCGACTTTGTCCTGTATTCCCTCTAAAACCGTAATATACCTGGAAGATGTACCATGATAATTTCCAATCAGCGCCTCTCTGCTGTTGGCATTCGGCCCTATCACCGCGATGGTGTGTGAATCCTGTACGTTAAGCGGCAGAATCCCGTCATTCTTAAGAAGCACCACCGATTCCCCGGTCATCTGTTCCGCTACCGCCAGATGTTCTTCGCACTCTATTTTATCATAAGGAATCTGGTCGTACTCACTCCCATCGAAGAGTCCCAGCAGATACCGCGCCGTAAAGGCCCGCACAGCCGCCTCTGTAATCTCTTCCTCCGTCACAAGTCCTTCCTGTAATGCCTTTAGCAAATATTGGTACGTCACGCCACAGTTGATATCGCAGCCCGATTTTAACGCCAGTGCCGCTGATTCTTCCATGCTATGGGTCACCATATGGTTTTCATGAAAATCCAAGATTGCCCAGCAGTCGGACACATAATGGCCCTTGAATCCCCAATCATCTCTCAAAATTTCTTTCATCAGCGTGGGGCTTCCACAGCATGGTTCTCCGTTAGTCCTGTTATAGGCGCCCATCACGGCCTCCACCCCGGCTTCCTGCACACAGGCCTTAAACGCCGGCAGATAGGTCTCCGCCATATCCTTCTTTGTAGCCACTGCATTAAACTCGTGGCGCACCGCCTCCGGGCCGGAATGCACTGCAAAATGCTTCGCACAGGCCGCTGATTTTAACATCTCCTCGTCATCACCCTGCAGCCCCTCCACATAGGCCACACCCAGCCTGGATGTCAGATAGGGATCTTCCCCGTAGGTTTCCTGTCCTCTGCCCCATCTGGGATCCCGGAAAATATTTACATTGGGAGACCAGAACGTCAGCCCTTTATAAATATCCCTGTCGCCTTCCGCTGAAAAAGCATTGTACTTGGCTCTTCCCTCTGTAGCCGCCACATCGCCGGCTCTATGTATCAATTCCGGATCAAAAGTAGCAGCCATACCGATCGCTTGTGGGAAACTGGTCGCAACACCGGCTCTGGCCACGCCGTGCAATGCCTCTCCCCACCAGTTATATGCAGGAACTCCCAGTCTCTCAATCGCCGGCGCATCATAGCGCAGCTGGGAAGCTCTCTCCTCCACTGTCATCTGACTCACTAACTTCTCCGCCCGCTCTCTCGCCTGTGCCCTGGCCCTGTCACGATTCACCATCACCCTGCTTCCTTTCTATTTCTGACATCCACTACTGCCACTACTAAATCTCACATCACCGTGCGGAGAATGCCCGCATTTGGGGCACTCTCTGAAACATTACCCTTTGACCGCGCCGGCCGTCAAACCCTCTACAATCTGGTTACTGAACATACAATATACAATGATTGTCGGTATGATTGCAATCACAATCGCCGCAAACATCTGTGAATAATTCGTATTATACGGCCCTACGAATTTTGACAGGGAAACGGGCAATGTTTTCTTTGCATCATCAGAAATAAATACCATCGCCAAAAGCAGCTCGTTCCAGTTGGCCACAAAGGTCATTAATCCTGTTACGAAAAGTCCTGTCTTAGAAAGCGGCAGGGCAATATGTGTAAATGATCTGTAAATGGAGCAGCCATCGATGCAGGCCGACTCAAACAACTCGTTAGGCAAACTCTGGAAAAAGCCTGTCATAATAAATATCGTAATCGGCAGCGACAATGTCAGATAGGGTAATATCAGACCAGCCTGGCTGTTTGTCAAATGCATCTTGGAAAACCTGGTAAACACCGGAATCAGGATACAATGTACCGGAATCATCATTCCCGTGAGGAAATAAGTCATCATAGCACCGGACAATTTCCATCTCATTCTGCCGATGGCAAAAGCCGCCATGGAGCCGATCAACAGACAAAGCATCAAGGTAATCCCGCAGACAAACGTTGAGTTTAAAGTCGCCACACCCAATCTGCCGGCTGTCCAGGCAAAAGTATAGTTTTCAACCATCAGCCGTTCCGGCAACGCCCAAGGGGAAACAAACAATGTCTTATCGTCTTTCAGGGATACATAAATTACCCATAAAAGGGGCAATAAATAGACAACCGCCAGAAGAGACAAAAATATGTATATGATCTTTGTTGAGATTTTTGACTTCTTTTTCCTTGTATTCATATTCTGCCGCCTCCTTACATTTCATAATTATCAACTTTGACAAACTTGTTGATGATAAACGTCACGATCAGGCACATGATCAAAAGTATAGTACCAATCGCACTGGCATAGCCGTATTTGAAATACTTAAAGCCCTGTGCGTAAAGATGAGTTGCCAGCACATCCGTCATATGGTTGGGGCCTCCCTCCGTCATATTAAAGATCAAATCGAAGAACTTCAGGGAACCGATCGCATTTAAGGACATCGCCGTGGCCACCATAGGGCGGATCAAAGGCAGGGTGATATGGCGGAAAGCCTGTGCCTTCGTACAGCCGTCAATATAAGACGCCTCATATAAGGTACCGCTGATTCCCGAAATCTGAGCCATATAAAGCATCATGGACTGACCTACATACTGCCACAATGACACCGAAGCAATCACCCACATAGGAAGAATGATAAATCCCTTGGTATCCATCAGCCACAAGGGTCCTTCTATCCCAAACTGCGCCAAAATCTGGTTGATACCCAATTTCGGCGTAAAGACGAACATCCACAAAAGCCCCAGCGCTGCCGAGGATAATACACAGGGCAGATAATAAACGTTTTTAAAGAAGTCACGGCCCTTTTTGATATTGGTCAGAAGCGCCGCCAGGATCAAACCTGCAATCAGCTGTGTCACAACTGAAAAAATCAGAAAAAACAGTGAGTTCTTCAGAGCAATTTTCATAGTTCTGTCTATGGTAAACAACTGTCTGTAATTTTCAAATCCAATAAACTTCGGCGCTGTCAGGGCATTATAGTCGCATAACGAATAATAGACCGACTGACAGATCGGAATAAACAAAACGAATGTAAATAATAGGAAAGCCGGTGCAACAAAGATGACGATCGCCTTTTTATCTCGTAATAACTTATCCATACACACCTCCAAAATCTTAGAAAAATGCAGGATTGGATTGCTCCAATCCTGCGTAAATGTGCCATACTATCTTACTTATTCCAAACGTTATTCTTGTAGAAATCTTCCAGTGATGCAAGACCATCCTCAACAGGAGTGCCCAGATAGATGGAAACCATCGTATCATCGAAGAATGCGCCAGCCTCTGTGGTTGCCATGGACTCGTTGTAGAAACCGAAGGTGGACTTCGCATTGCCGAATACATCCATTACATACTCAAGCTGTGCAGGAGCCTTGGAAGCATCGTACTCAACTGTAGTTACAGGAATCTTACCGCCAACCTCAGCAGTATACTTCTGCGCTGTGTCGTCTGTAAAGTATTTCATGAAAGCGATAACTGCATCAGGATGAGCTGTCTTAGCGCTCATTGCCAAGCTGTCAGACTTCGCGATAACTCTTCCGTCTGTGCCAGGGAAAGCGAACACGCCGCACTTGCTTTCAAACTCAGGGTTAGCGCCGTTGATCTGTGCGATTGCCCAAGAACCCTGAATCAGCATAGCTGCTTCTTCGTTATAGAAGTTTGCAGTAGCAACATCGTTGGTATCGCCTGCTGCCGTTTGCTGGAAATACTGAGAAATCTCAACCAATTTGTTGGTAGCGTTTACTACATTAGCATCAAGCCAGGAAGCATTGCCGCTGTCAATCGCTGCAAGATCTACACCCTCAGAATCACACAGATAACCTGCCAACATGGATAAGCACCATGCAGTACCTGCGGAGATGGTAAGTGGTGTATAGCCGGCTGCCTGCAGTTTGTCACAAGCATCTAACATTCCCTGCCAGTCTGTAGGCATCGTGGTAACCCCTGCCGCCTCAAACATTTCTGTGTTATAGAATACACATGCTGCTGCGATATTTAACGGTACTGCATAAATCTTGCCATCGTAGGTCTGCTGTGAAAATGCACCCTCACCGCCGTTGAAGGTATCCAGCCATCCGTCAGCCTTCAGATAATCTGTCAGGTCTGCCGCCACACCGGGATCAACATATACATCCAGGTTCGGGCCGGGGCTTACGATAAAGCAGTCCGGTGTTTCGCCTGCCGCAACCAGAGCATTCAGCTTCGCATAATACTCTTCCAGATTGGTGGTCACTACGTTAACATGATATTTGCCTTCATAGTCTTTGTTAAATCTCTCTACAGTATCTTTGTACCCGATGGAAATGAGATCTTCTGTTGCATTTAAGTCATCCCAGAACATCCAGGTGATTTCCTCAACACCACCGCCCGATGCAGACGCTGCCTCTCCTGATGACGCTGTTTCCTGGCCGCCGCCGTTATCAGCAGCAGGTGCATTACTTTCGCCGCCACAGCCGACTAACATAGAAGCAACCATAGCTGTGCTGAGTAAAACTGATAACACTTTCTTTTTCATGTAAAAACCTCCCTTTGATAAATTTGTGTAATCTGCATTAAAAAATGTATTGCAAAATGCATTTTTTCGTTACAAACAAAGTATACCAGAGGGTTATTATATATTCTTTTTAATAATTGCGCTATGTATCCTAAAAATTGCTTTTATTTTATTTATTGCTATGATCATTTTGTCTTTTTTTTATGTTTTTCTAAAATATTTTATGGTCATTCTGCCAAAAACTTTTGATATAACTTACATTTCTCGTAATATTTTGTATGTTTTGGGTTTGCTTTTATGCATTTTTGTGCTAATATAGGAGTGAATAAAAGCAATTTTTATGACCAAATCAGCAATTTTTTAATATTGATAGCAATTTTTGACAATTACAGCCGGTGCCTTGCGGCAGATCTACACGCATGACCATTCCGGTTTACTTTTAACCTGCATACAGGGATTTGGACTAAATTGTAAGAAGGGAGTTACATATCATATGATCGAAGTATTAAACGGCATCAAGGAAACTGTCATTTATGAGGGCATAGACGGATTTAAGCTCCACGACAATACCAACTTTGAAGCTTATCCGGAACACTGGCACACTCCCATAGAGATTATCATGCCCCTCAAAAACTATTACAATGTCTCTAACAAAACTGATTTTTTTACATTACAGGAGGGAGATCTTCTCTTTCTCAACTCCGGCGTACTTCACGGCATGCCTTCCACCATTCACGGGGAACGTCTGATTCTTCAGGTGGATTTTGCTCTTTTGCATAATGTGGCGGGAATAGAATCCACCTTGTCTACCATCCCGCAGGCGCTCCTGCTCACACCGGAAACAGCGCCCACAATCCATGGACAGTTAAAGCAGTTGATGCTGGACATCTATCAGGAGTATTACAGCGGTTCCATCCTGATCGGAGCATCCATTTACTCTAAGCTTCTGGAGATGCTGGTGCTGATCGGCCGCGAATATACCGGCCAGCGGACGTCCTTTGACACAACCTCTCACAAACAGAAGGAACATGCAGAAAAGTTTATGAATATCTGCAACTATATTCAGGAACATTGCACGGAGGATCTGTGTCTGGATGATATCGCCGCCCTTGCAGGGTTCAGCAAATACCATTTTACCAGACTCTTTAAAAATTTTACCGGGACTTCTTTCTATAAATATCTAAATAAGAAGAGAATAGAACACGCGGAGAAGCTTTTGGTAGATCCGGAACTATCCATCACCGAAGTCGCCCTGCAGTCAGGGTTTTCAAGCCTCTCCGCGTTCATCAGAATGTTTAAGCTGATCAAGGACTGTACGCCCACAGAATTTCGCAATCTCTACGAATATTAAAGACGCGTAAAGATTGTGGAAACAGCAAGGAATCCTGGCTTTGTTCAGGATTCTTTGCTGCGAAGATTCAGACACATGCCTGCCGGAACACAGACTTTGTCGTATCCGACCGTCATATAAACCGGTATAGCGGTGGGATTATACAAAATCCTGCCGTCCGCCGATAGCACCAGAGAACGCATGGCGGTCACATATTCATAGATTTCCATATTCGTGGCATACCACACATCTTCCCTTCCCTGCAGCGCCTCACAGACATGTTTGATATGCCCCCAGTTATTCTCCCGCTCAAACTCAAAACTATGCCCCCAGATATAGAAGAGAGCCAGATTACGGTACAGGGGCGGATTCAGGAAATCCTCAATCAACGCATCCGATACTTTATTGTGGTGACAGGTGGGATGCCACAGCATAAAATCACCTGGCAGATTAAAGTTCAATCGGTCCTCCACGGTTCTGGCATACACGATGCCAACCTGTCTGGCCGTCTCGATCAAACGATCATTAAACTCTCCGAAGGGATAGGAAAACCCGCGCACAATCCTGTTCGTATACCCTTCCAAAGCAAGTCTGTCCTCCAACAGTTCCCGTACCGTCATCCCCTGAGACAATTCATTGAAAAAAGGATGGGTCACTGCATGACAGGCCACTTCATGATTCGCATATAAAGTTCCCACTTCTTCCCTGGTGATATACCCTTCTTCTCCCAGTGTTCCACTGTTGAGGTGAAAAGTCGCCTTCATGTCATACTGATCAAAAATACTCACCAGCCTTCTGTCATAAATCTGGGCATCGTCATAACTAAACGTCACCGCCTTATTTTTTCCCTCCGGAAATCGGAATTCGATCATGTATGGATCTCTTTTTTCTGTCAGTGCCACTATTTGCGCTCCTTTCTTAATTCAACGGTTCCCTGCAGAAATAACAGCTGTACCTGGTCTTCGGTATCATAGGCACCAGATTCTCCGCCGCACAGTATCCGCAGACCACACACCGGCTGCCCTGGGGAATCGGATCCCCATCCAGATGTCTTCCCGCCACAGAAAAACCGCCCTTGGCCTCTCGCAGGCGTTTCTCTTCCTCCCACTTCTCCCGGGCATGTTCTCTGGCATCTTCCGCCGCTTTTTTCGCCAAATAAGCCGTGGTGGACTCTTCTTCGTCAGTCGCCTGCGCCCGGGAAGCCGCTGTAGAAACCTGCGGCTTTTGCTGATTCGCATTCATGCCGCCCGGCGCGCCTATCCCTCCATGGGGCCAGGGTATGTTCTGTCCCCAATGTCCGCCGCGCGGATTTTGATTCTGCGGCGGGCGTCCATTGTTCCGGTTCTGATTCGTGCCGGCCGTATTCACTGTGGTATTGGGCGTATGAGAACCTCCCCGACTCTGGTTGTTCTTTTTCCTTTGAACAAAATATAATATAAGCCCCCAAATCACCAATACCTGAACTAATACTCCTGCCATCTCATCCTCCCACTTTCTCACATGCTGTATTTTACAATCAAAAGTTCTACACTTAAGATATCATTCATCCGTCCGGTCTTGACGGCTTCCTCCGTCTCCACACAATCCGCCAGCGCCTTTCGCAGATCAGATTCCTTAAATTTAGACGCCTGCTCCACATATTTTCTGGCGATAAACCCTGCAAGCCCAACCCTTGTGGCGATGGTATTGGCATCACAGCCTTTGTTCTTCAATTCCTTAACCTGTAAAAGCATATTGAACTGTCTGGTAATCAGATAGAGGATCCGCATGGGCGGTTCCTTCAGGGTCAGCAGATCATAATACAGTTCCATGGCTCGTTTCTGACGTTTGGCGGCTACCGCATTTATCATGTCAAAAATCTGGTTGTTCACCTGCCTGACGCAGATTTCTTCGATATCCCGGGCCGTGACCACATCCCTTCCCAGACAGTAACACATAAGTTTCTCCAGTTCCCCACGGATATTCTCCATGTTGGTGCCGGTCTTTTCCAAAAAGAAATCCAGATCCCGCTCGGTAATCTTCTTATTTTCTTTCTTAAGAAATTCCAGAATCCATCGTTTGAGGACTGCCTCATCCTGGGTGTTACATTCAATCACGCGGCCTTTTGCCTGAACTGCCTTATAGAGTTTACTCCGCTTATCCGCCGCAGGTTCCACAAACACAAAAAAAGCCGTCTGGGCAGGAGATGCCAGATACTCCGCCAGCTGCTCCCCGCCGTGCTTGAAAAACTCGCTGTTTTCCAGCACCAGTACACGCCGCTCGGAAAGAAACGGCATGGTCTCCGCCAGGTCGATGACCTCCCCCGGCTGAATTCCCTTACCCTCAAAATAGTGCAGGTTCATGGGATCACCGCCGTCCAGAAGGGCTGTTTTTAACCGGTCTTTGTATTGACTGCGCAGATAGGCTTCTTCACCACACAGAAGATAGACTTGTTTCAGTTGTCCTGTTTTGATTTCTTCGTTCAGCTTTTTCATAATCTATATTCAGTATACTGGGTAATCTTCCAAAAAACAACTCCCTTCATAACCCCTGCCGCTGTCTTATTGCGTCAGCACCTCCACAATTTCCGGAAATTTCCAGGTCTTACTCTCCCGGTCGATCAGCCCATAAGCCCCGCAGTCCCACCAGATACAGGACACCCCGAAGCGGTCAGCCTGCGTCTTATAATATTTCGTCCATGCTACGCGTTCTTTTGTGTTTCCCTTATCCACACAGCCAAACTCCGTCAGGATCACAGGAATGCCTCGTTCCACAAACAACCCATTCATCTCCTGAAAAGCCGTAAGAACCCGCTCCCTTGTGTCCGGTGTATCCCAGGCCGTATCCCCGTCTTCCCTCTGGCAAAAGCTGTAAGGGGTATACATATGGATGGATACGATCACCCTGTCATCCTCCGGCACGATCAGCCCCTGCATGGACTCCGTCTCGCTGTTCGTGGCATAGGGGCATACCAGCAGATAGCGTTTGCGATTACCACCGCCGGCACTCCTGACTGTCTCCACAAAGACCTGGTTCAGATCATTGACCATGGTCCGCATCTCTTGTGTACCGGAAGTCCATTCATAAGAGCTGCCCCGCAGCCTCGGTTCGTTCATCGCCTCAAACAACAGTTTTTCATCATATTCCTGAAACCGCCCTGCAATCTGCTCCCAGACTGTCACAAACTCCCTGCGTATCTCCTCCTCACACTCTATCTTAAGATCCAGCCACTCTTCATGGTGAAGATCCAGAATCACATACAAATCCGCCTCCAGCGCCATATCCGTCACTTCCTGCACACGATCCATCCAGACATCCGCGATTCGGTATTCCCCGTCCAAATGATCCTCCCAGGTGACTGGAATGCGCACAGTGCCAAAACCAGCCTCTTTCATGGCTCGAAAGGTCTCTTTGTCCGCCCTAGGATTGCCCCAGAACGTCTCATACTCCAGATCATCCGCGTCCGGTCGGTAATCCCTAAGGCCCGTAGAATCCAAGGTATTTCCCAGATTGATTCCCGGCCCCATCTCTTTGACAAACCGAATCGCCCGTGTCCGACCCGCCAATAGAAAGCCGCAGGCCGCCACGCCCCCAAGCACAGCTATGCTCATAAATCCCCAAATCCATTTTCTTTTCCTACTCATCGCAACAATCCTATCTCGTCAAATTCTCCTGTCTTTTTAGAAACTGTGGTTCTGGTCTCCTGTTGTCCCTGCTTCTTGCTCTTCTCTATCATCCAGTCAAGCAGATCATTTCTCTTTCTCTTATCATATAAAATAGCCTTATAATTAAGCACACGATATAACCGCAGTCCTTTACGGATATCCGCCTCGTATTGGCAATTGAATACGATATCGTCCCGCAGGGACAGCTGGCGAAACTCCGGCCCATCATCCTCCTCCACCGTCAGGCACACATAATTGAAGTCAAATACATGCACTGTCTCTGTATCCTCATTTCGGCAGATAACCCTGTCATCCACCACAACGCGGGGATAGTTTCTCTTCTGATAAAAAGGCGGCGTAACCCGCTTTTGCAGATTCAGTTTCAAATCTTCAAAGCTGCCGCTGTCCTTCTTAATCTCCATTGGCACTGTAGGAATCCTGTCATAAAGAATCCCCAGAAGGTCGTCATAACAACCGTTTACATCTGTGATCTTCATGGCATAATGCCAGTTCTCATCCCGCTGACTCACATGCACTACCGTGACAAACATATCCACATGATAATCGTTTGTGTCCAGCAGAATCTCCACATCCGTATCTTCCTCAAAGAAATACGGCTTATCCAGTTCTATGGAAATGCCGGTCTCAGAGGCATCCTTTGTCACGCCCGTATATTCTTCTCCCTGGTATCTTACCCTGCAGGGCATCCGCACCATCACGCGTTCCGTCTTCCGGTAGGGAATCCGCCCATCCACAAAAAACAGGGACATGACTAACAGGAACAGATTGTACACCAGCCAGAACAGCACCACGATGGGCCCGAAGGATCCGCTGTCGAGCATGATCAGGATACATCTGACAATCCCCCAGACAGAGAGTACGATCAAGATCAGAAAGGGAATGGAATAAAGGAAATTCTTACCCTTTTCATTCTTCTGCCCGCTCTTATTTGTGACTTTAAATTTCTTCATGGAAATCCCCACGGTCTCAAACAGCACCGGCAAAAGCATATAGGGGAACAGCACCGTCTCATAGATACTGGTCCACTTGGTGGAGCGGATATTGCGGCTCAGCATCCTCAGGCTGACATTACTGCTGATATACATGGGAAGCCAGAACAGCAGCACCTGGGGAAGCGTACATTTAAACACCATAAACCCAAAGGTAGCATACAGGATCGGAGACATAATATAAATCAGTCTCTTCAAAGGCGCATACCAGTACCAGATGGAGGCCCAGTAGTTCATCTTCTGGGCAAAATTAAGCTCCGATGCGGTAAAGATATGCATCTTCCTGCCCGTAGCGATAACGCCTCTGGCCCACCGTGTCCTCTGCTGTACCAAATCCTTTAAATCCTGGGGTGACAGACCGGAGGCCAGCGGCTCCGCCACACCCAGGCTCACATACTGCTTCTTCTCAATCAGAATACCGGTGGCAAAATCCTCTGTGATCGCACCGGTATAGAATCCTCCGATGGCTTCCAGCGCTTCCCTGGACAACACGGTATTGGAACCGCCGTAGATCACACTGTTGGTCTTCGTGCGCGCCACCTGGATATCCTTGTAGAAATAATCCTGTTCATTGGGAATCCTGGACTCCGAATACAAGTTAAACTGGAACAGGTCCAGATTATAAAAACTCTGCGGCGACTGCAGAAATCCCAGCTTAATCTGATCCTCCTCTTTCCTGCCCTGATTGCGAAGCTCAGCATCCACAAAATAAGGGATCGTTTTCATCAGGAAGTTGCTTCTGGGAATCATATCCGCATCAAAAGTGACCACATAGGGCGAATTTGAATGGGCCAGCGCATTGTTCAGGTTCCCGGCCTTGGCGCCCTCGTGATCTTCCCGGTCCAGATAATTGACGCCCATTTTCTGGGCCAGCGCTTTCATCTCCGGCCGGTGCCCGTCATCGCACAGATAGATATGGACTTTCTTCGGATCCGGATATTTCATCCGTGTACAGCCCCGGATCGTCTTATAGAGAAGTTCCGTCTCCTCACTGTAGGTGGCAATGAAAACGTCCACATGGGGGAACAGTTCCTCCGGCACATCCTCGGGAAAGGGATATCCTTCCACCGAGTACATATTGGCATAATGAATAAACGCTTCCACCATCCCCAGGATTTCCACCACCAGTAAGGCTATACCGGCCACCACCGACACAATCCCATATTCGAAGGGAATCGTAAAAAACAGTCTCCACACCAGATAGGCAATGGTGCAGAACATATTTAACAAAAACCAGCCCTTTCCCTTCCAGTCATGAAAAAAGCCGCGCAAAAAAGAAATAAACGTCACATTTTCCCGTGTCATTTCCTAGTCCTCCTTAAAGAAGTTGAAGGCATTTTCATTAATATTATAAGGATAAATCTCCATAATAATGTAGTCGAACTCATTCTCCTTCACATAAGTTTCAATGTCCAGCATGTGGGATTCCTCCAAAGACCATATGGCGTCAATCTGCCCGCACATTGGCGCCAGGAACACAATCATCGGTGAGAAATAGGAATCCCGGATGGCAAATATCCGGCAGCCGTCCGGATTATCTTCATTGATGATCCGCTCATAGGGCCGCAGACCGTTGAGATACAGGGAATACTGCGAATCACTGTAGATATCCTTATGCTCCAAAAGCACCCCCGTATCCATCAGGGATTCTTCCGTGATTCCCTGAAAATGCTGAGTCTGATCCGTCACACCCATGCATACCCTGTCATAGTGATTCTCAAACTTTGGCCAGAGCGCCTCGAAGTCTTCCAGGCCGCTGAAATTCGCTCCGGTCTTACGCCCCATGGAACCAAGCATCCCTTTATGGTACACCACGCTCTCATATTGGGCCGAATTCATGTAGTAATCATCCGGGTCAAGATCCACCCCGAATTTCTCCTCTATCTGCTCCACCAGAACCTGGGTAGCCGCAAACGCCGCAGGAATCGTCCAATGGTGATCCGTCTTAAAGAACGCATCCTGCACCGTCAGAGAATCGTTGGGAATATACTTTCTGCAATCCACCGTCTCCACGCCGTAGCGGTTTAGATAAAACAGCATCTCGTCCACGATATTGTCCGGATTATTGATCGGCATTCCCGTGCGAAAATCTGTCTCCCCGCGCACATACTTGCCCGGTGTAACAAAAAACAAGACCTTCGTCCCGTTAGGCTCCACCCAGTCCTGCAGACGCTTAAGCCTCTTGGCATACTCTTCCATATCATTGGTATCTTCCCGGAAAAAGGAAGCATAGTGCAGATAGCCGTCCTCATCCTTGATATAACTGAAATTATTAAACTCCCGCTTGTCCAGAAGCACCTGGATATAGGAATAGGTCTCAATAAACTCCATCCTGCCGTACATGGAAGCGATGATGCTCTCGTCCAGACCTGCCACCGTGCGGGAGATTATCTGCGGAGCCGTCTCAAGCGTAATGCCCTCCGCCAGATGATAGCGCACCGCTTCCGCCCACGCTCCTGCGCCGTACCAGGCGTTCAGGCCCGCATACCCAAATACCACGATCAGGAACAACACCGCAAAGATGTTTTTACGTAACAAATAGATTTTCGCCGGATTATCCTTCCTGTCCACAAGTCCACCCCGCTAGAAATTAAAGTAAATAAACGGATTATAGGTGCCGCTGGCCAGATAGGCAACGCACACCGCCAAAAGCGCCATCAGGCCGATGGGATAACACAGGGTACATACCCTGCTGATTAAAGATCTGGGATTCTGATACAGAATCTCATTCATATTTCTGGCTATGGGCATAGAGAACAGAATCCCCAATACAATAAAGACCAGATTCTCCCGAATCAGCATTACCGCCAGATCACTGTAAAAGCCATTGTTATTGACGCCCAGCATGTTCATGAAAAACCGCCCCGCCTGATAAAGGTTCTCCGCCCGGAATACCACCCAGAGCGCATTGACCACCATCAGGGCATAAAAATGTTTCCAAAATTTATGTTTCATCTTGGCCGGATACTCAAAAAACCGTTCCGCCAGCTGGAACACAAAATACATCAATCCCCAGAAAATAAAAGTCCAGTTGGCCCCGTGCCAGATTCCTGTCAAAATCCACACCACCAGCATGTTGCGCACCATAAAATCCTGATTCTTCACACGGCTTCCGCCCAGCGGAAAATATACATATTCCCGGAACCAGTCCGTCAGGGAGATATGCCATCTTTTCCAAAAATCCGAAATGGATGTGGCAATATAGGGATAATTGAAGTTCTCCGGGAACTTAAACCCAAAGCACAGGCCCAGTCCGATAGCCATATCGGAATATGCTGAAAAGTCATAGTAAATCTGCAGGGAATAGGCGATACTGCCAAGCCAGGCCAACATCGCCGGGATTGCCATTCTCTCCGTCCCGATCATGGACCACTGGAACACATTGTCGGCTATGCCTGCAAAACAGTTGGACAACAGGATCTTCTTGCCGAGTCCCACCGTAAACCTGCTGATTCCCATGGAAAACATGTCAAAACTGGATTTTCTGTGACGGATCTGCTCCGCAATGGAATTATACTGGATGATCGGTCCGGCAATCAGCTGCGGGAAAAATGCGATATAAAGCCCCACATAAAAAGGATTTTCCGCCTTCACCGTCCCCCGGTACACATCCACCACATAGGACATGGCCTGGAAGGTAAAGAATGAGATGCCGATCGGCAAGGGTAAGGACACCGGCGTAAGTCCCATGGTTTCCATCACAAATCCCAGATATTTAAACACAAACAGAGTCGCAATGTTTAAGACCACTGCGAGAAACAATATCACTTTTTGACTTCCTTTTCCGGACAAAATACTGATCAGTCCCGCCAGCAGCGAATTGACCAGTATTGAAGCGATCATCAGCAGTACATACAGGGGCTCTCCCCAGGCATAAAAGACCAGGCTTGCAAGCAAAAGAATCACATTCTGACATGCCCTGGAGAAGAAAAACGTATAGTACAAAACAAGGACCACCGGAAAAAATACAAACAAAAATACGACACTCGAAAAGAGCATATGTTATCCCCTTTCTGACAGTCAGCGCTTCTTTCTGTATTTCAGATAACTGCCCACAAACAAGATAAGCAGTATCACACAGACAATCCTGATTCCATTGATAACAAGAGGGTCACCCAGCGCGGACAGGAAGTAATCCCGCTCCTGCACTGCCTCCCCGGCAATTTTATGAGTCAACAGCATACCGCATCTTACCCCTTTCTGATGATCATGACGGAAGGCATGAAAAACAACAGCATGATGATAACCAGGAACAGTTCGTTCTCATTGCGTATGGAAGTATCATAGACCGTGCTCCTTTCCAAAATACGAAGTTCAGTCTCCATGGCTCTTCCGTGCTTGTACAGATACACTTTGATATTATAAATCTCCTGGTCATAGTTATCGTTAAAACGGCTGACCAGTACATTGTCATCGTCCAGATAGTCCGCCAGATAATAATTATGCCAGTTCAGTCCGGAGTCGTCATAATAGTCCTCCGCCCAGCGATACCACTCCCGTTCCCTGGCAGAACGTATATAGGCAGTCGTATCATCGACCACATCACAGATATGGTCGTGGGATAGGGTATCTTTGCGAAGTTCGGCATACCGGGACTGTAATAAATCCACAAAACGCTTGTCTTTCGTAAACCGCTCATAAAAGGGACGTTCCTGAAAGGCCATAGTCTCCGTCTCCATCTCCTCCATGGCGTAATTGTTCATTGCCTGGTCGAAATCCCATACCGGCCCCACCTTCAGGGGCTCTCCGGAGTTTTTATACATATAGGTGGAGTGCATCCCCGCATCATAATTGCCAAAATACTCATTCAACAGGAAATAATCTACGAAGGAATTGATATCAATATATCTGTCATAGGTGTTAAAAACCTTCTCCTCTTTGGCGTAAATCACCTGTTCAATCTGTGAAAAATCTTCCTCAATATAGCGTCTGGCACGATCCGTTATCCTGGTTTCAGACGGATACTTAAGCCCGATCCATTCCTCTGAAATACCGGATAATCTGCCATAAGTATCCAACATCATATCAAAATGGGTAAACCTGTCCCTTCTGACAATATAACTAGTATACAGGTTTTTCTCCTGAAACTGGTCGATGGGAACCCTGTTGACATCCCTCGTCACAGTTTCCATCATCAGATAAAGCCCCTGATACACATATCTGTCCCCATCCTGTATGACGACCTCGCAGAACTGACTGTCAGATGTCACCTCCGACACCTCGGAACTGATCCGGTATGCCAGATAATTGCGGATCATACTCTTATCCGCCATACTGCCGTTCAAAATCCAGCTGTCATGGGGTCCCATTCCCAGCACATCCACAGGATTCTCCAGTCCTTCCGGTGTCTGTAGTTTCAGAAGATACTGTACCTTATCAAAATTGTACGAGGTATGCCCCCTCTTTTTGATCAGCAAGTCGCTCTGGGCCGCAGGCCGGTCTGATATGCAGTTGTCAAACATTCCCCCGTCTATGATGCTGATATGTCCCTTAATATAAGGCTCCTCACCGGTAAGATATTCCTGGTTATCCTGCCCATCGAACCCTTTATAATCCGCCAGTTCCTCTTCCATGGAAAGGATGATGATGGGCAGATTACTATGAAATCCCTCCTGCACCGTAAAGTCCTCATCCAAATACCGAAGCGGATCCTCTGCATAGGGATCAGGCGGCAGATCAAAATAGGTATTCTTATTGACAGCTTTATTCTGCGATTCTGCATATCCCCGCCACAAACTAAGTCCCATCATCACCGGAATCAGCAGGACACACACACCAAGCAGGCAGATTCTCCTGTGTCTGTGCGGCATAACCCCATCTCCTATTGATTAATCTCATCGTCCTGTCTGACCAGGCTGACCGATGTCACACCCTCGATGCCGGACAGATTCCTGACCAGTTTTCCGTTCTTCTTCTCCGACTTTGCAAGCTGTTTATCCGATATTTCATAGATAAACTCCTCCGTCTGCGTCCTGGCCACATGATTGTGCACCCGCAGCGCCGCCCGGCCGCCAAAGAGTTCATCCATATGTTTCTCTATCTCTTCCCCGGCCTTGGCCTCCCCGTTTATGATCACCATGATACGTTCATTGTTGCGGATAAAACCAAACAGAATCATAAACGCAAAGATCAGGGCGGAACCCAGTCCGGCAATCAGATAATCCGAGACGCCGCAGCAGATACCCACCGCTATGCCCCAGAATATATAGGCAGTGTCCCGTGGATCCTTGATGGCTGTCCGGAAACGGACGATGGACAGGGCGCCCACCATCCCTAAAGAAAGCGCGATATTATTACCGATCACGTTCATCACCAGCGTGGTCACTAACGTCAGCATCACAATAGAAACGTTAAACCGCTCACTATATACCGGGCCGGAATGGGACACCCGATAAGAAACATAGATCAGACAGGCAATCACTGCCGCTGCCACAAAATTGATGATCACATCCATGATCGTCAGGCCGTTAGTTGTATTCAGCAGACTGTTATAAAGAACCTCTTTCATCGCTTTTCCTCCATCTATAAAGCATTTAGTTTACATAACTTTATACTCTTCCCCGTTTGGATATCATTCTCGCCCTGCAGTATTTACTATTGGAACAACGGGTCTTATCGCAGTGATTCAATTCGCTTTTCAGACAACTCAATAAAAATCCCGTATACTTAACCTCCATTGTCACTGCCCCGGGCGGGGTGACCGGATACAGGGCCGGCCCATCTGCAAAGATATCAAACTCCGCCTCACTGGCACGCAGATTCTGGTCAAAGGTAATCCGCGTATCATTGTGATCCAAAATATAGGCAAACCGGTCATACTCCACCAAACATTTGGGCCTGTAGCACCGGGTACACATAAAGGCATACAGCCACTTTGCCAGGCTTTCCGGCCGTGCAAGCAGGAACTGGTAGTCACCGCTTATCATCCGCATGGACTCCTCCCGATCCAGTGTCAGGGAGCGCTTGCGCTGGAAGGCATCTGTCTTTTCCTTGATTTCCAGCTTGGCCATCTGCGCATCTGCCTCGTAAACACGCAGCCGAATCTTCTGCCGCTCGTCATATCCGTCTACCTTCTGCTCAAAATCCGAGTCATAGGGTGTATCGAAATAGAGCGACCGCACCATGTATCCCGACACACCATTGTGGGGATCCGGCTCCATATAGATTCCCAGACGCCTTTTCATGCTTGCCGTCTCGATCAAACCGATGTCGTATTTAATTTCCCGTCTGGTCACATCAAGCACGCGCCGTCCCTGCCTTTCCTCTATCCATCAATCGCTGCTGCCGCTGTCTCATCCTTCAATCTGCTCCCGTCAGACTCAGGGCGCGACAGTTTCAACAGATCATCATAAGATTTGAACCGCACCTGTTTTTTCCGTTTTGCATTTTGGAAAATAAGCCCGAACACCAGGCAGACAATGGCAAACAGGGATGAAAGAATTCCATCCCGCCAGATCATATAATAGATAGTCAGACCAAGAATCAGCGCCCCCAGAGGCGCCGACAAAAGATAAACCCGTTTACTGAAAAACGTTTTTATCCTCAGCCCTCCCCCCAGTCTGTCCAACACATATCCACAGATAATATCCAGAAAATACACGAAACAAACGCCCACAAAGGTGAGCGTGACTGTCAGAATCATCCTCAGTACCAGATTTCCTGTCAGGGGCTCCACCAGAAGATAACCGCCATAACACGATGCGGTTCCGATCCCCATAAACAGAATTGTCCTGAAAAACTTATATCCCCAAAAACAAAAGAGGATTCCCACAACCAAAAGAAGGATCATCCCCGCAAAAACCAGGACTTCCTTGGAAAATACCAGTTCCCCCTGCCACTTTGGCACATGCAATACTAATTTCCCCACTTCGCTTTCCCCTGTCAAAATATTTACTAGTATTTTACCATTTATGGGAAAATTATTCAATATTCTGCAAAATAATTAGATAATTCGTGCTGCATCTTTCCGTTCACTCTCCCAGATACTCCTCCACCCAGACCTTGCTGCCCTTAACTCTGACAGTCACCGCGCCGCTTACAGGCGTCTGGTAAATGCGGCATCCCGCCGCCGCAAGCCTCTCCAGCGTCTCCGGGTGGGGATGACCATAAGAATTATCCCGGCCAGCGGAAATCAGCGCCATCCGCGGACTTATAAGTTCCACAAACTCCTCCGGCGTGGAGTTTTTCGACCCATGATGCGCTGCTTTCAGCATTGTGACATTTGCTATGCCGCTTTCCTGAAGCTTCTCCATCACCAGTCTTTCCCCTTCTCCTTCCAGATCTCCTGTAAACAACGCTGTGAACATTCCGAACCGCAGATAAAGGACGGTAGAGTATGCGTTGGCATCCTCACTTGCAAAATTTTCTTTGGGATGCATGCAGGTTAACATAACTTTCCCATTCTCTATTTTCTGGCCTGCATGTATATACTGCACAGGAATACCAGCCTCTCCTGCAAGCACTTCCAGCATATGATATTCTTCATGCCGGCTCTCCCCCGCCACGTCCGGCAGAATCAGACAGCCGATTCCAATGCCATGTTCCCCATAGGTTTCCAGCATTCCCCGGATACCGTTTATGTGATCGTTGTCCGGATGGGTGATAAAAACCGCATCCAGATATCTCACACCCTTATATTTCAGAAAAGGCAGCATCTGATAGGTCTCCACGTCTTTCTGCGTGGAACTGCCGCCGTCAATCAGATAATGACCGCCGGCGCCATCTGCCAGATAGATGCAGTCTCCCTGTCCCACGTCCAGCATCGTAACCTCAAATCCCTGCGGCAGCCGCACCGTCAACACGACTGCCGCCAGCAGGACGACTGTCCAAAACTGCCATTTCTTCATGCGCTCATAGAACAGCGCCACCCCTGCCAGCATCAGAACAAACAAAGCTGTCTGCCAGGCCCTGGGACATCCCGTGATCCACTGGTGTCCGGGCAGAGAAAGGCATAAATTGCAGCATTTCTCATATAACCGCAGCAGACAGATCCCCGGCCAGGCCAGATACTTTCCAAACGGAAGGATAATAGAAGCCGTTATCATTGCAGCGATACCGCCCGTCAAGATTAATGTCATACAGGGAATTACCAACAGATTCAACAGTACAGAGTAAGGCGGGAACCCGCTGTAAAATGTGCAATACACCGGCAGAGTCGAAAGAGAGATGGCCATGCCCGTAAGGAATGCCCGAACCAGACGGTTCTCAGAAAACCGGTGCGCCTCCACCGCCGGCACAAACAGACCGATGCCGCAGATGGCCCCGAAAGAAAAGAGAAAACCGCTGTGTGTCAGATAGAGGGGCTGCTGTATCAAAACGGACAGCGCCGCCACCGTCATGGCCGTCAGCATATCATAAGTACGTCCAAGCAGTCCTGCAGTCAGATGAAAGCCGAACATCACAAGCGCCCGAACGATGGATACGCCCATGCCTGTCATCATCCCATAACAGTACATCAATCCAATAGACAACATTATGTTAACCGCATTAGGCACATGCAGTTTCCGCAATATTTTATAAAATCCCATCCCAAGGATGGACAGGTGAAGTCCGCTGATCGCCAAAATATGGATGATGCCGTTTTGCTGATACAGACTTTTAACATCCGCATCAAGCATTCCCTTCTCTCCCAAAAGCATGGCACACATAATCTCCGCCTCCTTGGGCGGATAACTTGCTTTCAGAAGAAGCGAAAGGTATTCTTTCAGGCGGTACAGCTTCTCCCGGAACCGGTCACAGTCCGCGCTCTTTGCCAGACAACTGCTCCCCGTCAGTCTGCCCTGCTGCCCCATAATATGATAATAATCGGCACTGTCGAACTCTCCTGGGTTTGTGGCATGGGTAAAAGCCCGGAATTTCCCCTCCACCACCACATAACTTCCCATAGCAGGTTCCTCATCTTCCTCCCAATAGCATAAAAGACCCCGAATCTGCCCTGCATCCTCTCGCTGCAGTCTTTCTCTGTTATGTTCACAATATGTCTCTGTTCCTGTCCGTAATGTTACCGGTAAATATTTTGGCTGGATTGTGTCAGAATCTGATATGATCTGTGTCAGACTGGCTGTTTGATCTGGTTTCAGAACAATGACCTGTTCCAAAGATACCACGAGGACTTCCTCTCCTCCTGTCAGCCTGTGTTCTTTCCATCCCACCCGCCCTGCGGCCGCGACTCTTTCCTCATGCAAAGGCACATCGGCCGGCGCAGCGCGCATAATCCATGGGATGCCTATCATCATTGCCGCCACAAATGCCAAACCAAACAGGCATAAGTGTCTGCGCATGCTGTATCATCTCCTTTTGTTCTATTTCTAGTTTACATAACTATGTCAATCTATTTTGCCGTGAGCAGATCCAGATTTCTCTCATACACATTATTTAAACTCATATTCTCACGGTATGAAATATTGGTCTCTCCATTAATGGCTATCTGTACTTTATTTACATTGGACAATTCCACCAGGGAATTGGTGATGGAATAAATCGTCACCTCTGATGTCACATTGTAGGGCTGATTCTGAAAAGCCTCGTCTAGGTTTACATAACACGTCCCATCTTTTACCGTGACGCTCACAATCTTGGACGCCGGATTGATGGTCGGATAGGATCCCTCGGCTTTGGGCCCCTCTATCAACTTCTCCACTACCAGCTTCTCCAGAGAGATATTACTGTTATATACAACGTTTCTCTGGTTTTCTTCCACCAGAAGATTCCCCTCCTCATTGGCAAAATACAACCGCAGGTTCACTTTCTCATAGGCATTGATCTCATTGCCTGCATTCTCGATGAAAGTATCCGCCGTCATGATGCCTACCGCCGCACCGCTGCTGTCCGCAAGCGGTTCACCCGACACCGTAAAGGTAATGCGCTCTACGCCGGGAATCTGCACCAGCGTCCTGACAATCGCCGCACGAACCAGCACTTCCTTGGTTCCCCACAATTCTTTATACTTTTCATCAAAATCCAGAGTTAAAAGCCCGCTGTCCAACACATGTCCGCTGATGGAAAACTCCTCTGACAAAGGCGCCTGGTACTCCATCTTTTCCGACTTTGTCTGCAGCTGCCCCGTCAGTTCCGCAAACAAAACTTCTGTGTCCTCAGACTCTGTCACATACTGACGAGTGATTATCCTCGTCTCATCATTGTTTACATAATATATTTCATAAGCCGTCCCGGACTGCACCTGTACCTGCTCTTCTCTCCCGCAGGCCGCAAGCGCTACCACCATACACAAAATTACCATATTGAAGAAAAGCTTACTCAATTTCCCCATTGTTTCCTCACACTTTCCGTCATTTATGCCAGCATTTACAGCAAAAGAATCTTCATCTCTTTTCTAAACCGCAATATATGTCAACGGAATCTTCATTGTAAAATCAGTTCCCTCTCCCTCGGTACTTTGTACCTTGATTGTTCCCCGATGTTTGAGAATCGCGCTCTTTGTGATAGCCAGTCCCAATCCTGTGCCGCCAATCTCCCTGGAACGGGATTTATCTACCCGGTAGAAACGCTCATAGATATTCTCCAACGCCTCCTCCGGAATCCCAATCCCGGAATCTTCCACCTTCAGGGTAAAGAACTGATGATCAGCATCCAGCGTCACTTTCACAAAACCATGTTCCTTATTATACTTAATGGCGTTCTCCACCAGATTGGAAATCGCCTGGGTGATCTTGACCTCATCCACCGCTGCCGTTACAGGGCGTATGCTCTCATAGACCAGCTGCACATCCCGTTTCATGGCGATGGGGCGCAGCCTTTTCATGATAAGTTCCACCAGTTCATTCATATTTACCTGAGAAATATTCAAATCCGCCGCCGTCCTGTCCATCTTAACCAGAGACAACAGATCGCTGATAATCTTATCTTCCCTCTCAATTTCCGCTGCGATATCCCCCATAAACTCCTGATATACCTCCAAAGGCACATCCTGCTGGGTGATCAGGGAGTCCGCAAGCACCTTCATGGAAGTGATTGGCGTCTTCAATTCATGGGATACATTGGAGACAAATTCCTGTCTGGAATCATCCAGCATTTTCATCCGTCCCAGTACCCTGTTAAAGGCATCCCCGATCAGTTCCGTCTCCCGACAATCCGTCACAGAAATCGGATCATTGGTATATCCCGCCTGCACCTGATCCAAGGCCACAATAATCTTCTTAAAAGGCGCAAAAAGAACCTTGGAGACCAGCACAACACACACAAGAATCGCCAGACTCACTAAAGCTTCCACCACCAACGCCTGTCGGTTCAAACTGTCCATAGTGGCTATGATATTGTCATTGGAAGCGCTCACCAACATGACACCGCGGACCACATCGAACTTTTCTCCCATGTTCTTGTCCTCCGGCAGCTGCAGCGACTCCGTGATGGGAATCGTCATCTCAATATAGCCGTTTTCCCGGTCATATTTACTGGTGCTCTCTCCCTTAAGACAGCGGATCACTTCTTCCGAGATGATAGTCTTACCCTCGCTGATCCCATAAGTATCCTTGACGATCTTAAGATCGCTGTTGATGATAAGAACACGTCCATCATATAAGTTGGACAGCTGTTCCAATTCCGCATTGATAACTTCTGAGGAAGTATCCCGCAGATATGCATAAGTAATCAGGTGATTGGCCAGAATCTTAAGCTGCGTGGAAATGTCAGAAGTCCTGACATTGACCGCACGCTGCTCATAATTATTTAAGATTGCATACCGCATGACAAAACAGGGAATCAGTCCCACGATAAGCATGATCAGAAAGATTCGTACTTTCAGACTTCTAAAGATTTTCAATTCATGTAATTTATTCTTAAGCAAAGTAATATCCCACACCCCACTTGGTCCGCACATATGCGGGTTCTCCCGGTACTTCCTCTATCTTTTCCCGCAGTCTCCTGATATGTACGTCCACCGTTCTCACATCTCCCGGATAATCGCTTCCCCACACCAGTTTCAGCAGATTTTCCCTGCCATAAACCTTGCCCGGATTCTTGATCAGAAGTTCCAGCAGTTCAAATTCCTTGGCCGTCAGGTTAATTTCTTTATCCTTGATATAAACCCGTCTTCCCTCGCAGTCAAGACGCATATCTCCCCGCTCGACCACCTTGGATTCTTCCTTCTTTGCGCTCTTTCTGTTAGTTCTGCGCATAATCGCCTTAATCCTGGCTTTCACTTCCAGAATGTTGAAGGGTTTGGTAATATAATCGTCCGCACCATACTCAAGCCCTAAGATTTTGTCCATATCTTCTCCCTTGGCGGTCAGCATAACAATCGGTACATTGGAAAACTCACGAATCTGCTGACATACCTCAAATCCGGTCATCTTAGGTAACATCACATCCAGCAGAACCATGTCATACTGATTCTGTCTGGCAAGTTCCAATCCCTCTTCCCCGTCATAGGCGCAGTCTACTTCCATTCCATCCTGCTCTAAGCTGAAACGAATCCCCTTCACAATCAATTTCTCATCATCCACCACTAAAACTCTCTGTGCCATTCCGATCCCCTACCCTTATTTTACACTGATACTGTCCTTTATCTTCCCATATGTGCCCTCTTTGATACCGCTGACCTGCATGATATCCTCCGGACTCTTAAAGCTGCCCTGGTCTTCCCTGTAAGCGACAATGGCCGCCGCCCTGGTGGCCCCGATTCCAGGAATCTTACAAAGTTCCTCCACAGTCGCCGTATTGATGTTGATTCTGCCATCCTCTGCCACAACAGACCCTGCTTCTATTCCCTCTGAACCGCCTGCAGAATTGACATGATCCTGTGTCACTATTCCTAACTGTACACTATCATCTGCTTCTTCCTTCGTTGGGATCACCAGTTTAGCGCCATCCGGCAGTTCCTGTGCTTGGTTTACATAACTTTCATCCGCACACTCTGCAAATCCGCCTGCCGCCTGCACAGCATCATATACCCTGCTGCCAGCAGCCAGCTGATAAACCCCCGGCATCATCACAGCCCCACAGACATGTATATAGACACACTTTGTCTCTTCTTCTATGTATGCCGGCACGCTGCCCGTTCCTGCTTCACCGGCATCTTCCGTATACTGTCCCATTACTGCCGCATTCCCCTGCGGCATAACCGGGCCGTCCTCTTTCCCAGTCCCGGACGTCTGCATCGTTTCCGCAGTTTCTGCAGAAATCTCCTGAACCTGCGTCTGTCCCGGTTCATCCTCCGTCAACAGGACAAGTTCCTCTTTCCTCGTACAGCCGTACAAAATACATAGGCTGTACAGGCATACTACAGACATGACCGCCAGCCTTTTTCTGACCAAAAACATTCGTTCTTCGTTTCGCATAGTTTCCTTTCCGGGCATCCGCGCCCTCAAGGAAGTTCCCGCTATGCACTGTATTTTTATTGTAAAATAAATTGCGCCCTATGTCCACTTAAAAATAATGATTCCTGCAATCGCCACACCCATGCCTACCATCTTGCGCACTTCCAGGGGCTGTTTTTCTACCCCGAAAAGGCCGAACAATTCAATCAGATAGGCCACCGCCAGCTGGGCGATGACAATGAGCATGACCGCCCGCGCAGGTCCCAGCAGGTCCATGCCCTTGATCACGGTATAGGTAATGAAGGCGCCGATCGTACCGCCCAGAAGCATATACTTCGGCTCCACTTTGAACAGTGTGGCAAAGGAAGAGCGGTCCGTCACAAGCCAGGCCGCCAGACAGACCAAAAGCGCGGTAAACTGCACAAAAGCATTCGCCACCCAGATTCCGGACGTCTTCGTCACCTGTGTGTTAAAGACACCCTGCACGCTCATCAGCGCACCTGACAACAATGCGATCAAAAATCCAAACATGATAACTCCATTCCGAAGCCTTTACGCCACCAGGCAGCGTAAAACTCCATTTTCCCATTATTTTACCAGAATACAAATAAGACAAGTCAGTAAACACTGTCTTGTCTTATCATTTCCATCCTGTTCATAATTATTCTTTGGCGTGTGCTATTCCTCGCCTTCGCCTTCCAGTTCCCCGATATCCTCCTCTTCCCCTTCTTCCACCGGTTCCGGCACATCAATATATTCTTCCGTGTATGTCTCTCCCAACACCTGCGCCATGATCTGTTCCGACAGATTTTTCAGGGAATCATTGGCGTCCTCTCCTGTCCAGATTTTGGCAAATGCGATTTCCAGTTCCACCCAGAAATTACTGGTCTCTATCATCTTCGGCATAGGTACGGAATTGTGATACTCTTCCAGAAAAGCTGCCGCATTGGGGTCATCATAGGTACTGCCTCCCGCATACACAGGCAGTTTCCCGGTTCTTGTATAGAGATCATCCGTGGCATATTCTGTCAGATAAACCGCAAAATCATTGGCCATCTGCTTCCTGGTAGAATAGCCGTTAATCGCCACACACTGCGTCACCGACAGGGAAGAAGACTTCAGCTGTTCACTCACATCGGGCAGCATGGACACCCCGTAATCATAATTAAATTCTCCCTCTTTTACCGCATTTTCAATTTTGGAGAGCGCATCGGATGTGGCCACCGTGTACACGATCTTACCGTCCATAAAATCCTGCAGGATGCCATCATAACTTATCTCTTTCGTATCAATAGAAAAGAACTGGTTCAGATGCTGATATACCCGCAGACAGCGGATTGCCTCTTCATTGTATATATGAATGGAATCTGACCGGTCGCCGTTTGCGCCGCCCACATCAATATAATTTCCCACAAAAAAATAATTATAAAAGATATCTGACACATCCCACTTAAAGACGGCCTCCACCTGTTCCGGGGCATCATACACATCCGCAAAAGCTAGAATATCGTCAATCGTCTGGGGCAGCGCTTCTTCCATCTTGGCTGCCACTGCCTCCTCGGAGATTTCCACTGCCTCCGTTTCCCCTGAAGCCTCTTCCTCCACATTCCCGTTATCCGCCTGCTCCTGTGATTCCTCAGCCAATTCCTGATCTCTTTGTGCCTCAAGCTGCGCCCTGGCCCAATCCTCCAAGTAGGTTTTGTTATACAAAAAACAACTGGTCTCAAAATAGAAGGGATACCCGATCTGTTTCTCATGATAGGTCACCGCCCGGACAGCCGTCCCAGGCAGAACGTCTTCCATGGGAAGAACGCCCTGCGGCATCTTAACCTCCGATGCCAGTCCTGCCAGATAGGCCTTCTCCAGAGAGTCATTGCTGACAATATACAAATCCGGCGCTTCCTCCGTCTGCAAAGACGCCTGATTGATCGTCTCCAGATACTCAAGTCCCGATGTATAGACCGGTACCACACGGACTTCATCCTGATATTCACTGTAAGACACTGCCACACTGTTCAGATAATCTGTCAGTGCCTCATCTGTATACCACAGATATAAAGTATCTCTATGTCCAAAGATAGGCTCTTCCTCCACTACCGTTTCTTCATCCTGCTGTACCGCCATGCCGAGCCTGCCTACACCGTACAGCCCACCGGCAAGCAATACCACTGCCAGAATCATCGCTAATCTTCTTTTCAGAGTCACTGCTGTTCTCCTTCTGTCTCCCTGATACACGTACGCAAAATCGCTGTCATCTCATCCACATGTTCTTCTTTGATAATCAAGGGCGGCACAAAACGAATAATGTCCGTCCCCGCATTGATGAGAACCAGTCCCTTATCCATCGCACGTTTAATGATATCTCCCACAGGCCGGTCAAAAACAAGCCCCTGTAACAGTCCCACACCGCGTCTTTCTCTGACACAGGCAAATTCCGCCGCCAATTCATCCAGACGGCTGGCAAGATACGCCCCCGTTCTATTGACATTGGAAAGCACATTCTCCTTTTCAAACAACTCGATAACCTTGCAGATCGCCGCACAGGCCAGCGGATTGCCACCGTAAGTCGTACCGTGATCTCCGGCCGCAAGCGAATGAGCCCCCACCTTTTCCGTCATCAGAAAAGCGCCCACCGGCACACCACAGCCAAGCGCCTTGGCAGTAGTCATCACATCGGGCTTAACCCCGAACTTCTGCCAGGCATACATGACGCCGGTTCGGCCCATGCCGCACTGAATCTCATCTAAAATCATCAGGATGTCCCGCTCATCGCAAAGTTCCCTGACCTTACGCATAAATTCTTCCGTGGCCGGATAGATGCCGCCCTCCCCCTGTACCGTCTCAAAAAGGATGGCGCAGGTCTTGTCTGTCACCTGGGATGCCACGCTGTCAAAATCATTTAAATCGGCAAACTTAATATGGCCGATCATCGGCTCGAAGGCCTCCCTGTAATGAGGATTGCCCGTAACCGACAAAGCGCCCATGGTCCGTCCATGGAAGGAATGATTCATGGCAATGATCTCATGGTCTGTGGCGCCGTCCTTCAAATAGGCATATTTCCTGGCGGTCTTGATGGCGCCCTCAACCGCCTCCGCTCCGCTGTTGGTAAAGAACACCCTGTCCATGCCGGAAATCTCTTTCAGCTTCTTCGCTGCCTCGATGGCCGGCAGATTGTAATAATAATTGGATGTATGGATGATCTTATCAATCTGCGCCTTTAAGGCATCATTGTATTCTTTGTTCTGATAGCCCAAGGCAAAAACCGCAATACCGGATACAAAATCCAGATATCTTTTGCCGTCCATATCATAGAGGTATACGCCCTCCCCTTTATCAAAGACCACCTGATAGCGGTTATATGTGTGTAAAAGGGCTTTCTCCGCCTCATCTATATATGCCTGCATCGTAGTACTCATGTCATTCTCCATTCCGGAGCGTTCAAAACATCAGACAGATAAATAAGTGACGCTCCGACACAAATTTGTGTAAATCAATCATATTATTAATTGTTTTAGTGATAATTTTGCTTATATTCCTCCGTGTGTGCCAATCCCGTCATCATCTGCAATGATAGCGGTGCCGATACCCTGATTCGTAAATATCTCCAGAAGCAGGCAATGCGCGATCCGTCCGTCCAGAATATGGACTCTTCCCACGCCCTCCCGGATGGCTTCCGTACAGTTATGCAGTTTCGGCAGCATACCGCCGCCAATGAAACCACCCTCAATCAATTCCTCCGCCTGGGATGCACTCAGCCGGGAAATAAAGCTCGACTTGTCGTCAATATCCTTGTACAGGCCCTCGATATCTGTCAAAAATACCAGCTTATCGGCTCCCACCGCCTTGGCAATGGCACATGCCGCATCGTCCGCGTTGATATTGTAAGTCTGGAACTGTTCATCCAGACCAATCGGCGCTACAATGGGAAGGAAATCTTTTTCCAGAAGATCGTATAATACCTTCGGATCCACATGGGTGATCTCGCCCACATAGCCGATATCCTCACCCTCGAAATATTTCTTATCACAGGTGAGCAGACCGCCGTCCTTGCCGCTGACACCCACTGCCCTGACGCCAAGTTCGCTGACCATGCGCACCAGATTCTTATTGACCTTGTTGAGAACCATTTCCGCAATCTCCATGGTCTCATCATCCGTCACCCGAAGACCGCCCACAAACCTGGCCTCCTTGCCCACCTTGCCTACCCAGCGGCTGATCTCCTTGCCGCCTCCATGTACAATAATGGGCTTAAAGCCTACCAGCTTTAAGAGTGTCACATCCTTGATCACATTGCGCTGCAATTCCTCGTTGCTCATGGCACTGCCGCCGTACTTGACCACGATAATCTTTCGGTTAAATTTCTGAATATAGGGAAGCGCCTCGATCAAGACCTCCGCTTTTTCCAGGATCTTATTCATCTCCTGCTTTTCCATCTTGTTTCCTCTTTTCTGTCTTTGTTTTAACTGCGGTAGTCCGCATTAATCTTCACATAATCATAGGTCAGATCACATCCCCAGGCAGCGGCGCTCTCCTCGCCCCGTTTCATGTCTACGATCACACGCACTTCCGGCGCCGAGAGAATCTTCGTGGCTGTCTCCTCGTCATAGTCCGTCAGCATACCATTCTGACAGATCTGCATCCTGTCTTCATCACTCTCACAGAAAATATCCACCTGTTCCGGATCAAAGTCCACACCCGCATACCCAAGCGCACACATAATCCTTCCCACATTGGCGTCATGCCCATAGATCATGGCCTTGGTCAGACTGGAGCAGACCACGGATTTACTTAAGATTCTTGCCTCCTGTTTGGTAGCCGCATGGATGACTCTCGTCTCAAACAATGCGGTGGCGCCTTCCCCATCCCCGGCCATCTTCCTGGCCAGTGTGGTATCTATATAATTAAGCGCCTCTCTAAATTTATCATAGTCTTCATTTTTTTCCGTAATCTCCGGGTTCCCCGCCAGACCATTCGCCAGCACAATCAGGGTATCATTGGTGGAAGTATCGCCGTCCACCGAAATCATATTAAAGGTATCCACCACATCCTCCCGCAGAGCCTCCTGCAGAAGTTCTTTGGAAATAGCCAGATCCGTGGTCACAAATCCCAGCATCGTGCACATATTGGGATGAATCATACCGGAACCCTTGCACATACCGCCCACAGTGACCTTTTTGCCTCCTATCTCAATCTCCACCGCCGCCTGTTTGGGCACAGTGTCCGTGGTCATCATGGCCTCCACCGCTGCCTGTCCGGCCTCCAGAGTATCTGCCTTCACTGCTGCCAGCTTCTCCACCCCGGCCGTAATCTTGTCCACCGGGAGCTGCCAGCCGATCACACCCGTAGATGCCACCAGCACCGAATCCTCCGGAATATCCAATACCTGAGCCGCCTTCGCCGCTGTCTGACGGCAGCAGTCATACCCCTGCTTCCCCGTACAGGCGTTGGCTATCCCTGCATTAACAATCACAGCCTGCGCATAGGGAGAATGTTCCACCACTTCCTTATCCCACAGCACCGGCGCCGCCTTCACCACATTGCTGGTAAATACACCCGCTGCCCTGCAGGGCACCCGGCTGTAGAGCATGGCCATATCCTTTCTGTTCTGATATTTGATCGCTGCCTCCACACCGGCCGCCTCAAACCCCTGCGCCGCCGTGACACCGCCTTCTATAATCCTCATAATAATCCTCCATAGCGCTTTCTAAACTAACACACTATCAACCAATATACATCAAATCCAGTATCAATGCAACTCACGTTATCAATGGGATACTACACGATTACTGCCAATGTAGTCCATGTCAACTCAATTAGTACACTCCATACTCTCCTCTATCCCAACTCCTCCCCCAAAACCTTCTCCAACTCCGTCACCATAGTATCAACAACGGAAAACGCCGCTGGATCCATATACATATTCATCATAAGCGCCCTGATATTCCTCTCAAAATTATCCGGCAGCACCCTGCATTCCTTCACGCAGATCTCCAAAAGCCGCTTCTCTCCGGGATGGAGTTTCTCATTCATGGCAAAGATTACATCAAAATAAGAAGCCAGAAATTTATGTACCTCCTGGTTGATGCTGATCAGGTCTCCCCTCCTCATAGCCTTGTTAATCTGGAAAAGATACGCACCCATGCCATATTTGATCAGTTTCATGTTATGGCTGATGACATTCTGTTTCAGTGCCTGGGGATACCTAACCACATACTTCTGTTTGGCCGCCGCCAGCCGCCCGCCCTTGTCATAAGCGATTCGCCCGATCAACAGACTATGCCACATACAAGTGGTATAACCGTCCCGGGGAATATATTCTTCCACCACTTCCCTGATCCCTGCAAGGAACTCATCCAGATTGCGGTAGATGATGTTCAACTGCATTCCATCTTCCATGATGCAGCTGTCCATATACTCCCGGTAACAGTTCCCCAACTCCATATTGCTGCAGTATTTCTGCAGCACAATCTTTCTGGATGCTTCGGGAACCGGCTCTTTCCAATAAACATAGACATCATAATTCGAATATGCATCGTTTTTCTTAAGGGCGCGGGAACCGCCGATCGCCATCGCTTCTATCTGCGCAAATCTTGCATATTCATTGAAAATATCCTGTACCATACTCCTCTGCTCCCGGCGCTATTTTGCTATGATCTCCTCCCACGCGCTCTCCTTAAATCCAGGAAAGACTCCTGCATCACTCACAAGAAGCGGTCTTTTCACCAACATCCCGTCCGTGGCAAGAAGTGCAAGCTGTTCCTCTTCACTCATATGCGAAAGCTTATCTTTCAGTCCCATCTCTTTATAGAGCAGTCCGCTGGTATTAAAAAAACGTTTCAACGGCAGTCCGCTCTTTTCATGCCAGCTTCTCAGTTCATCCACACTCGGATTTTCCTCCTTGACCGGGCGGCCTTCATAGGCAATGCCCTTTTCTTCCAACCATTTCAGGGCTTTCTGACAAGTGGAACATTTCGCATAATAAAGTACTGTGGGTGTCATTTCTGATTCCTCCGTATTCTCCTATCGTTCCATTTGCTTACAAAACGTCACAGGAATTTCATTTTTACAATCATTTTATCAGGACTTTCCACCTTTATGCAATCGTTATTCTTAAAAAAGTAATTTTGCCGGACATCCTTATGCCACTATAAAAGGCGGCAGTTCATCCTTTCCGGAAAACCACCGCCCTGCTTTATGATATACTAATAGATTCCTCCCCTAATAAACCAGCATGAAGCAAATCAGGGTGCTTGCCAGAAACAGCCCCGCCCAATCCATCTTTGTCTGTTCTTTCCTGCTGATTTTGTATCCCAGATAACCAACACCGGCCAACGGCACTAAAACACAGCACTTTCTGCCAATACAGCAAAACAGGATCAGATACCCTGCCGTCATCAGCCCCACTGTCAGGAACCAGCCAACGGTTCTGTCAGACACATATTTTGCCATCATATAAAACCAGATTTTCTCCTGATAGACAAAACTGAATCCGCCCCAGACAACACTGCCAAATATAACCGCCGCATAAGCAGGCGCAACAAAATACAATACGGACAGAATCAGATACGCCGCCAACAACATATGTCCCTATCCTTCCTTTACCATATTGTCCAGAAAAATCATATTATTGACCGTGATCTCTGCCCGCCACCAGTTCTTACTGACTGCCCAGGCCTGGGGATACTCTTCCCAGTTCCAGGTCACCGTATACCCGCCGTCCGGCATCTGCGTTTTCCTGATAAACTCGCATTCGTACTGCGCCATCTCACGATTCTTTTCATAGAAAATCGATTCCTTCTTCTGGAAAAACTGGGACGGTTTACAGACATAGCTGTTCTCCCAGATGGAAACATCCTTGGTGATGGTCGCAGACACCAACTCCTGCAAAAGCGCAGTCAGCCGCTCCATCTCAAAACACTCAGAAAGACCTGCCTCGATGATATCTTCGCGCAGCTGTATAAAACAGGATAACACATGCATATCCTGCGGATCGCCGACCCTGAAAAGATTCTCCACTGCTTCCTTCGCAATCCGAAGCGCCGTCTTTCCAAAGTCACTTTCCACACCCGCATATTTTAATACAAACCCGGTCAGGGATGCCGTTGGATTATAACGGTTGCCAAACAGATAATCATCAGTCTCCTGCCGCCAGGGTTCCCTGGGATAAGTCCACCAGGACGCATGTGGGTAGTCGTTATTCGTAGGTATGACGTTACTCCACTTTTCCCCGTCAAAATTTACTGTCTGTTCTAAATAGCGCAGCATTTCTCTTATCATCGGACTAGTGTTATGTAAACCTCCAATCTCCCGCAATGCTACCGTTGCCCGCCATACCTGCATCGGAGAAGAATTCGGATTCATGCAATCCTCCTCCAAACCATGCCCAAAACCGCCATCTTCATTCTGATAGGCAGACAGGGCTGCCTCCACCTCCTGTGCGCTCCCCTGTTCAAAATGATACCGCCACCTGGCAACATCCAACAAACGGGCATTGCGATACACAAAATTCCGTGCTTTTTCAAAAATCTCTCTGTCCTGTTCTCTCATGATCGGGAATCCTCCTTGTCAAAATATTATGTCCTTTTCAGCTTATAATCCCTTCCCGATCCTGTCTTGTTAAAAAGCGACAGATTTTCCGGTCAAAGCACATGCCTGCGGAATCGTCATCCCGTGATAACGCTTAAATTCCCGCATGCCCGCATAGGTTCCTCCAAAAAAGAACCGCACTCCAGGCGTAGAATCGGATGCCAAAAATAGATAACTGCTGACGCTCCACTTTGCTTTCGCTACTAAGGACTGCCCTGTCATCCACGCCGGGCTCTTGCAAATAGATATCTTTAAAATATTTTAATTATTTATCCTCCCGCCTCACAGACTGCCGCCGGTATACCCACAACAGACACAGGCACAAGAATACGTCCGCCAGAATCCAGGCCCAGACCTCTCCCCAGAAAACCCCCGTCCGGCCAATCTTTTTCGTCAGCAAAAAGGCACATCCCACCCGCATGGCCAACTGCAGAAAACTGGAACACATGGGCAGCACCGTATTGCCCATGCCCTGCAGGCAGGCCCTTATAATATAGAGCAAATACAAAAGCCAGAAAAAAGCTGCCAATATCTTAAGAAACGCACAGCCAATCATAAGCGTCTCCGCCAGAATCCTGTCCTCTCCCGACAGGAAACATGCTAAAATCGGCTCGCCAAAGGTTAACATAACAAATGACATGACCGCTGAAGTCACAACCCCCAGCACACAGGCGGCGCCAAGCCCCTTTCTCACTCTTCCATAGTCGCCCGCTCCTGCGTTCTGCCCTGTGTAGGATACCACCGCATAACTGTAAGAGACTGCCGCCGTCTCCAATAATCCGTACAGTTTATTGGCCGCCGTAAAACCTGCCACAAAAACCGTACCGAAACTGTTAATTACCGACTGCACTGCCACACCGCCGAAGCCTGTGATCACATTCTGCAGTCCCATCGGGATTCCAAGCTTAAGAAGCCGCCAGAGTCTTTCCGGCCGCATCCGAAAATCTCCCCGGCCAGGCATTACAAATCCGCCGGCCCTGACCGCCCACAGACAATATCCTGCGGAAAATAACTGGGATAACAAAGTGGCGAATGCCGCCCCGAACACTCCCAAATGAAAAATCACCACGAATAAGAAATCCAAAATGATGTTGCAGACTGCCGCCAGAGAAACTGCCGCAAGCGGCGTCCGACTGTCCCCCGCCGCCCGCAGAAATGCCGCCAGCATATTATAACAGAAAGAAATACACACCCCGCCATAGAGAGTCCGCAGATAAATCTGCGCCATCCCCATCATTTCCTGCGGCGTGTGAAGTAATCGCAATATGGGTTTACATAACATTAAACCAGCTGCCGTAAATAAAATACCCAGAATCAGACACAGGCATATACTTCCTCCTACATCCTCTTGCAATCCCTTCTCATCATGACTGCCGAACCGTCCCGCCATGCTGATGGAAAATCCCTGGGTGATCCCCTGCACACACCCAAACATAACAAACACCAGCCACTCTGTTGCCCCCAGTGCCGCCAGTGCCGTCACACCTAAATATTTTCCCACGATCATCGTGTCCACAAACGTATATAATTGCTGGAACACATTGCCAATCATCAGGGAGAAAGCAAATCCGAATAACAGGGCAAACGGGTTGCCCCTGGTCATGTCCTTCGCACCTTTCATAACATTCTTAAACCTGCCTCTCCGGCTATTCGGCCGGCGCTTGTGCATCGGCCGCCGCTTCCATGCCCTCCGGCATCCCTATATTCGTCTCCGCATTCTCCGCAACCTCTTTGGGATCATCATATTCCTTCTCCTCCTCTTCACCCCAGAGGGAATCCCATTCCTTGTGTTTCTTATCCATATTCATGGCCGCCATCTCTTTTGCCATCTGATAAATTTCCATATTGAAATCCATCAGCTTCTTTTCATCCTGAGCTGGCACTTTATCACCCCGACTGATCCTTCTGGCGATTTCCAGACACTTGGCCATTTCCTCGCCGTACTCTTTCATGGCATCGCCCTGCTGCTTGGCAGCCACGCTGTTGAAGATACCCATTTCCTGGTTCGCCAAATCCTCAAGTACCTTCTCGTTTTTCTTAATCTGCCCGGAAAGGGCGTCTATCTGCCCCTGCAGTTCTTTCTCCCTTGCCAGATACTCTTCTGATAATTCAAACGTTACCCCAAGCTGCTCACTTTTCTCCTGGGCTTTCTCCATCCTCTTGCGGTTTTCTTCCCGCTGATTGACATATTCGCTGCGTTGCCCCCTTAAGAGGCTCAGCTGCTGCCTGTAGGCCTTCTGCGCTTCCCCAATTTTCATGCAATCACTTCCTTATGATGATAAGGCACTTCCCTGTGCCTGTGTTGTTTGTGAATCCCCCGCCTCCTATGTTTTCCTGTCGGGGTATTCCGGTTCCCATGCTTATATATAGATATCGGCATATCAATAGGATTTCTACAGGTTAAATGGGGGATTGCATTTGAGGATAGAACGCTGCTGCACCATGGATTTCTTCTTCGGTTGGATGCCCTTTACTCCCCGCCTATCCGTGGGGGACGAGAACAGGGACGGCAGCGAAAGATTATCTCAAAGGCGTGATGAACGGAAAGGCCTCAATCCCGACAAAGGCATGGAAAACAGAGTATGCCAAATTGACTGCCGAGAGAAAAACACTCACTCAGAGGTATCTTGCATTGAAAGAGGAAGTGAAAGAAGCCGAGAAAATCAGAAAGAGCGTTTACAGTATCTTGCGGCAGGAACAGCAACCCCACAGAAAGCAGGATACGGAACGATAACTGACAGAATGGCGGGATAGTCAAGGCACATTGCCGCCGCCCTGTTTTAAGTCTTGAATTAACCCGATAAATACAAAATTATTTACTGAATTTAATAACAAGAGTTTCTTGCAATGGATACTGAAAAATTTCGTTTCCCCACGGCATTTCTACACTCAACATTCCATCTGCTATATCAGTAAACAAAAATGTACCCACATCTGTCTTTTCTTCTTTCCAATCATCAGAGGGATAAACGAGAATTGTGTGCCTATCCAGATTCAAGGTTTCAAGATTAAGCAGATTTAATTCTCCAAATGTGTAATACATATCCCCGCTTTCATCAGTTTTCGCATCTTCAATATACCATGAACCTATACGAAAAGCCTGAATCACAATTTTTTCGTTATCTGCAAAACCGTAGTTGGCATCTTCTCCATACAAATAATCAGAATCATACAAAAATTTGAACTGATTATTCACAATTTCAAGTAATACAAACCCTTCTTCACTCTCACCCGAAAAGTAAGAAAAGATCACATATCTTTCAGACGGTGATAGCAATAATGAACCACCACCATAACCACCAGAATGATATGGGAATTGAAATATATCTTTTGTCCCATCATTTGAGATTAAAGACAATGAAATGTCATCCTCATCCTGTAGAATAATTTTGCTTCCGTCTGCTAAAGTCACAAAATTTACTAAATCCTCCATAAAGGATATCCCTCCAATCCCGATTTGCTATTAGTATGCCGACCGAAGTATAGCACATCTCTCCGCTGAAAACAATCTCCGCTTTGGTCCGCTTCATTCTAACGCCAAAACCGTCTGCACTACTGCGGCGACTGTTGACAGGTTTTGCAGTGGCTCTGCCCCGCGCCCCTTTTCCCGCCCTGTTTCCTGCCGCGCTGAAAAGTTATGCGTCAATAACTCAAAAAATCACTGGACAAAACGTTTCAAGTTAGCGACATTGAACCCTCTTTGACAAAACAAACCACACAAAATCGGGCACACTCCTACACAAAGGGCTATACTACAATTACAGCAACAGCAAAGGAGAAAGACCATGGAATGGATGAAGGCAATCGGAGACGCAGTAGATTATATCGAGACACATATCACAGAAGATATTGACACAGAGTCAGTGGCCAGACACGTCTGTATCTCGCCCTTCTATTTTCAGAAAGGCTTCAGCATGCTCTGCGGCTACACCGTTATGGAATATATCCGAAACCGAAGACTTGCCCTTGCAGGCGGGGAATTGTTTGCAGGCGGCGTGAAGATCATCGATCTTGCTCTTAAATACGGCTATGACTCTCCCGACAGCTTTACCAAGGCCTTTACCCGGTTCCACGGTATCACCCCCTCTATGGCGCGCAAAGAAGGTGTGACGCTGAAATCCTTCGCCCCGCTGAAACTGACAATCTCTTTGAAAGGTGGTTATCTGATGGATTACAAAATTACTAAGAAAGAAAGTTTTACGGTACTGGGTGTTTCCCGCACTTTCAACTATGAAAACGCTGAACAGGATATTCCCGCTTTCTGGCAGGAACATTACGCCCAGGGCCGCAACCGGTATGTACACGGCATGTTTGGTGTAAACATTGACTGTTTTATGGGCCATGAAAGTTTTGAATATCTGATCGCAGACATCTACAATCCTGCCATGGATATCCCGGAAGGTTTCGTGGTAAAAACCATTCCCGCCTTCACCTGGGCCGTCTTTACCTGCATCGGCCCCGTACAGGATTCCATGCAGGGTCTTAATACCCGCATCTTCTCTGAATGGCTTCCGGCCTTAAAGGAGTATGAGTTCGCGGCAGGCTACTGCCTTGAAATGTATGACCGGCCGGACAAATACCCGGAAGGGACTTTGGATGCAAATTACCGTGCAGAAATCTGGATTCCCATTGCTAAGAAGTAAACGGATTCCCAGAAAGAAAGGCAGTCTTTTTTAACACAATGCAGGATGCACTGCCAAAATATTCAAAAGCCAGTGATCTAAACTGCCCCCAAAAGTTAGACCAAACATCTAACGGGCGGGGCAGTTCAGCTTACTGCAATCACCACTTCTATCGGTTCATCCGTTGTGGTAAATTTATTATAAAAATGTGCATAAATCATTTGCAATTCCGTTTACTATATGTTATAGTAGGAAAAAGCATATTTTCTACCGAACAGATCATTAACCTCTATTTTTATTCTAAGTTTCAGAAAATCCATGCTTTGAATCCAATTAACCATTGTAAAAGCAGGAGAATCTGGAACGGTTCTCCTGTACTGGCAGTCAGTTTCATACAAAAAGTCTGCCGGGTATCAGCAAGGAGGACACCAATGAGCGTAACAAAAACAAATGAAACAAACCAAAACAAAAACCATGTACAGCGCAATTACAAGGACACCGTATTCCGGATGCTCTTCCGGGAGAAGGAAAATCTGCTGAATCTGTACAATGCACTGAACGGCACGGCTTACGAAGAGACGGACAACCTGGAAATCACCACACTGGAAAATGCGATCTACATGAATTATAAGAACGACATTTCTTTTGTGTTTGATTTTGAACTGTTACTCTATGAGCACCAGTCCACCTGCAACCCGAACATGCCGCTGCGGGATCTGCTCTATGTGACCAGTGTGCTGCAGAACCGAATCAAAGACGAAAACCTGTATAGTAAATCACTGATTAAGATTCCGGCGCCCCGATTTGTCGTATTTTATAATGGGATGGATTTTCGACCGGAACAGCAGGTATTGTACCTCTCGGATGCTTTTGAGAAGAAACAGGACAAACCTTCTCTGGAATTGACCGTAATCGTGTATAACATTAATCTCGGACATAACCACGAACTACTGGAAGCATGCCGTCTGTTAAAGGAATATGCACAGTATGCAGCGCAGGTCAGAACATTTGCAGAAACATTGCCTTTATCGGAAGCAGTTGAAAAGGCAGTAAATTTTTGTATTGAAAACGGAATCCTTTCAGATTTTCTATTAAAGAATCGTGCGGAGGCGATAGCGGTGAGTATTTTTGAATATGATGAAGAGAAACATATGAAGAGTGAACGAAAAGAATGGCGGGAAATCGGTTATCGGGAAGGACATGAAGCGGGGATTGAAACAGGCTTTGATAATCTTGCCCAGCTGCTCCAGTCTTTGATAGATGCCGGAAAAACCGAGGAAGTAAATCGTGTCCTCAATGACAGTGACTACCGTAAAAAGCTATATAAAGAATATTTTCATGTAGAAAACAGCCATGTTTAAAAGAGCACTGACAAAAAGCCCCCCGGAACCTGTTCCATACGGTCCCAGGGGCTTTTTTCACCTCTTCACAATCCGATAATAAGTCTTTGCTGTCAACAGATAACTGCCCGCATACAAAAGCGCCACAGCCGCCGCCACACTTACACAACAGCGAATCAATAGGCCGGTATCAAAGAACCGCAGAGCCGCCAGCAGGCCGTTGACCATCACCAGTCCGGCAGAAGTGTGCAAAAAAGCACCTGCAAGGGGCAGGAAGAACACCAGCAGAATCTGTCTGTGTATAGTCCTTCTGATCTCGCCGTCACTCATGCCCACCTTCCGCATGATCTCAAAACTGTTCTGATCCTCATATCCCTCTGACACCTGTTTAAAGTACATGATGAGCAGCAGGCACATAAAGAACAGGATACCGAAGACCAGACCGATGAAGAGCAGCCCGCCGTTCATGGCACAGTCCTTGTCTCTGCCCTCCATACCGTTTTCTATCTGCAGAAATTCCTGCTGTCCCTGGCACCACACTGACCATTCTTCTATGAAGTCTTTTCTTTCCGCCTCTTTTCCGTCCAATATAATACCAAGATGACGCACGCCCCGGTGTAAAAAATCGTCAAAATCCGTGACGCCGTTTACTTCGCCCCAGGCCCGTGAGAACCTGTTCAGGGCTTCCTCATCCTTCACCACCATCACATACTGGGAAGTAAAATTGAATATACGGTTTTTCGCCTGCGGATATGGATAAATCCGTGCCGGTTCCTCTTTGACGGCCGCTGCCGCGCCCATGAAATTGACGCTTTCAAATTCAAAAGGCATTCCGGTGGAATACAGAAGCACTTCTCCCTCTTCCAGACTCAGTTCCTGCCCTTCCAGTCGATTATAATCATCCAGTGTAAGCAAGGTAACGCCATATTGATCTGCAAAGGGCACATCTGCCGCAGATATGAAAGCATTGCTTCCCTGCATCCTGCCGCAGGTAAGTTTCATGGTATTGTAGTAATCCAGCCTTTGTATGCTCTGCCCGTACTTTAACGAAAGTTCCTCCGCCTTTTCTTTGGCCTTTTCGATCACATCGCTGTGCTCTGAATAGTCCGCCAGCAAGTCGTAAGGATAGTCATAATAAGCAATTTGATCCATTCCCATCCATAAAGTGACTGTACAAGTCAATGTAATCAAAAGCATGGTAGAAAAGATACAGATATTGGACAATCCCGCCGCATTCTTTTTCATACGGTAGAGCATACCGGAAATCGTCACCTGGTTGGCCGGCCTGTAGTAAATGCTTTTTCTTGCTTTTAAAATGCTTAAGAAAGCCACGCTTCCCGAAGTGAACAGGAAATAGGTTCCCAGTATCACCAGAAATACCGCCAGGAAAAAGTCCGTAAAGATCATGCTGTCCAGTTTGCTGGTAACAGAAATAGCATAACCGCACACCAGTGTGAACATTCCAATCACAGCCCACAGCCAAATGTGCTTTACTTCCTTTTCTCCCTTCTTACTCTCCGACATCAGTTCGGTGGGTTTCAGCCGATAAAATCCCCAGAGACTTTTGATATAAATACACACAAACACCAGCGCAAAATACCGAAGCGTCTCCATGACCGCTTCTATAGAAAAGTAAAATGCCACCTCCACATCAAGCCGCGACATGCGCAGCAACAACAGAAACATCAGCTTATTTAATACAAATCCCAGTACGATGCCCGCAAAGACACTGACCAGATACATGCCGGCATTTTCCCAGAAAAGCATGATGCCGATATGCTTTCTCTCCAATCCCAGCAGGCTGTAGAGTCCCAGTTCCCGTTTCCGTCTCTTCTGTAAGAAACTGCCTGAGTAGAGCAGAAACAACAGCAGAATGATGGACAGCAGGCCTTTGCCGATACTTAGCATCATCCACGCATAGGCCGCCTTAGGCAGTCTCTCCATCAGGTCGTTGTGCAGAAGGGAGGAAAACAGATAATAACTAAATACGGAAAAGAAACAAGTCATCAGGTAAGGCCGATAGAGCTGCTTATTCTGTTTTACCCCTCTGTAAGCCATTACAGGCAGTAATTTTATTTTATTCATGATTATCTCTCCATTCCGAAATGTCTGCATTATAAGCAGACGCTTCTCCTTTTCTATCTGTCCTGCCGATTTTATATCTTCCCTTCACGGCTCATCTCATTTTCTGCCTCATCTTCCCGACTATATCGTTCCTGCATCACAGTCAGCGCATCCGATATCATACGATACATCTCATCCCGGTCATGACTACCCCTGTAAATCTGATGGAATACACAGCCGTCTTTAATAAAAAGCACCCGTCCCGCATGGGCCGCCGCCTGAATGCTGTGAGTCACCATCAGGATAGTCTGACCCTCCCCATTGATTTCTCCAAAGAGATGAAGCAGCTTCCCGGATGCCCTGGAGTCCAGCGCTCCTGTAGGCTCGTCCGCCAGCACAATATCCGGCCTCGTGATCAGGGCCCGGCACACCGCCGCCCGCTGCTTCTGTCCGCCTGACACCTCGTAAGGATATTTGTCCAAAAGGTCGTTAATCGCTAATCTACGGGAAAGCGGCGTAAGCCGCTCCTCCATCTCCCGATAAGGCACGCCGGCCAGCACCAGAGGCAGGAAAATGTTATCCCGCAGGGACATGGTATCCAACAGATTAAAGTCTTGAAAGACAAATCCCAGGTGGTCTCGCCGAAATGCACATAAATCCTTCTGATTGACTTTGGAGAGTTCCTGTCCGTTGAGCAGCACCTGCCCGCTGGTGGCCGTGTCCAGGGATGCCAGGATATTTAAGAGCGTGGTCTTGCCGGAACCGGACTCGCCCATAATAGCCACATACTCCCCTTCTTCCACAGAAAAGTTCACATCATTTAAAGCCTGCACCTTGACGGAACCAAACCGGGTGGTATATATTTTCTTTACATTTTTGACTGTTAGCAGTGACATAGAATCCTCCTTCTGATCAAATCAGTAAATTATCTGGCAGACATGTTCCCTCTGCCTTATCTTTATTTATCATGATAAACAAAAAGGAAATGCCCTGCCATGTATCCGGCTTACATTTCCTCATCGTAACTTACATTTTTGTAAGGATTTCCTCCTGAGCAATGCCCAGAAACACCTTCGTGCCCTCATTCCGCTTGGACTCTACGCGGATGGATAACCCCAGCCTGTCCATAATCTGTCTGCACAGATACAAGCCAATACCTGTAGATTGATTCCCGATACGGCCATTATAACCGGTAAATCCCCGCTCAAAGACTCTGGGCAAATCTCCCTCTTCAATGCCAATCCCCGTATCTTCAATCACCAGGTAACGACACCCTTCTTTCACATGACTGCCGTTCTCATCCGCCCCGTAAATAGAGATGGCCCCTTCTTTCGTGTACTTGAGGGCATTGGACAGTATCTGCTCTATTACAAAAGAAAACCACTTACCGTCCGTTACCACCTGAACATGACACTCTTCCAGATGCAGATTCAGTCCCGCCCCGCTAAAGAGAACCCAATATTTTTTCAATGCGCCTTTTACCAATTCTCCCACATCCTGCCTGGTAAAGGAAAGATCTGCGGAGATACTTTCCATTCTGGCGTAATGGAGAGCCATATCCACATACTGGCCTGTCTTAAACACTTCCTCCCGAAGCTGTCTGACCGTCTGCAGATTTTCCGCTTCGCCCGCTCCTTTGCACCTGTTTTGTAAAAGCAGATCCATGGCAGAAAGCGGTATCTTAATCTGATGCGTCCACATGGTATAATAATCCGCCATGTCCTGCTGTCTCTCATCCAACTGTGTGATCAGCGCCTTTTTCTCCGACTCCTGGGCTGTGATGATCTGCTGGTAGCCCTGCTCTATGGACGAAGAAGGCTGCGGCAGAATCCCGCTTCTCTCCTCCGCTGCCAGAAGCCGCTGTAATTCCTGGTGCCTGCCCCGATATCTGAGATAATCCCACACCAGATAACAGCCGCCCATAAAGATCGTCAGTCCCAGCGCATATGTCATATTGGCGAGCATTCCCTCGTAACCATACAGCGCAGCTATCATCATAAAAATAAGCGCCTCCGCGACATATAAGAAAACCGGAACAATCCGTTCCCGCAGATATGCCGCCGGTATAGAAAAACTTTTGTTCATAATTCCCCTCCCAGAAAATACCCCACACCCTTCTTGGTCTGAATCAGCTGCGAAAGCCCTATCTCCGCCAGCTTCCTGCGCAGGCGGTTCATATTCACCGTAAGGGTATTGTCATCCACAAAACATTCATTGTCCCACAGTCTTTTCATCAGCATATCGCGGCCGACCACGCCGCCCGCTGCCTCAAAGAGTGTCTGCAGGATGCGAAACTCATTTTTGGTCAGGTCTATCCGGAAATTTGTGTCTTCCTCCTTTTTCTTATGATAAGAAAGCGACATATCTGTCATATTTAGCAAGACACCTCGATATTCCAGAACGGTTCCCGGCGCCGTGAAGGCATAAGACCGTCTCAGAAGCGCCTGTACCTTTGCCTGCAATATCTCCAAATCAAAAGGTTTTGTCACAAAGTCATCGCCGCCCATATTGACCGCCATCACCACGTTCATATTGTCTGACGCAGACGAGATAAAGATGATCGGTACCTGGGATATCTTCCGGATCTCGCCGCACCAGTAATAACCGTTATAAAAGGGCAGACCGATATCCAGCAGCACAAGCTGAGGCTCATAGGCCGCAAACTGTCCTATCACATCCGCAAAATCCCTTACAGTCTCCACCTCGTAACCCCATTTTTCCAGATATTTGCGAATCTGTTCTGCAATGACTGCATCATCCTCCACCACAAGTATTCTGTACATTGCTTTCTCCATTCCGGCAAATTTATGTTTATCCATCCGTAAGCAGACAGCTTCCCGCTGTCTGACCATAGTACAATATACCGCAAACACGAGTGGATTGCAATACTGGTACGGCTGTGGTAAAATCCCTGTGAAATCCATAAATGTAATACGGAGGAACCCATGCGCAAATTAGTAAGTCATAAAATTTATAACTGCATCTTAGTATTTTTGCTTTTGGGACTGACCGGCTGTTCAAAAGACAGCGACACATTGGTTGATGATCAACAAATGAACTTGCCGCAGTCAGAGGAAATAGAGGAATCTTCCACTGCTGATACTTCGCAAATAAAACAAATACCGGCAGTTGAAATTGAAGAAGTAACTGCTGAACCGATTATAGAACCAATTGTAGAAGATGTGGACTGGTCAAATTATTTTGACAAAATAAACGGTGCCGCTGTTCTTTATGATCCCATCGAGAACTGCTGTCAAATATATAATCAGGAATTGGCGCTTACACAGCGTTCTCCATGCTCAACCTTCAAAATCATCTCTTCTTTGATCGCGTTGGAAAACGGGATCATTGTACCGGATGATTCTATCCGTACATGGAACGGGGAAATATTTTGGAATGAGGAATGGAACCGGGATATTGATTTTTCTGATGCGTTTCATGCTTCTTGTGTTTGGTATTTCCGAGAGATTGTTGATGAAATCGGAACAGATATGATACAGGAAAACTTAAACGAACTTGCCTATGGGAATTGTGATATTTCTGATTGGGAGGGCCGATTAAATACAAATAATGACAATCCGCTCCTAACAGGCTTTTGGATCGAATCATCATTATTGATCTCACCCAAAGAGCAGGTGGAAGTAATGAACCGCATTTTTGGTGATGATACGGATTATTCAGAAGAAACCCTGAACCAATTGAAACAGGTTATGCTGCTATCAGAGCAAAATAGCGCAGACATTTCCATTTATGGAAAAACAGGAATGGGAAAAGCGGGCGGTGTCGTTGTAGACTCCTGGTATACAGGTTTTGCGGATACCATTAATCAACGGATTTTCTTTTGTGTGTATTTAGGTGAAACCGATCACCAAAATGTATCCAGCGCTAAGGCAAGAGAAATCGCCGTAAAAATAGTGTCGGACTATTTACGGGTTTCGCCCTAGCTCTATCTCTCAGCAGAAGATGCACCCGGCTGTTTTGTTTATCAAAAAGCTGCTCTGTCACTCCTCTCTCCCCGATAACATCTTCATCGGTTCCTTTCGCAGATTCCCATAAATTCCCACAGCAGAAATCACAGCCCCTGCCGCCATGACCGCCAGTGCACACTCCACTGGCGCTTTCCATGAATCTGCCTGTTCATAGGACACTTCTTCCATATTCTCCGCATCTGTCCCTGTACTGTTTCCAAAAGTTTTATCGTAATAGGCTTCCTTCTCAATCTTCCCTGCAATCTCTCCCGACAAACAGCTGCCCGCCGCCGCGCCGCATACACTTCCCACCAGGATCAGCAGAAAAATACCTGAAAACAGGGATACAAAACTGTGCCATTTCCGAAACCCCAGGCGGCGTTCCACGGCAGTCCTCTCTTTTTGTTTTAAGATAAAAAGCCAGGAAAAATAGCCGAGTACCATCAGCACCATGGATACCCCCATAACGATCAACAGTCTGGCAATATACTTCATATTATTGATATTTGCTTCCAGTTCCGAATATCCCCTGTCATAAAAGATAATCTCCACATTGGGGATCTGCAGCTTACTCCACTTCTCCATATATTCATCTATGGTACCGTTTTCAATGCGGAAAGAAGTGCTGCTCCCGGTTATGGGCCAGCTTTCCAGAATATTATCCGCATCGCTGTTCTTCACGGAGCGGCTGGGAATAATAATCTCGTTATATCCCAGCCCGTAATCGTCCCGCATTCCCGACTGCCCTCCGTACATTCCTATGATCTTATAATCACCTTCCTCAAATACAGGATAAATCTCCCCTTCGGCGTTGACCATCGAAAACGCAGCGGCCGAATTCGTTCCAAATGCCCTTCCCGAAGACCTTCCGTAATTCGCATACATGAGTGCAAGAGGTAGTTCATCTCCAATCTCAAGTCCCGCACGCCGGGCAAAAAGTTCTGACACAAGACAGACCCTGTCCCCGCGTGCATACTCCTCCTTTGTAAACTCCCTTCCCTGGCTGATATAGGCACTGCCATCGTAAAATGCCATCATCAGATCAATATCACTTGTGCCTGTTACGGGAAATATGTGCAGCATATAATCCCGCGAGGCAATCACATTTAACCACCGCTGTCCTCTGTCCGAATCATAAAACCCTTCCGTTACCTCATCACAGAAATGGCCATCCTCCACCTCATCCGGCACTTCATTTCCATCTATATCAACCTGATCAGATTCCACCACGGGATACGGGTTGTACTCCGAAACATAATTCCCCTCAAATTCCTTCTGATCTTCATGTCCCATAAAATACTGCAGGGACATGATATAAGTCTTATCCGCATACAATTTCTCCGGCTTCGGATTGCGGTGATCACAAAAGTCGATGACATTGCCCTCCATAATCCCCTTTCCGGCGAGAACCCTGGTCACCTGAAACTTAATCGGATGATCAGGAACCGCATCCTCCACCGGCGAGCCTTCCACAATCTCACCTAAATGTATCGCCATACCCGTACCATACATCTCATACTGGGGCATATAGGAGCCATAAAAACATCTCCGTTCCGGCCCGGACAGATAATCTGCGCCCTCAAAATCCAGCACAGATAACGGTTCATAGGAATTGTAAACAGAGGTAGTATAGATATGATATTTTTTGTCCTCTGCGTCCCATATCATCCGTTCCTTTACGCTGTCCGCCTTCTGTTCTACCGTACCAATCGTCATAAAGGAATCCTCATAGGCTTCCATCTTTTCCTGATTCATGATAAGAAATCCCCTGCCGATACTGCAAAGCCCGGAAGCAAAAGTAAGCAGCAGCAAAAACAGGACTGCCCTGGCCTTCATACGCATAAGCTGACGGATACTATTTCTAAAAAGCAGCATATAAAACTCCTTCCTCACCCAATATGCAGGTTGCAAATTCGTGCGGAGAATGCCGTATTTTAGGCATTCTCCAGTGTGAGAAGAACTTCTCACACTAGCGTACCTGTTCCATACTTCCGTCCTTCATCCGGAATACATGGTCGGTCTCGTCCGCCACCCTCTGGTTATGGGTGATGACGATCACCGTGTACCCGTCCTCATGGGCCAGTTCCTTCAAAAGCGCCACCACATTTTCCTCATTCCCGGAATCCAAATTGCCGGTCGGTTCATCAGCCAGGATAATCTCGCCCCCTGCGGCGGCGGCCCGCGCGATAGCCACCCGCTGCTGCTCCCCGCCGCTCATCATCTTCGGGAACTGCCTGTATATCCTGGATTCCAGTCCCACCCGCTGCAAGAGCTTCTGGGCCTGCCTGGCCGCATCCTTTTTACGCATCTTCTTGAATTCCAGGGGCAGCATCACATTTTCCTGGGCTGTCAGAAGCGGAAACAAATGGAAAGCCTGATATATCACCGCCGCCCGGTTTAACCGGTAAGCGTCCCTATCCATACCGCTCAAGTCTTCCCCCTGCACATAGATCGTCCCCTCACAGGGCTGATCCAAGCCGGCCAGAAGAGAGATAAAAGTACTCTTACCGCTGCCTGATTCTCCCACGATTGCATAAAACTTTCCTTTTTCAAAAACGCAGCTGACATCCTTTACCGCTTCCACTTTCTGATATTTGCTCTGATAACTGTAAGATACATGTTCCGCACGCAATATTTCCATTTTTCCTTGTCTCCTTTTCTGCTTAACTTACGCTTCATGCGTTATCCTTCCACAAACAATGCTTCCATCACACTCACATCCATCAGTTTCCACAGGGCCAGACTGTTGCCCGCCATATAGCATATCCCCACCAGACCGCCGGCCAGCACAGAACTGCTTCCATAATTCCCCTGAATCAACACCGAAAGTACACTTCCCGCCACAACGCCTGTAATCACCAAAGTAAGCTGATCCACCCAAAAGATCCGGAAACACTTATGCCTGTTCAAACCGATGGAGCGCAGCAGCGCCATCTCATTTTTCCTGCTCTGCAACATCAGCAGCGTGATCAGGTATCCTACTCCCACAATCAATATGAGCAGAAAAGGGAAAAACGCCCTTACTGTGTCAATCACCTGCCGCAGATGCTCTGCCGTTCTGATAAAAGCCGCATCGTTGACATTTAATGCCACACCATTCAAAGAATTGTCCTGATCAGTGGGCGACACACTCTGAAATCCCATGCCCTTCATTTCCTGCTTAAATTCATTCATATACAGAGCGTCTGCCAATACAAAGGAAGCCGAACTCGCAAAGAAGGGAATCCCCTCTTCGGCATAAGAATTCCTGACCGCATGAAAGGGAACAATCACATCAGGCGCCACCACAAACTGGTCGTTCCATTCACCCATCAGATCCACATACCCAGCAATCTCGTATTCCACCGTCTGCAAGGGGTTCATAAAAAGTTCGGCATTACGCTCATTCTCCCGATAGTAGTACCATTGACAGAGTGTCACCTTATCCCCCAGTTTCCAGCCTTTCTTCTCAAAAAGCTGTTTGGACACAATACACTTCGCCGCCGTACCTTGCAGCATTGAGGCATTCTCCCCCGTGTTCCACACCACATCGCTCTCCTCGATACCGCCCAGAGCCTCGATGCAATTTACCCCTTCCAGAAACAAATTCAGCGTATGCCACTCACCAGGTATGACTTTATCAACGCCCGCTTTCAACCGCACATCCATTTGCAGTTTATCTACATAAGCAGAATCCAGGAGTCCCTGCACCAGTTGATCTTTGATAAAAATACCGGACTGCCTGCTGCCATCCGCTGTGGTAATATAGGCATTTACCGGAATCACTTTCGGCAGCATGGCAAGCTGCTGTTCATTATTTGCAATATTGGCCAGATACGTATGGAGCAAAAACACCACCAGCATATCCATGAGAATCGTCAAAAGGCTCTTCACCTTATGCCTGCCAATTTTCACTTCCTGTATGGTCTCGTTTTTCCACAAGAGATAGACCGCTCCGGCTCCGCATAAGATAATCAGAATCCCGGCCCACACATAGAAAAATACCGGGTTTTCATACCAGGCGCCGCCTTGGCTCTTCCAAAGGCCCTCCGAGACCACTCCGCTTTTTTGCCCGGCCAGATATCGGATGCCAACACAGATCAGGTAGAAAATGCCGCAGGCACAGGCTCCTAAGAGCACCTTGACCTTCCACATCAGCCGCTTCCACTCCTCTTCCTGCCTGGACTGAGAGATAGTCTGCGACACAATCTCTTCCGCCTCCTGCCTGTCTATCTCAGGTTCCTCGGTTCTTTCACTCTGCATCAGCTCTAGGAGGCTCACTCCAAGACACTCCGCCAGCGGCTCCAATATTTTAATGTCCGGAAAACCGGCTCCGTTTTCCCATTTGGAAACGGCTTTGTCTGAAACATGAATCTGCTCCGCAAGCTGTTTCTGCGTCAGCCCTTTACCCTGCCTGGCCTCCCGTATGAATCTGCCGAATTTTATGTTGTCCATGCTAACCCCCATGATTCCGCTTTGTGGAATCTCAACGCCTCATATCAAGGCAGCTTCTGCCTGTACTTTCTTTTATACGCCAATAATATAAAAAGAGCAATCTACGAATTGTAGACTGCCCTGAAACACCAGGGGGTATGCATTTTGCAAGCCCGATACTGCTAAGCCATTCCGATACGCCGTCTTGCGCACTGTCTGCCGAGGAATCGTTGATATAAAGACCGTCAAGCACCATGGCGCCCGCTTCCAGTTCGGCAATCGTTCCCGGCGTTCCCGACAGACCACTGCCGCCGCTGGTACAGAACGGTGCGATGGTCTTTCCTCCCAAATCATAAGTATCAAAAAACGTATATAGAATCCGCGGCATATCGCCCCACCATATCGGATAGCCCACATAGACAACATCATACTGCTCAAAATCCGTTATACTGCCCTGTATGGCAGGACGGGCATCCGGGTCATTCTGTTCCATCGTGGCACGTGTGTTGCGGTCATTATAGTTCAAATCCTCGTCCGTATAAGGCTGCTCCGGCTCAGTGCTGCGTGATGATCCTCCCACCTCCCTTCCGCTGCCACAGGCAGCAAGGCTCGATATGATTGCAAGCGTTATTAGAACCATTAATAATTTTTTCATTATAATTCTCCTTCTTACTTTTATTTAACATATAGATGACCAGTGCTTTCTTCTAAATCCGAGTCCTCTTTCTTCTCTCGCAATATTCCAATCCGGTCATCCCTTCATAAAAAATATAGATGCTCCATACCGGAACATCTATATTGTAAATCCACCTATTTATAATGTCTAATACCTATGTTGCATCACCTGAATTCCACCGATTGTCAGTTTCACGCTTCATCGCTCCACCTGTTATAAATGTTCGCCAAAATTGCTCCGGATATATTATGCCATACCGAGAAGATCGCACCGGGCACTGTTGCCATTGCCAGATCCGGAAATGCTGAGCCGGCAAGACTGGTAGCCAATCCGGAGTTCTGCATACCGATCTCCACCGACAATGCCTTTGTCTTTGCCACATTGAGTTTTAACAGTTTGCCCAGGCCGAATCCGCACGCATATCCAAGCAGGTTATGTAAGATAACAACTGCAAATACCACGATTCCTGTGGAGAATATCTTCTCTGCGTTATGGGATACCACAGATGCAACGATCATGCAGATTGCAATTACCGAAACTGTCGGCAGGATTGTAACCAGTTTTTCCGTAACTTTGCCAAACAGCTTATTGATGATAAATCCGAGTGCAATCGGAATGATTACGACTTTGATAATAGAAAGAAACATATTCATAGGATCAACCGTTACAGTCGTTCTCAGTAACAACCAGGTAATGGCCGGTGTAAGCAAAGGCGCCAAAATCGTATTGACACTGGTCATCCCCACAGACAACGCCACATCACCCTTGGACATATATGTAATCACGTTGCTGGATGTGCCGCCCGGGCAGGTTCCTACAAGAATCACGCCTGCAAGCAGCGCTGCATCCAGTCCAAAAACCTTTCCCAAAGCAAATGCCAGAAGCGGCATGATCGTAAACTGTGCTAAACATCCAATGATAATATCTTTCGGTCTGGTAAATACGAGCTTAAAATCCTCTAGTTTTAGAGTAAGCCCCATACCGAACATAACGATCATCAGCAGATAATTTACCCAGCCTGTCTGAATCCATGTACACGTAACCGGCGCAAATAATGCCAATGCTGCAATTACAAGCACAATAAGCGCCATAAACTTTCCAAAAAAATTACTGATTGTTTCTAATACTTTCATCTCCTCATCCATTCCTTTCCTTTTCTCATCGTCCTATTACACAAAACATTACAGTGATTACAGCACCTATCATCCCCCTTCTTTCGCATAGCATCATGCTCCCCTGGTCAAAGTTGTACCCTCAGTTCTATCCAGTCACCGTTTCTCTATCCATTAAACGCCGTGATATTGGCTTCATTCAAAGTAAAGTCATAATAATTTAGATCCTCACGCTTCGTCCAGCCAATCTGCTTCCAGAACGCATTACCCACATCATTCTTCGTGAAGGCAATCAAGGATACCTTATTGATCTGCTCCGCCCTGAGCGCCTCCATGCAAAAGACCACCATCGCCTTGCCAATGCCACGCATACGGTATTCTTCCGCCACACACACATGATACAGACATCCCCGCCTGCCATCATGTCCGCAAAGAATCGCTCCCACGATTCTGCCGTCTTCCACTGCCACCACGCTGGTATCGGGATTGCGCATAAGGAAACGCGACACCCCCTCTCTGGAATCATCCAAACTCCGGATGGCAAATCCCTTGATCGACATCCACAGCGCTTTCACTCCATCATAATCTTCTATCGTCATCCTGCGTATCATATGCTGTCACCTTTCCAATCTCTGTCCCTTTAGGCAATGGCAAACGAGGTAATTTGTGTACTTTCAACAATCATGAAAGAATTACACAAACGCCTACTCTACGGGCCTCTTCGTTTCTTGGTATATCTTCTCACTCACCCAAAAGCGTTACTGCCGTATAATCATGCTTTACATAGGGAAGAAATTTCTCCAGAATATCTTTGGTACGAATCTTCAGACTGGAAGTATTCACACAAGGATGACATCCCACAAACTCATCTGCCAGGATATCCCTGTCAATCAGAAGCCGCACCCGGTTATCCTGATCATTCATCAGACCCATCACACTCACAGAACCAGGTGTGATATCCAGAAACGCCTCCATATACTCTGCGCCCGCAAAGGAAAGCCTCGCACTGCCAATCTGGCTGGAAAGCTCTTTGGTCTTAAACTTTTTCGTACCGGGCATCATCAGCATATAGAAGTCTGTCTTCTGGGAATTGCACAGGAAAAGATTCTTGCAGATATGGATGCCCAGCTTACTGTCTACATCATGACAGTCCTCCACAGTAGCCGTTACCCCATGATCCAAGCGCAGATAAGGGATATCCAACTTCTCAAGCGTATCATAAACAGCTATCTCTTTCAAAAGTCTACCATTGGGTGAGGGTTTTATGTCAACTGGCACAACTGCCATGTCCCGCTGCTCTGCATGTATGATATCTTCCTGTGTATCCATCTTTCTGCTCCTCATTTCCACGTATAAATTTAATATCCAAAAGTCCCCTCCAGAGACTCATCCTCATCAATCCACTGCTGTACCGGAATCGCCCGATACTCCGTATCCGTATCCCTGACATACAAGGTCTCAATCCCCGCGTTGATAATCTGGCGTTTGCACATGGAACAGCTGCAGGAGTTCTTCACATATTCCCCGGTATCCGCTTCCACACCTGTCAGGTACATAGCGCTGCCAATCATCTTATCCCGGGAAGCGCTGATGATCGCATTGGTCTCCGCATGAACACTGCGGCACAGTTCATATCGCTCACCTCTGGGAACGGCCAGCTTCGTGCGGATACACTCCCCCACATCAGTACAGTTCTTCCTTCCCCTGGGCGCTCCCACATACCCCGTGGCAATCACCTCGTCATTCTTCACGATAACCGCCCCGTAATGCCTGCGCAGACAGGTAGAACGCTGCGCCACCATCTTAGCCAAATCCAGATAATAATTTACCTTATCTCTTCTTTCCATCCCTATCTCCCTTCCTTAAATAGCCCATCCCAACACCCCGGAAGAATTATGCCGCAGCCGGCATTCTTCCCGACATAACTCAGTGATATTTAGGGTATGTATTTCATACCTCTGGCATCACTTTATGTCGTTGTTACGGGAACATCGGCACCAAATCCAGACCCTCGCTCTCCTTCAGTCCAAACATCAGGTTCATGTTCTGTACTGCCTGCCCGGCCGCCCCTTTGACCAGATTGTCCAGAGCGCCCATCATGATCACCCTGCCTGTACGCTCATCGATCACAAAATTAATGTCCACGTAATTACTGCCTTCTACCCACTTTGTCTCCGGACATACACCCTTTTCCAAAACACGGATGAATTTTTCCTTCCGATAATACTTCTCATACACGGCCTTTACTTCCTCATAGGAAGGCAGACCTGTCTGTCCATCCGCATTCTTTACCGGCAGAAGTTTTGCGTAGGCCGTCACCAGGATGCCTCTGTTCATAGGTACCAGATGGGGTGTAAAATTCAGCATAATCTCTTTCCCTGCCGCATATCCAAGCTGTTCCTCAATCTCCGGCGTATGTCTGTGGTTCGTCACGCCATAAGCCTTGATATTCTCGTTCACCTCGCAGTAGAGATTCGGCACCTTTGCCCCGCGTCCTGCCCCGGATGTTCCGCTCTTGGCATCTATGATCAATGTCTCCGTGTCTATCAGCCCCTCTTTTACCAGCGGATAGGCTGTGAGAATGGAACAGGTAGTATAACAGCCCGGATTGGCCACCAGGCGGGCCTCTTTCACATCCTCCCTGTTGATCTCGCACAGCCCGTAGACTGCTTCTGCTATGTACTGGGGCGACTTATGCTCAATGCCGTACCACTTTTCATAAGTAGAAACATCCTTGATACGGAAGTCGGCGCTCAAATCCACCACCTTTACCTTGGAGAGAATATCCTCATTCATCATGGAAGCGCAGAAGCCCTGGGGCGTAGCCGTAAAGATCACATCCACCTGCTTTGCCAGTTCTTCCATATTATCGTCCATGCACTTTGCATCCACAATCTGAAACATATTCTGATACACCTGCGCATACTTCTGGTCGATATAACTGCGCGATCCGTACCAGACTACCTCCACCTTGCTGTGGGCCGTTAGAATCCTCACCAGTTCGCCGCCCGCATATCCTGTTGCTCCTATGATTCCTGCTTTTATCATTTTTCCTCCATTCTGGCACTTCCTCTTTGCTCCATATTCGTTCAACAAATATCCTGCCTTGCAGGAACATTCCCAATCACTGGGGATTGTATATTTACATCCTGTCATGGTATCAAAATCACCTGTCTAAAAAAAGCAATGATTGGCAAAATATTAATTTATCACAAAGTGTGATTCTGCTTTTCACATATTTCACACATCCCCAATTCATTGACTTTCATGGGTCTAAAATATTTCCTGATATATCGAGCCGAGGCAGTCGTATATTCGCCCTGTCCCCAATTTGCGGTTAATTCTTTTGGGAGATCCGGATTGTATCCTGTACTGCCACAACAAATACATGTATTCATCCATTTCTTCAACTTGGGAAACTGCCTGATATAATCCAGTCCCTCATTGTTACTGTATTTCATATAATCTCCTGCTAATCCATTCCGAAATCAAATTTAAAATACCGTTCCATTTCTTTCACGCTACTTTAATATATCACGCCGGAAACCACTTGACAATCACTACCGCTTTGCCTTCCCACTTTCCTGTTCTTACCTGCCCTTTATGTCCTGCATTGTATAACTATACATCATATATGCATAATATTCAACCTATTTTTGTTTTTATGCAGAAATATCAATAATATTCATTTAAATATGCATAAATTTACACTTGCAATCTCTGTTATCTTGTTGTATATTGTTTTAAGGGCAAACGCGGCCGGTTGTTTTTCAGGCGGCGGTATGCATATGGCGAGTAACCAATATAACACTTTTATTACATATTTTAATGGAGGAAACTGAAATGAAAGAAAAAGTAGTTCTTGCGTATTCCGGCGGACTTGACACCACCGTTATCATTCCCTGGCTGAAAGAAAATTTCGACTATGAAGTTATCTGCGTATGCGGCAACTGCGGCCAGGCAGAGGAACTTGACGGCCTGGAGGAGCGTGCCCTTTCAAGCGGCGCTTCCAAACTTTATATCGAAGATTTGACAGACGAATTCTGTAATGACTTTATCATGCCCTGCGTACAGGCTCATGCAGTCTATGAGAACAAATATCTGCTGGGTACTTCCATGGCAAGACCCGTCATCGCCAAGAAGCTGGTAGAGATTGCCCGTAAGGAAGGCGCTACCGCCATCTGCCACGGCGCTACCGGCAAAGGCAACGACCAGATCCGTTTTGAACTGGGCATCAAGGCACTGGCTCCTGACTTAAAGATCATCGCTGCTTGGCGTAATGAGAAATGGACCTTAAATTCCCGTGAAGAAGAGATTGAGTACTGCCGTCAGCACGGCATCCATCTTCCTTTCTCCGCAGATTCCAGTTACAGCCGCGATCGTAACTTATGGCACATCAGCCACGAAGGATTGGAACTTGAGGATCCTGCCAACGAGCCTAACTATGAGCATCTGTTAGTACTTGGCACCACTCCTGAGAAGGCGCCGGAAGAAGGAGAATATGTGACCATGACCTTTGAAAAGGGCATCCCCACCTCTGTCAACGGCAAGGAGATGAAAGTAGCCGATATCATCACCACTCTGAACGAATTGGGCGGCAAGCATGGCATCGGTATCGTAGATATTGTGGAAAACCGCGTGGTTGGCATGAAATCCCGCGGTGTTTACGAGACCCCCGGCGGCACCATCCTTTACGAGGCACACCAGCAGCTTGAGGAATTGATCCTCGACCGCGACACCTACGCCCTCAAACAGGATATGGGCAATAAATTTGCACAGATCGTCTATGAAGGCAAGTGGTTCACCCCTCTGCGCAAAGCGGTGCAGGCCTTCATCGAATCCACACAGGAATATGTGACTGGCGAGGTGAAATTCAAACTCTATAAGGGTAATATCATTAAGGCCGGTACCACTTCACCGTACTCTCTCTACAACGAGAGCATCGCTTCCTTCACCACCGGCGATATGTACGACCATCACGATGCGGAAGGTTTTATCAACCTGTTTGGTTTATCCAGCAAAGTACGTGCGCTGAAAATGCAGGAGAACGGCGTAAAATTGATTTAGGACCGTTTCATTTCATACGCAGTATATTTCCGAAATATATCATAATAAGGAAGAGCATCTGTCGTTGGATGGATGCTCTTCTTATATTCTATGCTGTATTTACCCGTTTCCTGTCAGTGCGGGGTTTTTTTTCATAAATGAATATGGTATGATATACGGAAAGAATCTATTTCACAAAAGACACATGTTATCCATCCAAAGGGACATACTGCTATATATGGACGTAATTACATTAATTATTATATATTTCGTGGTCGTAAACTTCATAAGTTTTGTTGTCATGGGAGTGGACAAATACAAGGCCAAAAAACGCGCCTGGCGTATCCCTGAATCCACCCTTTTTGTGCTGGCTATCATCGGCGGAAGTATCGGGTCGATTGCGGGAATGCATCTGTTCCACCATAAGACACGGCACTGGTATTTTCTGTATGGAATGCCGGCGATTCTGGCCATACAGATTGTGCTGATTCTGGCGCTTGTTTTTTCGCCGATTGAGTTTTTAATCATGTAAAAAAGTAATTTGCTTCGCAAATAACTTTGCGAGTCCCGCTTCGCGGGCTCGGATTAGGGGTAGATTTTGTATTTTCCTGCGGAATTAACGTCTCGAGTCCCGCTTCGCGGGCTCGGATTAGGGGTAGATTTTTGTAATTTGCTTCGCGGGCTCGGATTGGCGTTCTGTGTGCGTTTTAAAGCCCTGAAATAATTTCAGGGCTTTTGTTTTTCTTGTTATGTTCTCTCAGGATATAGAGCCACTGGAATCCGTGGGCATTTATAGCGTCATGATCACGCCGCCGTCATTGGCATACATGCTGCTGATTCCGGCAGTATCCATGATAACCACATCTCGATAAGAAGCTCTCTTCTCCATCAGCCTGCGTAAGTACTGCGCGCGTTCCGGGCAGTTACAGTGTGTGATCATCAGTGTTCTCTCCTGGGGATTCTCCACATCGGCCACAATATTGTCTGCCATTTTGACCAGCGCCTTATTAATGCCGATTGCCTGGCCTTTTTGCTCGATGACACCCAGATTGCCTATCATTACAGGCTTTATGTTCAATGTAGATGCCACCAGCGCCTTGACACCGCTCAGGCGACCGTTTTTGCGCAGCGTCTCCAGATTATCCAGCACAAAGTAGGTGCGCATCTGTCTCTTAAAAATCTCCACCCTTTCCACCGTCTCCTCAAAAGAGAACCCTGCTTCCTTATATTCTACTATCTTCATAGCCAGCTGTGTCTCTCCGCAGCTGGCAGATTCGGAATCTATGACATGAATCTTTTTCGCACCATATTTTTCCTCATAAAGGCTCTTTCCCAGTTCCGCGCTGTTATAGCTTCCACTTAAATGAGAAGAGAGCGTTACCACATAGATTTCCTCGGCTTCATCATGATAGGCCTCTCTATACTTTTCCGGGGAAGGACAGGACGACTTCGGACAGAGTGGATAGGCCGCCACCCGCTGTAAAAAATCCAGCTGATCGAAGGTCTCATCATCCGCTATCTCATAATCCCCGATTTCCAGAGTCAGCGGCACTCTCTGGAAACGCGCATCTTCTTTATACTGCATCGGCAGTTCACAGCAACTGTCTACCACAATTTTATAACTCATAAAGCCTCCACAACCATTCCACATAGTTTTCATTACCACTTATGATAACATGGATTGCTATTTGTTGTAAATAGGGTTTTATATTTTCCCCGCATCCATTTGTCAATCTGTCTCAGATAAATGTTGGATTTTGTGGGGGATTATGTTATAACAGATGTAACGTTAAAATACAATACAAATAGCAGACTCTCCTTAAAGAAAGGCGTCCCCGATGATCGCATTAAAAATCACCAACGTAAAACAGTTTATGGCAAAGTTTCTCGGCAGTGAGGATTTTGATTCTTTCCTTTTGGAGGAAGCTTCCATCAGCACCTACAACACTTTTATGATAGATGGTCACCAGCACCGGGATTTTTATTCTTCTGAAGAATGGGAAGATAAGGAACTGCGGCCCTATGAGTTCTCCACCTGGAAGAAACTGCGGCCAATCTGCTTTGATCTGATCAAGGGAAAGCACACACCCACGGCCTTCCGCTTCGTCCTGCATCTGATCCCAGACCATGTGGCCTCTATCTTACAAGGGGGCGATACTGCCGTGACGGCACAGCAAGTGAAAGCCTTTGTCCTCAATATAAAATATGACGGCACCACCCTCATGCTGGTTACCGGCACATCTTTCCATACTTTCCTGATGGATAAAACGCCGGACACCCTCTGGGATAGCGCCGTCAAAAACTTCCTCGCAAAACGGGAAATCTCTTATGAATTGCTATAGTGAATTGATGCTTATATCCAGATACATCCATGCATCATGGCGTAATCGACTGCTGCCAGCATCATGGCAAAGAACAGCATGAGTACCAGCATGATCACTGCCGGAAAATCGTACACCAACTTATAACCCGCCTGGCCGCTTCTGTGATTTTCCACCAGAATCTCCAGCCCTAACAGAATAAAAACAATTGGCCAGAGACGGAATATAATGTCATAACGAAGTGCCGGTACTATAATATGTATCAGAAACATGATGCCGAAGCAGATCAGTGTCAGACCAAAAGTCACCGACCCCACCCGTCTGGTTTGTACCACTCCATTTTCCTTTTCCCTCGCGCCCTGTTCTCCCCGCATCTCCATATCCATATGCTCTTTCCTCCCACACAAGCGCCAACCTGTATTCCCGCAGGAAACATGTGTGCCTGTTTTTCCTATTTTCTATTTTCCAGGCAGCGCTCTATTTTGCGGAATCCTCATTGTCATCCTTCTGCCCAATCTGTATGACCTGCTGTGTCCCGTTTTCATCCACCGCCTCAATCTTATTCCTTTTACCGCGAAGCAGCGCCATACCAAACCAGATGATGGCGATAGCAAACACTGCTCTTGGCACATCGTCCCGCATTATATAATACACAGCTTTAAGAATCGGATTATCCCATCCAAAGAATCCGCGCAGCAAATCAAAGGCCAGATTCCACAGCATATACAGACCGATAATGATAAGCGCCACTGCCACTATTTTTTTACTCTTTTGATCTACCTTTACCTGCCAATTTCCAACTCCATCAAGTCCGAAAAGATATACATCCTCTAAAGCCATGAAGCTCTCGTCATCCATCCCACCGATATTATTGGCATGGAAAAAGCTATAAATATATAATGTGATCGGCAGAACGGCAAAGGCCCCAATATTTGTAAAAGATACCAGCATGAGAAGCGCCAAAAAACCAAGCGTGAAACTAAGCCCCATTTTCATAAATCCCATGTACATATGTCCTGCTCCCGGCCAAAAGGATAAGATAAATAACCAAAATCTGTTTTTCTTTTTTTTCATTGTTTATTCCTCCCATTTAATGATCCTGTTAAAAGATACGTTTTCCAAAATCTTTGATCTTGCTCTCAATACCATGAAAATAGGCCTCCCTGGCATTTTCCCTTTCCTTTTCTTCCTGATATTTCTGCCAGGCCTGGTCTATCTGTCTTTGTCTCTCCAATGCTCCCTGCTGTATTTCGTCTACATCTTCCTGTTCCTGCCAGAGTACCCGTTCAAAAATACCGTTTGACGATTGATCCGTCTCCCTCTCTCCCACAGGCACCAGAAACAGCACCGTCAGGGCCGCTGCCATGCCTGCTAATACTTTGGCCCGATAGGAAAAAAGCTGTATTTTCTGTGTTCTTTGTCTCTGTTTTCTTACCTGCAGAAGCACATTTTCTTTCAGATGAACCGGAGCATGCAGCATCTCCCGTTCTTCCACCTGCTTTATCAGGCTGGCAAGTTCCTCCTCATTTAACATCCCGGCGGCAGGTGACTGACGTTCATACATTTTTTGCTTATCTTCTATATTATGTATCATGCACCTCTCTCCTTTATATACATCTTGCGTAACATGTCTCTTGCCCGGTAAACCTGGGTCTGCACTGTTTTTAATTTAACGCCCCGCGATCTGGCGATCTCAGCCATATCCATTTCATCGTAATAATATGCCTTGGATATCCCATCGTAGGGCGGTTTCAATGACAGGCATCTGGCAAGTAATGTCTCCCTTACCTCTTTTTCCAGACAAATGCTTTCCGGCGTCTGTCTCAGGCTCTGTTCCTCCTGGATGCTCTGTCCCATAACCCTGCTTCCACGATCCGGTCCCCGAACCTCTTCCATCCCCACATCCTCCATGGGGATACTCCGTCTTCCTGCACTCTGCATATAATCCAGACATTTGTTGGTTGCAATCCTGCAGATCCAGGCTTTCTCATACTTTCCGTCAAAATCTGAAAGATGCTTATAGGCAGAAAGGAAGGTATCCTGCGTCAGGTCCTCGGAGGCAAAATAGTCCGATGTCATCTTATAACAAATAGAAAAAACAAGATGTTGATAGGAATCAATCAGCGCTGATAATTGTTCTTCCCGTCCGATACTATCTACCTCCTTCCCTCACGTCTCTGTCTACTATAACGAACCTGTCTGGCGATTGTCTTCAATTTTTATAAAAATTATTTTTTGGGCTTGGGCTTAAACACCAGACTTGCCAGATAACCAAACACAAGCGCCGCTGAACAGCCCACCGCACCGGTCTTGAAACCGCCCTGGAACAGCCCGATAAATCCGCTCTCACTCACGGCTTCCCTCACGCCCTTCATCAGAATATTCCCATAACCAAGCAAGGGCACACTGGCGCCCGCACCCGCAAATTCCATAAAAGGCTCGTACCAGCCGAAGAAACTGATCACAGCGCCCGTACAGACTAACAGCACCATAATGCGCCCCGGCAGAAGTTTAGTCTTCTCCATCAGAATCTGTACCAGCGCGCAGATTACGCCGCCCACCCAGAAAGCATTGAAATAGTCCATCATATCCCTCCTTTTTCTATAACAAAGAATTTTTACTGTTAGTCTTTGTTATTTTGGAGAGATTATACCAAAAGCGGTTGCTTCGCATACAACTTTGCGAGTCTCACTCTGCGGATCCGGATAATGGAGAAATTTTTTACATAATAAAAGGAATGTATCTCCAGAACGACACACTCCTTTTTCATTCTTTTCAACACTATCCATAGATAGGTCTCTCATGCCGGCAGACCTGATAGAAGTTTATACTACTGTGTCACTTTCTCAAAATCAGCGGCCGGATGCTTGCACAACGGACAGATAAAGTCTGCCGGCAGTTCCTCGCCCTCATAGACATAACCACAGACCGTACAGCGCCATACCGTCTTTCCTGTCTGGGCATCCTTAGTTGGCTGAGGTTTGATGGAAGACTGATAATAGGTATAGGTCGCCGATGGTGTATCGGCAAGTACTTCCATGTCGTCTACAGAAGCGATAAACAGCGTATGGCTGCCCAGATCCACTTCCTGCTCCACCGTTGCACTGATATAACTGTTGATTCCGGCTGTCACATAATACAGGCCGTTGGCACTGCGTTTGCAGGCCGCATAATCTGCGAATTTATCCACATCTCGCCCCGACTGGAATCCAAAATGCTGAAACAGTTCAAACTCTGCTGCTTCACTTATGATAGATATATTGAATTTACCGCTTTGTTTTACCAGATCATGGGTATAATTAGTTTTGTTCACCGCGATACTGATCCTGTTGGGCTCAGAAGTTACCTGCTGTGCCGTATTGATGATACACCCGCTGTCTCTGCCATCCGCTGCGGATGTCAGTACAAACAGGCCGTATGATAACTTATACATGGCTTTTTTGTCCATTTGATAACCTACTCCTTCCTGCATATACATTTACACCATTACTATTAACATCATAAGTTTATTTAACTACTGAACCTGTGTCCACTATAGCGTTCCATCATTGCTGTAATCTCTGGCAATCTTCTCCACAATCTCCCGGATGGACAGATTCTCACAGTTCACCGTGATATCAGCATACTTTTCATAAAGCGGCACCCGTTCCGCGTAAAGGGCCGCCAAATCCTGCCCTTCCCGCAGCGTCACACCCCGCTCATCCAAATCGCCTAACCGTTCCCTGATATCTTTAAGCGGAAGCGACAGATACACGATCGTCCCGATCTGTTTATAATGTGTCATGGCCCGATCCCCATAGATTGCACTGCCGCCAGTGGCGATCACCGTCCGTTTTGTCCGAATGGATTCGTTCACTTCCTCCTCCACCCGCCAGAACCCCTCCACGCCCCGTTCAGCAATGATCTCATGCAGGAGTCTGCCCTCCCTGCCCTGAATCACCAAATCCGCATCCAGAAAGGAATATCCAAGCTTCTTAGCCAGCACAACACCTACAGTACTTTTCCCTGCTCCGGGCATTCCGATTAAAATTACATTTTGCATATATTATGTAAACCAACAACCTTTCCTATTTCAGATAAGCTATCACTTCTACCTCGCAGAGCACATCTTTGGGAAGCTGCTTGACTGCCACGCAGCTGCGTGCCGGTTTCTCAGTAAAATATTTCTCATACACCGCATTAAAAGCCGCAAAATCCGCCATTTCTGCTAAGAAACAGGTGGTCTTAACTACCTTGGTATACTCTGTACCCGCCTCTGCCAGGATTGCGCCTACATTCTTCATGACCTGTTCTGCCTGCTCGGTCACATCTTTGCCGGTAATCTCTCCGGTCGCCGGATCGATCGGAATCTGTCCGGATGCAAAAAGAAAGTCCCCTGCAATGATTCCCTGGGAATAGGGGCCGATGGCCGCCGGCGCTTTATTTGTCGATATTTTAGTTAACATAATATTTATCCTCTCTTTCTTTGTTTTCCCTGCTTTTCCTTACATTTTAATTCTTAAATATTGCTCTTTGACTCACCATCTGCATAAGCAGCCCGTTTACACATCCCCGAATCTTACTTTCACATAAAACCCTCTGGCGTTCTCAATGATCTCTGTCACCACGCCCTCCCGCTCCAGTAATCTCTCCCGGAAGGGAAAATTGCCGGACATGGCAAGGGAGGGGTCTATCGTGTAATAATAGTTGCTGGGAAGAACCCCTTCTGTCACCGTGACCTTGTCCCCTTCCTTTAAGAGACCGGGGCGCTCCATCTTAAACTCCATTTCCCGCATCTGGCCTACCTCATTGTTTATAGGATCAGGGCGTCTCTCGCATCCCTGTATAAAAAGGAGAACATTGTTCTCATGGATAATATTTTATTCCAATCACAACATTTTTTCAAGGACAGGATACTATGTTAGCAATCCAGCCGCGTTTACTTACTGTCATCCTCGCTGTATTCGGTGATATAATCGCCATATCCATAAGCTGCCACGGATGGGCTGCACCGCCAGTTCCCAAAATCGGTAAGCTGTCTGCCTGTTACCCATCATAATGCTCCAAAACCAATCCGTGGGCAATACCGGGTATGGTCTGTCCCTCATTAAAACTGGTCTTACTCAAAAGCGCTCCTGTTGGCACAAAGAGCACTCTCTTCCAGACGCCTTCCTGCAATTTCTTTAAAATATAAGCCGACAGCACCACCGCGCTGCAGCCACAGCCGGAACCGCCCGCATCCGTATGCTGCTTCTCACTCTCAAATATTTCTATCCCGCAGTCCATATGCTGTTTGGTGATATCAATCTGCATTTCCGAAAGCAGATCAAACAGTAGTTTCTGCCCCACCATTCCCAGATCTCCGGTGATGATCTTATCGTAATCCTTTGGCGCCCTGCCAAAATCCTCCAGATTCTGTCTGATCGTATCGGCGGCCGCCGGAGCCATGCACGCGCCCATATTCATAGAATCCTTAATCCCATAATCCACAATCTTACCGATGGTAGCGCCCTCCATGACCGCACACACCTGTTCTCCGGGCTGGGCCGACAGGATAAAGGCGCCGCTTCCCGTCACCGTCCAGGTCGCCGACTTGGGCCTCTGGTTGCCATACGCCAACGGAAACCGGAATTCCTTCTCCGCACTGGCAAAATGGCTGGATGTAATACATGCCACCTTCTGGGCGAAAGCGCCCGCCACAGCCATCCCTCCCATGGTAAGGGACAGGCCGCAGGTAGAACACGCCCCATACAATCCCACGTGGGGCACCTGATAACCCGCTAGGCCAAAACTGCTGGCAATGGACTGTCCCAGAAGATCGCCCGCAAATACCATCTGCAGATCATCCTTTACCAACTTCGCCTTGTTAAGGGCTATCTCAAGCGCCTCTTTCTGCAGGCTGCTCTCTGCATCCTCCCAGTTCTGTGCTCCAAACATATCGTCATACCCAGTCTTATCAAACAGTTTGCCCATCGGTCCCTGGGCTTCCTTACTACCCACGATGGATGCACTGCTGATGATATAGGGTTTACATGTAAACTGAACGCTCTGCTTTCCTAACATGCCGCTATCTCCTTTATTCATACCGGACAGCGTATGTAACCGCCGTCATCCCATTTTTTAATGATAGTATGCATGTTTTTTCTTATAATTATTCCGCTCGATTCAAAATCGCGCCTCTACCGGAATCATATCATACGCGATGTCCTGATCCTCCTGGCTGCAGACCGCCACACAATAGTTCCCAATCCCGTCATATTCCTTCATATGATAGTATTTTGCATCCACCTTATGCCGTACCCGAATCCTCTGACTCTCCTCATCCACATGGACTGCAAATTCCGAAAGCGGCAATGACATGCCCCTGCCGGTGACCTTCAAAAAACTCTCTTTCATCGTCCAGATGCGGAACATCCTCCTCGTCCGCTCCTCTTCGTCCTCCACTGCATACAGCCAATCCTGCTCTTCTGCAGCGAAAAACCGGTCTGCCACCTTGAGTCGCCCCTGCCGGATATGCTCGATATCATTTCCAACCGGATGATCTCCGATACTGCAGATGGCATAGTCTCCCGAATGGGAAAGGGAAAAATGAATCTCCGGATGATATTTTAAGACGGGTTTGCCCCATTTCCCGATCTCATACTCAACGCTGCGCTCCCGCAATCCGTAAACCGCCAGCGCATGATCCAGCAAGAGCCCTGCTCCCAGGCTCCTGTTCTTGTCCTTTTCATGTTTTAGGAGCGCCGCCTTCTGCTGTCTGTAGGGTGACAAAATCTTAATCTTCTCCTGAAACAATGCTTCATTGTCAAAACATCGCACATCCATATAGTACGTATAAATCATGTCTAACCTCCATAACGCCTCTATAGGATCTCAGACTCTCCTTCCTCCTATCCTGCCATAACAGCGTTCACAGACCGGATACGCATAATCCCACATGAGAGGCCTGCCGCAGATACGGCATTTCTTCTCAAACTGTCCTTTGTCCTCTTTGAGCATCTCTCCAATCTCATGCTGGGCCCACTCTCTGTTCGCAGCCACTTCTTCCTTGTCGATCACCCAGGCCATCCTGGCGGAAAACTGGGTATAAAGATCAAGCTGTTTATAATAAGATTCCAATCCTTCCAGGGAAAAATCTCTGGGCAGCATCGGACACTCCCGCTGTTTCTCCGGTTTTTCACAATAGCGCAGCCACAATTGCAGCACATCCCTGTCTTTCACATCAAAGGGACAAGTGATCAGCGTAAGTACCAGCCGTCTGTCATCCATATATGAAATTTTCTTTCTGTAATTCTTAAGATACTTATATTTATTGATGCTCTCCGCCATGGATATTTTGTCATACATGGGCAGGTCACGTGTCTTTTCCCAGGCTGCTATGACCTCATCCAGTTCCAGATCAATATCCAGCAAAACCTCCGGGAAGCCAACTCTGGCCCGCTTAAGCGGGTAAAAAGGTTCCGCCAGTTTCTTTCCCACATATTCCATGTCCACGGCAGACTGCACATATCCTACATCGTAATAGCCATATCGGCCGGCCCTGCCCGCAATCTGCCTAATCTCTTCCGAGAGCAGTCTGCGCATACCCACGCCGTCAAACTTGGTAGTACTCATAAAGATTACCCGCCGAATGGGCAGGTTGATACCCATGCCGATAGCATCTGTGGCCACCACCACCTGATTATAGCCTTCCGTAAAGAGGCGCACCTGCTCCTGCCTTGTCTGCGGCGGCAGATTCCCGTAAATAACACTGGCCTTGATTCCCCGGCTTTCCAGTTCCGCCGCAATGGCCAGTACGTTTTTCTTGGAAAATGCGATCAGGGCATCTCCCTGTTCCACGTCATGTTCTATGTCATAACGTTTCGGAATAAATTCCAACTTGGTATTGCGTTCATGCATGACAATCTCATACGTATCGCCGCACCGTTCAATCATCTTCACCAGCAGATCCATAGCCGTGCCGGAGCTGCACACATGAATCTCCTCCGCCCGGATTCCAAGGATTGCTCTCGTCCAGTAACTGCCCCGGTTCTCATCCGCCATCATCTGTGCCTCATCAATCACAGCGATATCATAGACTTCCCGGATATTTAAAATCTCCACTGTGGACGCCTGCACAAAACTGCCCGGTGTAAGGATGGTCTCCTCACCGGTGATCATATTACAAGGAATGCCGGATGCCATCATACGGTCATAGACCTCCAGCGCCAAAAGGCGCAGCGGCCCCAGATAGATGCCCCGGTAGGCTTGTCTGAGCCTCTGCAGAGCCTGGTAAGTCTTCCCGCTGTTGGTGGGACCAATATGCAGGATGAAATGCCGTTTCATGCCACGCGCCTCCGGATACTGCTTCTCCGGCTCCGCCTCCATCAGTTCCTCAATCCTCTGCCCTACCAGATACTGCATATAATCTTCTTTGTAGATTTCATAGAGTGACTTTTTCTGTAAAAGCGCCGCCGTCTTCTCCATGGCCGCAATATCATCCGGTACAGCGCCTGCCGCCATTTTTTTAAGGAAAGAAATATCCAGTCTGGCAAGCATCCTCACAATCCGCCGGTATCTTTTCAGCCATGATACGTCCCTGACTACCACCGTGTAGCCAATCGTGGCGGCCTTCTTGTGCAGTTCCTTCATATCCGCCAGCACCTGATGGTTCTCCTGCTTCTTCTTGCGGGCGATACGGCGTTCCAGCTGCCCTAACTGTTTCTCCGTTCCCCGGGTCAGGCGGCGGTTTGAATCCGGCTCAAACTGCAGGAATGCCTTTTCGTAGACCTTCCACACCTGTTCTGACACCTCGTCCTGGACTTTTCCCTGTCCATCCCGTCTCTTTTCACTTCGCTCTGTGATACTATTTTCCGTGTTGTTCTGCCCTGTGCTTTTCTTTCCCGTGCTGTCCTGATCGGCAGACTGCTCCGCCTTTTGCGGGGTATCTGCGCCGCTCTTCTTTTTCCTGCGCCGCCTTCTTCTTTTTCGTACCATCTCCGGATTCTTTATCTGCGCATTCTTCTGACTGTCTTTGTCAGCTGCCTCAGTGTTTCCCTGTTCCCCGCCATTTTTTGTCTCGGTTGTCTTTATCTCGTCCTGCATAGTTGTTCTCTTTTCCTGATATAATCTCTCTTCATAATGGAATCCAGCAAATATCGGCTATAACAACGGATATTCTGGCATTTTCAATCTTTTTTAATCATAACATCATTTCAGCCCTGCCCGCAAGCTTAGTATATCCCTGTGTGAAAAAAAAGAGTACGAAATAAAATTGATTTTATGTGAATATTGCTCTAAAATAAAAGTAAGTTCCATTGGCGTTAACTTCACGAAATCCGCTTCGCGGACTCGGATAACAATTTCCTGGAATGAATCGAGGTGCCTTATGAAAAATGTTATTTTGGTAGTGGATGATGATAAGACCAATCTGGCACTGGCGCAGAAGATTCTTGGCGCTCAATATCGTATTGCCGCCGCCATCTCCGGTGCGACCGCTCTAAGATATCTGGAAAACCACCATCCTGATCTGATATTGTTAGATATCAATATGCCGGGCATGGATGGTTTTGAAGTAATGGAAAAGCTGCGCGCCAATGTTGCCACCGAGTCGATTCCCGTAATCTTTCTGACGGCAGACAATCTTGCCGAGACAGAGATCAAATGTTTTCAGATGGGGGCGCTTGATTTTGTGGGCAAACCATTTGTGCCCGATATCCTCTTAAGTCGTGTCAGCAAAACCATCGAACTTGACCAGTACCGTCATAACCTGGAAAACATGGTGAACGCCCAGGCTGAAAAGATCACGGAAAACGCCAGACGTCTGGGAAGCATCCAGGAATCTGTCATCATCGGTATGGCCAATCTGATTGAAAGCCGTGATGGAAGTACCGGCAAACATGTAAAAAATACACAGACCTATGTCAAAATGATCGCCGATGAGCTGTACGCAAGAGGACTGTTCCCGGAAGAGCTGACTCCCGATTATATCCAGAACCTCTGCAAGGCTGCACCGCTCCACGATGTGGGTAAGATCAAGATCTCCGATGCCATTTTGCAAAAACCCGGCAGACTGACGCCGGATGAGTTTGAGACCATGAAGTTACATACCACACACAGCCGCCAGATCATTAAGACGATCATCGGTGATATCGAAGATGAACACTATGTCCATATGGTGGAAGATATCGCCATGTATCACCATGAACGATATGACGGCACCGGATATCCCACCGGACTGACCGCAGAGAACATACCGCTCTCCGCAAGAATCATGGCGGTTGCTGATGTGTTCGATGTGCTCTATGAGGAACGATGCTATAAGCCGCCGGTCCGCCCCATCGAACGTATCATGCAGATTATGTCCGAGGGCAGGGGCTCACAGTTTGATCCTGTCATCCTCGATGTATTTATGGAACTGCTCCCGAAACTAAAAGAGCTGCTGCACATTTCCCAATCGTAGAAGAAAGGATGGTAATCGGTTGTGGATAATATTCCGTTAAAGACATCTCACTCACAAAAAAAACTGGAACGTACCGTACTCGCTGTACTGACTCTGTATACATTAGCCATGTTTTTTACCAGCCTGCTTTACGGTTGGAGTATCTATGTCAAAGAATTTATCTTCCTTCCCATGACGGCAGGATGGTTCGTCTACTTTCAGGAAGCCTGGAATCACGGGCGCAGGGCCCGGTTCATAGCCGTAATGGTCTGGATCAATTTTATCCTTTTTGCCATAAATACGGACAGTTTTCCTTCCATGCTCATCACCATGGCAGGCGTTATCGTTCTGCTCAGTATTTTCTGCATCAGACAGATTGTCTATCTGGGCCTGGTCATCCCCATTTTTATCTTTCTCTATCACGGCCTGATTGCCAGGACTATCAGTTTTGCCAACATCCACGATATCCTCCGCTTTTGTATCCAGTTTATCTCTCTTTACACGGTATCCGCAGTCATGTGGATCATTATCAGGGATCGACAGGACACCAGCGAACAGCTGCTGGAGAACATCCAGGAACTGGAAATTGCCGAGCGGAGCAAAGACGACTTTCTGGTCAACGTCTCCCATGAAATCCGCACCCCCATCAATGCGGTCTGCGGTTTGAGCGAAGCAATTTTACAGGAAAACCTCCCCGCGTCTGTCCGGCGCGATGTGATAGACATACAGACTGCAGGACGCAATCTTCTCTCCACCGTCAGCAATATCCTGGATTTCTCGGAGCTGGAAAGCGGCAGACTGGAACTGGCGGAAGAAAGTTATAATATTACCTCCACGATCACTGATATCATCAATACCGCAATGACCATGGACAACGGCCGGCATCTGGAACTGATTGTGGACTGCGATGCTAATCTGCCCAGTAATCTGTTGGGGGATGAGCAGAAACTGCGCCGCATTATCCTGAACCTGATCGGAAATGCCGTCAAATTCACCAAGGAGGGCGGCATCATCCTGCAAATCAGGAGCCGCAAAGAAGGATACGGCATCAATCTGACCGTCAGCGTAAAGGATTCCGGCATCGGCATCAAACGCGCTGATATGGAAAAAATCTTTACCAGTTTCAGTCAAGTGGATGCCAAACGCAACCGCGAAGAAGGCGGTGTCGGTCTGGGGCTTGCCATCACGCAGGCGCTTGTGCGCAGTATGGGTGGCTTTATCACCGTGGACAGCGTTCCCGGCACCGGAAGCGAGTTTCTGTTTACAGTACCACAAAAAGTGCTGGACGAGACACCCATCGTGTCCATCAAAAACAAGAAGAACCTCTTTGCCGCCTGCTACATCAACCTGGATAAATACAACTACTCTGTTATCCGTGAGGGATATGAAAACTGTATCAACCATATTGCCAGCCAGTTCGGCATCCTCTTCAGGGCCTGCCGGAATCTGCCGGAACTAAAGCGCCGGATGGAAAACGAGTCCTACTCCCACATTTTTATCGGTTGGGAAGAATATAATGAAGACCGCAGTTTCTTTGAAAAGCTGGCCGAGGAATGTACCGTGGTGCTTTTCTTAGACTATGGTCAGGAGGTCTCCATTCGCGGAAATATGCTCCGCATCTATAAGCCCTTTACCGTGCTGTCTATCGCTGCCGTCTTTAACGGGCAGAAACTGATTCAAAACGAGGAACAGCATATCATGCTGCACAACAAATTTGTCGCTCCCACAGCGAACATTCTGGTGGTAGACGACAATGCCATGAACCTTAAGGTGATGGCCCGGCTCCTTCTTCCCTATCAAATCAAAGTCACTATGGCAGGCGGAGGTCAGGAAGCTCTGAACAAACTGAAAACACCGGAATTTGACTGTGTCTTCCTCGACCATATGATGCCGGAGATGGACGGTGTGGAGACACTGCATAAGATCCGGCAAAACCCCAGCGCTTATTATCAGTCGCTTCCCGTCATCGCCTTTACGGCCAATGCCATCGGCGGTGCCAGGGAAATGTTTCTCTCCGAAGGCTTTAACGATTTTATCGCCAAACCGATTGAATTGAGTGTCTTGGAACGGCTGCTGCGCCGTTATATTCCAATCCAGAAACAGCAGATTGTCGAAGAAGAGACCGATTCTTTGTCTGTTTCTGCCGCTGCTTCTCCTGCCTCTCCTGAGCTGGCTGAAACTACAGGCAATACACAGGAAGAATCTGACTCCAAGGCGCTTGCCCTTTTGGCCAGATTCGGAATCAATATCGAGCAGGGTTATGCTTATTGCGGCGATAAGGAAGGGTTCCGTGAAATCATGGGAATCTTTCATGCAGAAGGTGCAAAGCGTCAGGAACAGCTTGCCTTTTTGTTCCAGGAACAGGATTGGAAAAATTATGTGATCACAGTACACGCCTTAAAGGGAAATGCCAAAGGTATCGGCGCTGAAAATCTCTCAGAACTTGCCAGACAACTTGAGATGGCCGGCAAGGAAAACCGAATCGCCTATATCCTAACGCATCATGAAGAACTGATGGAACATTACGGCCGCCTTCTGCGCGCCTTGCAAGACAGCGCTTTCCTCTATCCGGACGGTCCTCCAAGCCCCAAACAGACCGCAGCTGTCAGCAAAGACGGCTTTGAAAGCGCTGCCTCTACTTCCACAGCAACGGAGGTGGATGAACAATCGCTTACTGATCTGATCGTCCAGTTGGAGGAAAAATTGTCCTCTTTTGAAAATGAGGGCCTGAAAGAACTTTTAGACCGGCTTGCAGCCCTCAGATACTGCGGAACTCCACTCGCCGGGCTTTCGGAGAAGCTTCGTCAAATGACAGCTGATTTCGACTTTCTAAGTGCTTCGGAGGCACTTAATGCCTGGAAAGAATCCCAGTCAGGCATCAGTGGCAAATAACAGAAAGGCCGGGTGATGATCATGTTGAAAAGAATCCATCGATTTATGAAAAAGCTATTTTCCCCACAACTGGAATTCCATGAGCGGCTTCTGCGCATGGTTTTATCCCTGGTATTTGCCGCTTCTGTGATCGGTACAGGGCGGGTCGCACTGGGCGCTGATTCCAGGATACTTCTGGCGTTGATTCCGATGTGTATACTCTCCGCCCTTTCTATCTGGATTGTAGTGGACCGCCATAATGCCAAACTGGCATCCTGGCTGCTGATCATCGGTACGAATATGGTACTTTTCCCGTTTCTTTTTATCTCAAGCGGCGGGATAGACAGCGGTACGCCCATGTGGTTTGTGTTGGGACTGATTTATATTTTCCTGCTCTTTGAGGGAAAATCCTTCTGGCTCGCCATGCTCCTATCCTCCGCCTCCTTTCTCATAACATACATTGTGGCTTACTTTTATCCTGATATCATACCGCCTGTGAAACGCTTTTACACTTTCACAGACTCCTATGTGACGCTGCTTTTTATCAGCTGCTTTATCGGTATTCTTTTAAAAATTCTATCAAGAACTTACGATCAGGAAAAAAGGCTGACGGAAAAACAGAAAGCGGAAGTGGAGCAGATTGCCCGCTCCAAAGATACTTTCTTTACCAATATGAGTCATGAGATCCGTACCCCTATCAATACCATTATCGGTCTCAACGAAATGATTCTTCGGGAGGACATCTCCGATGAGATTGCGGAAAACGCTATCAATATCCAAAATGCCAGCAAAATGCTCCTTACCATTATCAACGACATCTTGGATCTGTCCAAATTGGAATCCGGCAAAATGGAGATCATCCCCAACCAATATGAAATCAGCTCCATGTTCAGCGATCTGGTCAACCTGATCTGGGTACGGGCGCATCAAAAAGATTTGGAATTTAAAGTGGACATTGATCCGGAGATTCCTTCCATGCTCTACGGTGATGAGGTCCGCATTAAGCAGGTCATCACCAATATGTTGACCAATGCAGTCAAATACACAGACACCGGTTCTGTCACACTGCGTGCAAAAGGAGAGCGTGTCGCCGCAGACCAGATTCTGCTGCGTATCAGTGTGGAGGATACCGGTATGGGTATCCGCAAAGAAAATCTGGATAATCTTTTCCGCTCTTTCAAGCGTGTGGACGAATCCGATACCCGCAGCATAGAAGGTACCGGTCTGGGACTCAACATATCCAAGCAGCTGATTGAGATGATGGGGGGCAAGATCACCGTGGACAGCGTGTATCATAAGGGATCTGTGTTTACCATAGAAATCCGGCAGCGTATCGTCAATGTACGCCCCATCGGCGTCATCAATTTCGCCGCCCAGAAACAGTTAAGACACCGCTCCCGCTACAAGCAGAGTTTCACCGCACCGGATGCCAGAATCCTGGTAGTGGACGATAATACCATGAATCTGATGGTGGTTGTGAAACTGCTCCGAGATACAAAAGTCAGGGTAGATACCGTGGAGAGTGGCCGGGAATGCCTGAAAAAGACTGCCGAGAACGCATATCATGTTATCCTGATGGATCATATGATGCCGGAAATGGATGGAGAAGCTGCCCTGCATGCCGTCCGCAGCCAGACCAAGGGATTCTGTCAGAAAACACCTGTTATCGCCCTGACCGCCAATGTCATGACCGGTGCAGAACAGATTTACCGCAATATGGGCTTCGACAGTTATCTTGCCAAACCCATCAACACGGCTCTGTTAGAGGCCAGCCTGTTAAAATACCTGCCCCCGGAGTTGATCGAATATATGGCAGACGATACCGATTCGGATTCTGAAGATACCAGCACTGTGAATCAGATACGCTCGGCCAGAAAACGTAAGATTGCCATCACCGCAGACTGCATCTGTGACCTGCCGGAAGACCTGCTGGAGCGTTATCAGATCCGCCTCATGTACTGCTATGTCCACACAAAGGAAGGGAGGTTTTGCGATCTCTTTGAAATATCTTCCGACAGTCTGCTGCCCTATCTGCAACTAGAGGGCAACTATGCTCATTCTTCCACAGCGGATCCTGCGGAATACGAATATTTCTTTGCCGAGGCTCTGTCCGAGGCGGAACACGTAATCCACATCACCGCCACCGTCAGCCTGAGCGGCGCCTATCCCAACGCTGCCCAGGCCAGCCGAAGTTTTGATAATGTGACGGTAATAGACTCTACCCATATCAGCAGCGGCCACGGCTTAATGGTACTTTATGCAGCCATGCTGGCAGAGGAAGGCAAGAGTGTTCCGGAAATCTGCGATGCCCTGGAAGAATACAGGACCCGCGTTTTCTCCAACTTCCTGGTGCCCAGCACAGAAACCCTCTACCGCAATGGCAAAGTAAGCGGCATAGTTCACAAACTCTGCACTGGCCTGAACCTCCATCCCGTTCTCGCCATGTCCAAAAACAGGCTGAAACTCTGGAAGATCGAGACCGGCAGCATGCATCGGGCAAACAGTCAGTATGTCCGTAAACTTTTAAAACACAGCAAACAGATCGACTCCCGCCTCCTTATCCTCACCTACGCAGGATGCAGCGTGCGTCAGATTGACGAGATTCTGGCCGAGGTAGAGAAATATATAACATTTGATAAGATCATTCTGCAAAAAGCCTCCGCTACCGTGTCCAGCAACTGCGGTGTGGGCACCTTCGGGCTGATGTTTGCCAGGAAGCCGGTTGAACAGTAATAACAAGTGTTACTTCTATTTTTCATCACCGCTTTCCTCCTCTGCCGGGAAAACCTCTGTTGCCAGGGAATCCGCCGTTTCCACTATAGGAAGGCTCTTCGCTTTCTGAAAGGACACTGTCACCGTAAACAGATCAGCGTCTGTCTCCACGGTCAGTTCGCCGCCGCAGGCCTGGGTGAAACTCTTGGCAATGGACAGACCCAGTCCGCTGCCGCCGTCCGTACGGCTCTCATCGCCGCGCACAAAGCGCTCAGTAAAGTCTTTGGCGCTTTTCAGTTCCACACTGGACGTATTCTTCATCCGGACTACAATATATTCCATTTCCTCAGCGAGCGTCAAATAAATTCTGGAACCTTCCAGGGAATAATGTAAGGCATTCTGCAGCAGGTTCTGGAATACCCGGTAGAGTCTCTGCCCGTCCGCCAATACCGGCATGGGTGTCTCCGGGATTGTCAGCTTCATCGTGAAGCTGCTCTGCGCAATCTGCACATTCATATCCGCCAGCGTCTGCCGCAGCAGTTTCCCCATATCCAGGACTTCCATCTGTATAGGCAGCTGCCCAGATGTCGCCTTACTCACCTCAAACACATCCTGCACGATATTTCTCAAACGTTCTGACTTTTCCCCCAGAATCTGGGTAAATTCCTTCACATGTTCCGGCAGATCCTGCTCCTGCCTGAGCAGTTCCACGTAACTGATGATGGAAGTTAACGGCGTCTTGATATCATGGGACACATTGGTCACCAGATCCACTTTCATCCGCTCGCTTTTAACCTGTTCCCGCAGCGCTGTCTCCATGCCTTTTTGAATCTCGTTCAGGTTCTTTGCGGCCTCCTGTAAATCCGTATCTGCGGCCAACTGCAGATTCTCAGTCAGATTTCCCTCCCGTACCGCCTGGATCTGATCGGAAAGAGCGCCGATATCTTCCGCCAGCCGGCGGTTTTTACGGAGCGTCACGATATCAAGAATCATAAATCCAAGAAGCACACATAAGAATACAATGCCCATTATCACTACGGCTGCAACAAAGCTATCAACGCCACTGCCATACATCCATTCATAAAACCACTCACACCATGCGCCGCCATAACCATATTCATAAGCTTCCGTACAAACCGCTGTCGTCCCGCATACCAGGCACAGAACCGAGCAGACTGCCCCTACAAACATGCATATGACAATCTCAATCGCTACTCTGATACGCTGTCTGCGTACCAGCCGCTTTTGCAGTGGGTATTTTAGGTCTCTCATCTTAAGCATATCGAAAAGCGGTTTCTTCTGCTTCTTTCTGTTGCCTTTCCAGTCCAAAACTGCCAGATAAAAGAGCCAGAAGAAAGCAGCCAGATAAGCGCCGGCCTGGTACATCCGGAAAGTTTCATAGGAAATATCCCCGCCCCAGCAACAATAAGAAGAGAATCCATTCCGTATTTTCCAGCAGGCTTCCGACAGCACACCTATGCTATTACCCGCCAGCCCAAGCAGGATCAGCAGGAATAATAGGACTTTCACTTCCAGATACACTTTACCTGACAAAGCTGCGATTTTCTGATCTGCCAGCCGTTTGCTTTTATGCAAAAGCAAAGGAAAGGAAAGCGCCAGTAATATAGCAGATGTTATTAAATAGCCGCAGATTTCCTGAAACTCCCTGTGCATGGCCGTCCTTGCCTGTTTCATATAGTAGAGTCTGCCGCCATACTGGTCCACGCCATAACCGCCGTAATCCCCCACCAGATAAAGCTGCGGATTCTTCGCCACGGCGATAAATACTCTGGCATCTTTGGCTGAATCTCCCAACGTAAAATTCGCATAGCCCGGCACATACCAGAGACTGTCATCTCCATAGACGCCGTCACCGTACACGTCCACTTCCTGGCCATCCTTCACGATCCTTACTTTGCCATCGTCTTCCCGATTATACCAAAGGGAGAAATTATACTCCTCCAGCGGAAGCGCCGCGCCAAAATCAGATCCGTCCCACTCCTTTCCGATTTGTTCTTCATAACCATCGATGTTAGAATAGAGCAGTTTATCCTGATACATAACTGCATAACGGATGTTTTTATTATGTGCCATATCGGCCATGTAATCATTCAGCATCTTCTCTTCATCGTAATTCTCTGCGTACCAATCTTCATAGGAACCGTCATAAAGATTCCCATAATAATCGTTATAATATAATTCCTCTGCATCAAGCCCATACTCGGAGGCAATCGCCGTATATTCTTCCGCCTGATGTCTCTGCCGGTCCTCCCATACTTGCTGATAGTCGTCCGCATATGCAGCATCCGCAGCCTGCTCTATCACTACTTCTTCCACCACATCCGTCATAGCAGACCCATTGAATGCCCGGTCAAGCCATCCCGTATACCCGCCAAAGCCGTTGTCATAATAACCATAGGTTTCCGAAAATGTCACAGCTTCACCATTCGTCCAGCCTTTACCGCCGGTAGCCACACTGATCAGATCGGACAGCCGTCCACTGACCAGGCTCCTAAACTCCTCACTTTCCTGATAATCCACACTGCCGTGGAAAGCCTGATCACCCAATGCCAAATACAATGAAACTGCCGGAACCAGATTCACAAGCAACATGGTCACACCGACAAAAAACACCACAAAACTACATATTACCTTACCTTTTTTCCATCTTGTATCCAATACCCCACACCACCTTTATATATTCTGGCTCTTTCGGATTCAGCTCGATCTTTTCCCTGATATGGCGAATGTGTACCATCACGGTGTTCTCCGGCGCGAAGGACGGTTCCTCCCAGACTCTCTCATAAATCTCCTCTGCCGGAAAGATTCTTCCCCTGTTTTTCATGAGAAGTTCTATGATCTTGGTCTCTGTGGCAGTCAGCTTCACCGGCTCTCCGTCCACATAGAGCGTGCGTTCCTGCAGCCGGTAGCAGAGCCTGCCGTTTGCAATCTCATCTTCCTCGTGCTGTGCATGGATGCCGCCAAGCATCGTATACCTGCGAAGCTGGCTTTTAACCCGGGCCGCCAGCTCCTGAGGATTGAAAGGTTTGGACACATAATCGTCCGCCCCCATGGAAAGTCCCAGAATCTTGTCCGTATCTTCCGTCTTAGCGCTCAAGACGATAATGGGCAGATTCTTCCGTTCCCGAATCTTCATCATGGCAGAAAGCCCGTCCAGCTTCGGCATCATCACATCCATGATGATCAGCTGCACCGATTGTTCTCCCAGAATCCGCAATGCCTCCATGCCGTCATACGCCTTAAGCACACGATAACCTTCCTTTTCCAGAAGAAGGGCTATGGCCCGCACAATCTCTCTGTCGTCATCCACCACCAGCACACATTCGTTCATTGTTAAAACCTCACTTTTCCTTAAGCCTGTTGTCATCATAAAGGAAGTTCCTTACAAAATCCCATGGGATTTCTTATAAATATCTTAACTTATTCCCTCTTCGCCTGCTCCAGAAACGCAGCCACATCCTCGGAAACGCCTTCCAGCAGATATTGCTTCCCCCCGGTCTTTCCCTCCGTCTTCTCTATATATTCCTGCCGCAGATCCTCCGCTGCCAGCATCACTTCTTCCCTCAATTCCCTGGCAGAGACCCTGACTGCCCCGGCTCCCATGATGATCAGCTGTTCCAGTCCATCCGAAGTTGCCACCCGTACGCGGTACTTCCGATTCATCGCATGGGCTACTTTCTCAATATATTGGTCGGCCGTCTCCGCCTCCTTTGTATAGACCACATCAATATTGTGATACCGCACCACACTGCCGGGATTCCCCTTCACTTTATAAGCATCAAACACAAGGATCAGCCGCATCTTACGGTATGCCTGATAATTGCTCAATATATCCATCAGTCTGCCTCTGGCGCCATCCAGGCTGGTCCTGGCCAGTTCCTGCAGTTCTTCCCAGGCAAAGATGATATTATAACCATCTACCAACAGATACTCTTCCCGTGGACTCGTCTGCCCCTTATACTTCGTATCGGCTTCGTCCAAAGAACGGATTGTCTTTGCCCACCCCTGCTTCTTCCTTTCCCTGGAACCATAGGTACGGTTAAAAATCTCCTCAATCTCCTCCTGCCCAATAAAATCCTCAGCAGTGCTGGATGTATTGGCGCCGCTTCTCCTGGCATATCTGACTGCAAAACTTCCTGTCTCTTCTTCTATGTTTTCTATCTCTTCACCATTTTCACGATAGTATTGACTACTTCGGTCATCCTCATTGCCATAAACCGTCCCATCCCGCAGTTTCCATCCCTTAGTCAGGGCAGATTCCAGATGCATATACGATTCCACCTGGTCCCACTCCACCACGAAACCCGCACCATGGGCGCAGAACACGGAACCGCAGGGATTGTCCATATCATGTTCTGCCTCATAACCTGCCTTTTCAATGACTTCCTCCGCATTATGACATGGCTCATACCCCTTTAATACCGTGGTCAGATGCCCTTTTCCGCCGGAATAGGCCAGCAGCTTGGCCTGATAACCGCCCATCTCAGATACCGGTACCGTGCCTGTGAGAATTGCATACTCTCCCTCCGTCTCCGGGGTGCCAAAGTTCCCAGACCTGGCCTGCATATCCGTCATGGCACGTCCGATCAATGCCGCCGGGACTTCTATCCGAAACGTATAGACCGGCTCAAGCAGCACGCTCCTGGACTTACAGAGTCCCTGTCTGAGCGCCCGGTAAGTGGCCTGCCTGAAATCCCCGCCCTCGGTATGTTTCAAATGAGACTTTCCTGCCGCCAGGGTAATCTGCATATCCGTGATCGGTGAACCGGTCAGCACGCCCAGATGCTCCTTTTCCTCCAAATGCGTCAAAATCAGCCGCTGCCAGTTCTTATCCAGTTTATCTTCACTGCACCGGCTGTGAAACTGCAGCCCGCTGCCCCGCTCCCCCGGTTCTAAGATCAGATGCACCTCCGCATAATGCCTGAGTGGTTCAAAGTGACCTACGCCCTCCACCACATCAGCGATGGTTTCCTTATAGACGATGCTTCCCTCGTCAAACTCCACCTCCACACCGAACCGCTCCCGGATCAGATTCCGCAAAATCTCAATCTGCACCTCTCCCATAAGCTGTGCATGTATCTCACCAACCTGCTCTCTCCAGACAATATGAAGCTGGGGTTCCTCCTCTTCTAGTTGACATAACATATTATACATGCGATGTACGTCACTTCCCGCTGGCAGGACAATGCGGTATGTCATGACAGGTTCCAGGAATGGTACTGTGTCCTCCTGCTCGGCACCAAGTCCCTGTCCGCAGAAAGTCCGCACCGGCCCCGCCAATGCGCAGATAGTCCCGGCTGATACTTCCTGCTCTATCGTGTATTTTTCGCCGCCATACAAACGTATCTGGTCGATTTTTTCCTCCACAACAGCATCCGCGCCTGCTACCGGCTCCAAACCGGCATCCATGCCGGTCTCCGCCCCCGCACGTCTGTCCCGCCCAGAAACGCTGATCGTCTGCTTCACCTTCAGACTGCCGCCGGTCACTTTTACATGAGTCAGCCTGACGCCCTGGGCATCCCGCGTTATCTTAAACACCCTCGCCCCAAAATCCGTGCCATAAGCAGGCATGCGGGTATAGCTGGAAAGCCCATCCAGAAGTTCTTCCACCCCTTCCCCCTTAAGGGCGGAACCAAAGAAACAGGGAAACAGCTTCCGCCCGGCAATCAAACCCGCTATCTCACCCGCGCTTATGGGCTCCTGACAATCTTCCTGTTCCAGATACTTCTCCAGCAATCGCTCATCACATACCGCCACATTTTCATAAAACGAAGCCATCTCCTCCGCATTCCGACAGACAAAAGATACGCACCGCTCATCCAGACTTTTCTGAAGTTCTGCAAGCAGTGCGTCTGCCTCCGTTCCCGGCTGATCCATTTTATTGATAAAAAGAAACACTGGAACCTGATAGCGTTCCAGCAGTTTCCAGAGAGTCAGTGTATGTCCCTGCACGCCATCTGCACCGCTTATGATTAAAACCGCATAGTCCAGCACCTGCAAAGTCCGCTCCATCTCCGCCGCAAAATCTACATGTCCGGGAGTATCCAATAACGTGACTTCTATATCCTTCCATTTGAATAACGCCTGTTTCGAAAAGATGGTAATGCCCCGCTCTCTTTCCTGCCTGTCCGTATCCAAAAAGGCATCCTTATGATCCACCCGCCCCAGTCTGCGTATCATACCGCTTAGATAGAGAACCTGTTCCGCCAATGTCGTCTTACCTGCATCCACATGGGCCAGGACACCCAACACCAATTTCTTATCACTCATACCCGAATCACATCATCCTTCCCATCAAACCTATGATCAGCACACTGGACAGCTCGCACAGGCTTAAGAAATAGCCTGCCAGATTTCCTGTGATACCGCCAAACTGTTTCTTCGACATATAGAAATAGTATGTCCATACCCACATGGATGCCAGTGCCATCACCGCACCAATCACAGGTGAGATCAGAATCAGACCAATAAAACAGCCTCCCAATAACAATACCAGCACCACCCGCACCGTCTGTCTGTGTGCCGCAGCTGAAATCTGATAGGAAAGCCCTTCCTTCTTTGCTTCCCGAAACCATACAAGGGAAAGGCCGCTCAAACATCTGGAAATCACGAAGCTATAAGTCAAAAGCAGCAGATGATCCGTCCGCCAGATCTGTGTCAGGCCTGCCGCGTATAAGAAACAATATCCCACCAGCGAAATCACGGCAAAGGCGCTCACATGAGCATCCTTCAGACTTGCCAGTTTCTTTTCCCTTGCCTCATATGCATAAAGTGCATTGGCCGTATCCATGAACCCGTCCAAATGGATTCCCCCTGTTACGATCAATGGCAGTACCGTTCCTACCAACGCAAAGCATACCTGCCCAAAGCCACAGGCCATGCAGACCCTGCCCCAGGCATAGATAAGGCCCCCGATTACCACGCCGATCACCGGAAAAAAACATAATACATATTTCATATTCTTCTGGTTTCTATCAACCTGGGGCACAGGAAATCTGGAATACACGGAAACTGCAATGATAAAACTACTGAATAATCCTTTCATACGTATGCTCTTCCCTTCGTCAACCATCACTTATTTCATAACAAGTGTTACTGAATTATTATAATGTGATTCCTTAAACATGGTTCTGTATATGGCGTCTACCGCTTCCCATGTTGGCGGCACCTTTTTCTCCCCCAATTGCCGATATAGAATGCTGTACTCTACACCGAACAATTTGGACTCTAATCTTGTCATCATACAATCACAGGATTGATAGAATGCAATCCTTCTTTCACGAATGATCTGCTCCTTCTCATTCTTCGCTCTGGCAACCTGCTCTGCTTCAATATAAATCCCGTTGATTTCCGGCAGACCTTCTTCAAAATACCTTATTAGAAGCCCAAACGTCTCATGCCCTGCACCCTGTCCCCTGCGCTCTTTCACAATAGCAAAATAGTCCAGCAGAGCGCATCCCGTCTCTTTGCAAACAATGAATACGGCATACCCGATCAGGTTCTCCCCCGCATAGAACCCCAAAGCAAAACCAAACCCCTTCTCCATGCTTCTTACGATATGACTAAGCGGCTTTAATTCTCCTGGTGGAAAATCCGGCACCATATAAGTCTTATATATATACCCCATTTCTTCCTGATTTAGTTTCTTAACGGTATAATCCATACTTCTCACGCTCCCAGCCCTCTCCAAGAGGCAAACATACTCTCCCATCTGTCCTTCGTGTTGTAGACAGGCGCAATGGCCATATAATCATTCCCGTTCTGCGACTTTATGCCGTTTACTATGATCTGCCTTACTCCCTGCCATATCCCTGTACATAAACAAACCGCCCGTTATCCCGGCTCATACAGTATCCCCGGTCAAGAAGCGCCTCCACCAAATCCTGGCCGCCGGATTCCACCGGTACCACATGAATCCCCAGCGCTTCTTCCACATCTGATACTGTCACATCATCCAGAAAAACCTGCTCTCCGCTTCGCAGCATATTGACCGGTATCAAGAGCGCTTCTCCCAAGTCTTCTCCCGCTGACTGCCGCTCTTTCAGCTGCGCAATCAGATCCTGCCCTGTGACCAACCCGGAAACCGTAATAGTCTCTCCAAAGAAGTCATTGCGGATGGCACAGACACGAATCTCAAGTCCCGGCCATGCTTCCATCATCTGTTTCGCCAATCCTTGTAATGTTGGACAGGCCAGTTGTCCCGTTGCCACTGTTAACTTCCTCTTCAGTGCATTTCTGTCCTCATTGTAACACTTGTTATTTATTAACATCTCATACGCTGCCGCGAACTCCTCCATCAGCAAACGCATCATTCCCACGCCGTTCTCCAACTGGATATAACCGTCATAGCGTTCTTCTTCCGGAAATTCCCTGTCTGCCAGAATATAGAATTCATCGCTGGCATGAATGAAATGCAAACCATACGCATCATAACAGGCCTGTTGATACTGCTCGATCATATCCACAATCTGCCCCGCCTCTTCTTGGGTGAACAGAGCAATCGGATATAATCCTTCCCGAAACCTGCTGATTCCCGCCGGCACCACCGACACACTGCGCATAAAGGGCAGATATGCCATCAAATCCGTGATACTGCGCCTGAGTTCCTCTCCGTCATTGACGCCCTTACAGCACACAATCTGCCCGTTCATCTCCACATGTCCCTCATAAAACTTTTGCAGGAACTGCAGTTTTTCCCCTGCGAACCGGTTGTGCAGCATCTTGCAGCGCAGTTCCGGGTTGGTCGTCTGCACGGAAATATTAATGGGCGCAAGCTGCATCTCAATGATCCGCTCCACATCTTTCTCGCTCATATTGGTCAGGGTAATGTAATTGCCCTGCAAAAAGGAAAGCCTGGAATCATCATCCTTAAAATACAAGGTTTCACGCATCCCCTGAGGCATCTGATCGATAAAGCAAAAAATACACCTGTTATTGCAAGAGCGGTAATCACTCATCAGGCCATTCTCAAACTCAATTCCCAGATCGTCATCGTACTCCTTATCGATCTCCAATAACCATTCCTCACCGTCCGGTTTGCGTACCAGTACCTCTATATACTCATCCTTCACCAAATAGCGGTAATCGAATACGTCCTCTATTTCTCTATCATTAATTGCAAGTAAGACATCTCCCGGTGCAATCTCCATTTCCTGGGCAATAGAACCGGGCATGACTTCTTTCACGATATGTTCTGTTTTCTTCAATGTCTGCTCCTGTGATATTTATTTCCAGATTTTCTCCCTGCTGATTTCCCCAATCGAATAAGCGCCGCACATTTCCATGGTATCCCGCAGTTCTCCGGCAATCTTGTCCACATATGCCTGGACGCCTTCTGCGCCTGCTCCATACACTGCCGTCACAAAGGGTCTGGCAATCAGCACGCCGTCCGCACCCATGGCCAGGGCCTTGAACACATCCACTCCGGAGCGGATACCACCGTCCACCAAAACTCTCATGGAACTGCCCACCGCATCCACGATATCCTCCAGCACCTCCGCCGTGGCCGGACACTGATCCAGGACCCTGCCCCCATGATTGGATACAACAATCGCTGCAGCCCCCGCTTTTCTCGCCTTCACCGCGCCCTTGACTGTCATGATACCCTTAACGATAAAGGGAAGCCCCGCTTCCCGGATAATCTGGCTCATCTCCTCCACGGACTTTGCTCCTGCCGGCGGATTCATATTCTTCAAAAAGGGCAGACCCGCCGCATCTATATCCATCGCCACCGCATAGGCGCCTGCTTCTTTCACCAGGGCAAGTTTCTGCTGTATGGTCTCATAATTCCATGGTTTGATGGTAGGAATCCCTGCGCCGCCCCTTTCTCTGATTGCCGCCGCTGCCGCCTCCATCACTTCCGGGCTCGTACCATCCCCCGTAAATGCCGCAATCCCGGCATCCGCACAAGCCGCCACGAGCACATCATTATAAGTCATATCATTATATTTATCCCCATAATGCAGCTTTACCGCACCCACCGGGCCGGCAAAAAACGGATATTGGAAAGTCTTTCCAAACAATCGTATGGAAGTATCCACCTCTTGTTTCTTGGTCAGTGTATCCATATTCACACGGATTTTCTGCCATGCCTCATAATTTCGTATCGCTACATCGCCCACGCCTTTCGCCCCCGGACCGGGGATCCTGTTGCCGCAGGCTCTGCCGTTACACACCGCACACGCCTTGCACACCTGTCCCATATTGGGTCTTGCCGCCTCTAATACTTCCTGATAATTCATACACCTGCTCCCTTCCTGTCATCCTTTTTACAGTTCCTGAAAAGGTATCATCGGCGGCATCTTTGCAAGATGCGGCCCAATCTGCTTCTCCATCCAGACCATATGATACCACCGCCCGAATTTATAGGCACATTCATGGAACTGCCCCACCAACCTGTAACCCTGTTTCTCATGAAAATGCACACTGTCCTTCGTCAGATATTCATCCTCGGTCTCCGGATATGCAATACAGGCCGCCACATTGACAATTTTCTGCCGAAGCAATATCTTCTCCAATTCCCGATACAATGCGCTGCCAATTCCCCTGCCCTTCTGCTCCATACGCACATAGATGGAAGTCTCCACCGACCAGTCGTAGGCCGGCCTTACATGAAGCGGCCCTGCATAGACATAGCCCAGAATTTCTTCGCCATCCACTGCCGCCAGATAGGGATATCTTGTAAGCGTACATGCAATCCGCTCCGCAAAATCTGCCGTTGAAGGCACTTCATACTCAAACGTAACAGCTGTTCTTTTAATATATGGCGCATAAATATCCAGAAGCGCCTGCGCATCCTTTGGTGTGACTGTACGGATACGGATATCCGTCCTTTCAGAATCTATTATCTCTTCCATCTGTACGGTTCGCCTTTCCTCTAACCCAATAGACGATATGGCCGTCTATAGCAGTTTACGATGCAGCATGATCAGTTGCTCCGCTCCCGGCGTCTTTCCCAACATTCCATAGCGGTTGGAAAACACCAGGGCCTCAATCTGTATCCTTGATTCCGCATACCCCTTAAGCATACGATCCACCCTGTGCATAAGCTGTACCATAGCAGGCTGCAAAAAAGCCGTCATCCACAATGCCTCTATCGCCTCGTCCATGGTATTACAATACAATATTCTCTGGGACACTCCCGCATCTCCTCCCGCCAGCAGAACACAATCCGCCAACACCTCCATGCCGTCATCCTTCTGCCGTTCATATTCATCCTGCAGCCCGCTTGCAATTTGGATCATCTTACCCAGATGCCCTGCCAGCAGCAGACTATTTATCCCAGACTCGGCAGCCATATCTATCGTCTCGCCGATAAAGCCGCCGCACTTCACCATATTTTCCAAGTTCAGATTCAGCTTGTCCGCAAGAACCCCTTCTCCGTAATTTCCCGGCGTGATGAGCAGATCTTTCTGTCCCCGGGCGCTGCATCGGAAAAGCTGTGCCTGAATCACATCCCGTTTTTCTTTCACTATTACTTTTGCCATACTCATGGTCATCCGCTTCTTCTATATTTATCTTGACTGATAGTGCCTCTAGAATATTATAGGAGAAAAACCTGAAAACAGCAACCTGCAAAAAGGGAGGCATTCACCATCCGCAGGAGAAAATGTCATGGATGCGTTCCTGTCAGATTGAAACCGCCTTCAAGTCTTTCATTCATCTGCCCGAAAACACTTCAGGTCTGCCAAAGAACTGCCCGTCTTGGAATCTCCTGCTTTTAAATATAAATGAAGTCCGGGTTTGACAATAGATTCCACCCGCTTTATATTTATACTATATTCCAAAGTTCATACAAAACCTTCGGGAGAGCAAACACCATCATGAGGCGAAAAGACAGAGAAGTATCCGATATCCTGACACTAACAAACATCTTAAACACATGCAAAACGGCCAGCATTGCCATGATCGATGGCGATATGCCTTATGTTGTCCCCTTAAGCTATGGTTATGAGATAAAGGAAGGTTCCTTAATTCTCTATTTCCACTGTGCCAGGGAGGGCCGTAAACTAAATATTCTGCAGGCAAACAACAAGGTATCTTTCACCATATTTGATGAAGGAGAACCTCTGCACGCAGATATACCGTGTAATGCCGGCTATTATTATTCCAGTATCATCGGCAATGGCACAGTGGAATTTATCGAAAACAAGGCAGAGAAACGCCATGGTTTAAGTCGAATGTATGCGCAGCAGTCAGGAAAAAATGTGGAATTTACAGATGCACAGGCAGATTCTGTATGTGTATTCAAGATTATTTCTAAAGACTATACCGGCAAACAAAAAGTAATGACGTAACAATACCACCTACAAGGAGAATCAGCATGCAATATCAACCACAAACTTTCATCGGCAAAAACGGCACCCTTTATACATTAAGAAGTCCGCAGGCACAGGATGCATCAAAACTCTTATCCTATCTGAAGCAGTCTGCACTTGAGACGGAATACGGCATCAGCTATCCGGAAGAACTGAATTTCAGTTTGCAGGAGGAAGAAGATTTCATCCGCAAATTTGTCCAGGATAAGACCGGTATTATGATCTCCGTCTTTGAGGGTGATACACTGGTGGGCAATGCCAGCCTCTTTGCTGTTCTGGATAAAAAGAAAACCCGGCACAGAGCCACCTTTGGCATTGCCATCCTTAAGACTGCGTGGGGGCAGGGTCTGGGATATCAGATTCTGTCTGCACTCATTGAATTTGCCGCAAACGCAGGCTATGAACAGATTGAACTGGAAGTTGTTTCAGACAACCTGCCGGCCATCAGTCTCTATCGGAAACTGGGATTTACCGTTTACGGAGAGCGGCCTCGCTCCTTTAAGCTAAATAGCGGGAAATACAGCGATGAATTGTTGATGATATTAAAGCTGCGATGATACAACCGCTGACACAATCCGACCGGTTGTTCTTTCTCATAGCCTAAGCAGATATCTGTCAAGTAAATACCAGATATATATTCAGATATATATTCAGATAAATATAAATATAAATATAGATAAATATAAATATAAAGTAACTTTTGGGGCAAAAACCAGATTTTTTTCCTGCCATATTATAATATCTTTTGATATATAATATGGCAGGATATTTTTATGACATTATGGACTGGCTTCTTCCAGCATGATGGATTCCAGTGCAATTTAAACACACTCTTAGAGAAATTACAACAAGAAACTTATGAGTTTACGCATTAGGAGACTTTCCATCCTTTGCCCTGATATAAATGTATAAAATCCGCACATAACCGTATACTAACCCTAAAGTAATCAGGAAGGATTAATCAACACAAGGAAAATTATGTCAACCAGCAGTGCAACCATATACCTAAAAGCAGAACAAAACGTAGAGCTTCAGTCTCCAGATGTGTATCTAAAAGATATTGGAAAACTCACCTGTTCCGATGCTCATATCCTGGCCAAAGTCAAAGCCATTAAACTGCATCACTTCAAGAAAGATTCCGAAAAACGCCAGGTCATCAGCCTCCTGAAAGTCATTGAGGAGATTGAAAAGGTCTGCCCCGGTGTTTCAATAGAAAATCTGGGCGAACCGGATGTGCTGGTGGAATACATTAATGTAGACAAGCACAAAGGCTTTATACAATGGATCAAACTGCTCTTCGTGGCCTGTGTCAGCTTCTTCGGCACGGCTTTTACCATCATGGCCTTCCATAACGATATTGGCATCAATGATGTCTTTAGCAAAATATATGAGATGGTGATGGGACAGCCTGGAGACGGCTATGGCATTTTAGAATTATCCTACTCTATCGGCCTGGCCGTGGGTATCATTGTATTCTTCAACCATATCGGCGGTAGAAGGATCACCAAGGATCCCACACCCATAGAAGTAGAAATGCGCGTTTACGAACAGGATGTAAACAAATCCCTGATCGAGACGGCAGACAGGGAGGGCAAGACAATTGATGTTTCTTAAACAGCTACTTTTGACAGTCATCGGCATCAGCGCCGGCCTGATCGTTTCCGCCGGTGTATTCACTGTCCTGATCTCGGTTGGACTGATCCCCCGCTTTGCCGGCAAAATGCACGTTGCCCGCAAGATATTCGTACTGGAAGAAATGGTGGTATTCGGCACATTGGCCGGCGGATTCTTCAGTATTTTCAGCGATTGGGGCATGATCGGAGAATTTGTGAAACAAAGACAGCTCTTCGGACAGGGTACTACCAATGGCATCTGGGATTTTATCGGAGTATTCTTCTTACTCATTTTCGGCCTGTTTGCCGGTATTTTTGTAGGCTGCCTGGCGCTGGCTATCGCAGAAATGCTCAACACCATACCTATCTTTGCAAGAAGAATTGGATTTCGTCATGGTCTGGGCATTGCCATCCTGGCAGTGGCATTTGGAAAACTGGTGGGAAGTCTGATCTATTTTACACAGCGTGTTTTTTTATATGGCAATCCATGATTGTTGACAGATCTTCGTGCGGGACAATACAAACACAAGAATCCTCAGAACCACAAAATCAACTATATTACATCTATATAAAATAAGAAGGGAAATATCAAAACATGACACAAAATCAGAAACCACAGACCATGCAGGAAAAAAAGGAAGCCGCCTACAGGCAGCACGTGAAGCAGACCACCCCCAAATACAGCCTGCCGCTTCGCATGTGCAAGGCATTTCTCATTGGCGGTCTGATCTGTCTGGTCGGACAGATTATCTTAAACTACGCAACGAACTCCCTGGGGCTTGACAAAGAAACCGCCGGCTCCTGGTGCTCCATGCTCTTAGTGCTTATGAGTGTACTTCTCACCGGATGCAATATTTATCCCAAACTGGTAGAGTGGGGCGGCGCCGGTGCACTGGTACCCATCACAGGCTTTGCCAACTCCATCGCTTCGGCTGCAATCGAGTACCAGAAGGAAGGACAGGTTTTTGGTATCGGCTGTAAAATCTTTACCATTGCCGGCCCTGTCATCCTCTATGGCATCTTCACCAGCTGGCTCCTGGGCGTACTATACTGGATCGGGCACCTTCTGGGCATCGTATAGTGCATAAAGAAACTGCCCGGCTGCTCCCTCTCACACCGGATTTGAAATCCGGCAATGCAGAATATCTCTCACGCGAGAATCCGATATTCCAGCATCTCATACAAAAGCTTCGATCCCTCTGTAATCTCAGGGGGCAGAAGCGCCCTGGCCACCAGTTTCAGTTCATCACTCTCCACATCGATTCTTTTCAGGTTTGCATAGTCTCCATCGATGCTGACTACCTGATATTGAAATGTGTTCATCTCATGCACCATACCTTTCCCGCTTCGCTTAAGCCACAATTATGTCCTTAATCATGACCGTGTTTCCGCCTTATAGCAGCTCATTCTGCTTTCAGTCTAACACACTTCCTCCCGCAAATGCAACAGAATCCGCTTCTCCATACGGCTCACCTGTACCTGGCTGATTCCCAGACATTGAGCCACTTCCACTTGTGTCTTATCCTGAAAGTAACGCATGGCGATCAACTGTCTCTCCGTGTCCCCCAGCTTCCCTAATAGTTCCTCCAGCAGCATATGATTTAGGATTTTTTCCTTCTCCACATCCTCACAAGCCCCATTCCCATTCAGACTGTTCAAGCCGGCGGCACAGCCCACACCTGCATGGCCGCCCACTACCTGATCCACCAGATATATCTCATTCCCATCAGACTGATAGACAGACTTATAAATAGACTCTACTTCCACATTGGCATCCAGAGCCATCACAATATCCTCCACACTTAAGGAAGTTGCTTCCGACAATTCCTGTAAAGTCGCCTCCCTCCCGTAAGTCTGGGAAAGCCTTTCCGCCGCCTGCTTGACCTTCCATCCATTCTCCTTTAATGTACGGCTGACCTTGACCATCCCGTCATCCCGCAGGAACCGTTTAATCTCTCCCTGTATCATGGGCACTGCATAGGTGGAAAAGCGCACCTCAAACTGCAGATCAAACTTATCGATCGCCTTCATCAGTCCGATGCACCCAATCTGAAACAAATCCTCCGCATCGTATCCTCTCCCCACAAAACGCTTCACAATATGGCGCACCAGCCCCAGGTTTTCCTCAATCAGTATCTCTCTTGCCTCTTTATCTCCTGCCTGTGATCGTTCGATTAATGCGGCAGTCTCTTCCATGGGCTATTCCTCACTGCCAATCCAGGAACCCAGGCCAATCTTCTTACACATCCGCACCACAGTCCCCTGCCCTGGTTCTGACTGCACTTCCAGATCATCCATAAATGCCTCCATGAAGGCAAATCCCATCCCGGACCGCTCCAATTCCGGTCTGGTCGTAAATAGAGGTTCCATGGCTCTTGCTATGTCCTCTATCCCCACACCCCGGTCTATGATCTCCACCTCCAGCATATCACTTTTTAATTCACAGTTCATGTAGATACGGTCTGTAACATTTCCCCTGTTTTCATAACCGTGGATGATTGCATTGGTCACCGCCTCTGAAATGGCAGTTTTCACATCAGATACCTCCTCCAGCGTTGGATTCAAAGGGGTGATAAAAGCCGACACCGCCATCCGCGCAAAGGACTCATTATCCGACACCGCCGCAAATTCCAGATGTATCTCATTCGTGATCTGCCTGTAATCTTTCTTCTCCAAAATCTCTATCATAGCTGTTTCCTGCTCCTTTCTCTCAATACCGATTCTAAGTAATTGCAAAACTCATCTCAATGCTGTAATAATTGTGCAAATAGTATAACCATAAGCAGACCCTAGAGAAACGCCAGTACTTGGCGAGGTATTCTCGAGCCTAGTACTGCTGCGTTTGGAATGGAGCGAAAGCGCGTCTGTGTTGGTTATGCTATTTGTACAATTCCAACCATCATGATAAGGTTTCGTAATTATCAAATACCACTTCGCACAATCTCAGATTCATGCGGAGAATGCCGCTTTTCAGGCATTCTCCAGGGTAAGAAGAAGTTGCTCTGCAACTTCTTCTTACCCTATTCCATAATCTCCACAATATTCTCCACTCCCGCCAAAAGCAGAATTCTCCTAATCCGGCTGTCGGTATGCACAGCATACACCTTCCCCCCAAAGCAGGAGATCTTTTTATATCGTCCCACAAGTATCCCTATTCCCGAACTGTCCATAAAGGTTGTCTGGGAAAAATCAAAGACAACATTTTGCACTGCCTTGGAAAGGATAAATCTGTCCGCTTTTGAACTTATGTTAACCGATTTATGATGATCTATTTCTGTCGGCATTCTTATCATAAGGTAATTGTCTATCACTCTGAAGTCTTCTTCCATATTATGTAAACTCCTTTCTGCTTCATATACAAACAAAAGAGAACGTAATGTGTATTCCACTACGTTCTCTTTCGTGTTTTTTGATATCCTTTTATCTTATGATTCTCTTCTAAACGCCTGTCCGCCGTCATCCGGCGCTTCCGCTCTTAATCCTGTATCTCATCCTCCATCTCCTGCAGGAAATCCTCGGACTTACTGGCCTTCTCCGTGCCTGGGAAAAGCTGGATAACCTGAAGATAAGCGGCTTTCGCTTCCTCCATCTTTCCTAAGCGGTAATAGGCATTGGCCAGATTATAAAGGGCCTCACCATTGGTAGCATCATACTGGAAAGCCTTCTCCAGATTCGGCACCGCATCCGCATAATTCTCCTGCCGGTATGCCTCATAGCCATCATTGTAATAGGACTCCGCGATACCCGGCCCCACCAATGCCAGCAGCGTATTATAGAGATTTTCAAAGGCCTCCGAATTATCGCTTTCACCCTCGACCGTTTCCGCCTCGATTTCCTCCAGATAATCCGCCACCACCGTGACCTCCTCCGGCTTCGTCAGGTATGCGTCAGCAGCTTTCATCAGGCTGTCCACAGACCGCAATGTGCCGTCTGTTCCCAGATACGCTGCCAGATCCTGCTCCAGATCTGCCTTCTCTTCCTGCAGCACACCGAGCTGCTGCTGCAGTTCATCTATGGTAGCTGTCTTGGCATCTAACTGTTCACTGACCTTACGCAGGTCCTCATCAATATTTGCCTTGGCTGACTGTATTCTGGCCGGCAGGATCAGGAAAAAGGCGATAGCAATACCGATTGCAAGCCCAATCCCCAGATTCAGAAGCGAGGTGACTCCCTTGCCCTCTTTCATATTGACGGGCTGTATAATCGTCTCATTTCCGCTCTGGTATTTGACAATCTCTTCCGACTTCTTTGGTTTCTTTGCAGTATTCTTGACCCCTTCTTCGGGCATCAGCATCTCATTTACTTCTTTGAGATAACGGAGGGTAGCTGTATTGTTGGCGTCAATCTCCAGACATTTGGTCAATTCCCGCTTAGCCCGTTCCCATTCTTCACTGTTAATATACAAAAGGGCCAGAAGCTGATGTGCCCTGATAAATTTCGGATTTAAAGAAAGCACTTTTTTCAGCTGGATCACCGCCAGATCCAGACTGTCCTGATTACAGTAGGTAAGCGCCTGATTGTATTTTTTAATCGTCTGATTGATCGTGTCCAGCCGGTTCTGATTGGTCTGGATCATATCGATATAATCATCCGCAATATTCTTCTTCGGGCGCAGGTTCTTGCTGATAACCCACTCGCTTAAGGCTGCTACCACCTCACCCGTCTCAAAATATACAAGGCCTAGCAGATTGCGGGCCTCCACATTATTCTTGTCAAACTTCAAACTCTGTCTCAAACTTGCAATAGCGCCTGTCAGATCCCTGACACTCGCTCTTTCTAATCCGTCATTATAAAAACGGTTCGATATATATATAATCCTTTTATAAAGGGTTACATCGGCACCACAGTTCGTACAGAAATTGTGTTCTGACAAAGTACATCCACACCGATAACAGATCATCTATGCCAATCCCCTATTCTTCTTCCACTTTCTTAGCATCCTTGACTATTTTCACCATCAAATCAGCCATATCCGTCAGATCCTGATTATAAATTGCTTCCTCCGCATCCTCCACTTCCAGACTGGGATGGAATTTCTTCAACTCTTCTTCAAAATTGATCATGCCCTGATCTCCTTATAAGGGCTTTGACTTCGCCCGCCAAATATAATGAACCGACAATATACACCCTGTCCCCTTCAGCCCTGTGTGATATCAGCCCCTTAAGGGCAGTCTCTAACGTATCATAGGCCCTGATTTTGACACCTGTACACTGTTCAAACGACTCTTCCAATATCTGAAGCGGCAGTGCCCTTTCCCCTGAAAGAGCGGCAACGCCGATCTCATCAAACAATCCCGACCCTGCGAGTGCCTTCGCTGCTTCTTCGTACTGCTTGTCCCGCACGCTGGAAAAGAGTAATTTCCTTTTGCCGCCGCAGGGATGTGCCTTCACCGTCTCCAAAAAGGCCTTCATGCCATCTATATTATGGGCGCCGTCCAGATACACGCCTGGAAAAATTTCCTCCATCCTGCCTTCCCAAAATGTTTCCCTGATACCGTCCTGCAGAACTTTTACCGTAATACGGGAATCCTGAAGAACTCCCAGTGCCGTTGCCGCCAAAGAAACATTCTCAATCTGATAGAGCGCAGATGTAGACACAGTAAAACCAATATAATCATAATAGTTTAAATGGAGAGAAAAATCAATTGTTTTATCCAGAATCTTTATTTCTTTTATCGCCGTCTTTTCTACCGGAAAGGTTTTCGCGCCGATTTTTGCCGCATAATTTTCTATTACCTGCACCACATCCGACTGTCCGACCGGATAGACCACCGGCACACCCGGCCGCAGAATCCCCGCTTTCTCTCCTGCGATCTCGATAAGCGTATCCCCCAGATACTCCATATGGTCATAACCAATGGAAGTCAGGATACAAAGTTCCTTATTCGCCACAGCATTGGTGGCATCCAATCTGCCTCCCAGACCGGTCTCTAAAACTGCAAATTCCACGCCGCTTTTCTCAAAAAGCACCATCGCCATAAAAAAGAGAAATTCAAAAAAAGTGGGATGATAAGCTATCTCCTGCAGATCCTGCGGCAAATTGTCCAAATGCCTCTTCACCATCTGAAAGGCATCTACAAATTCCTCCTCACTCACCATTTCCCCATCGACCACAAACCGCTCCCGCATGGTCACAAGGTGCGGTGAAACAAACATTCCACACCGGATGCCTGCCTTCTTTAAAACAGTTGCTAAATAGGCACAAACAGAGCCTTTTCCGTTTGTGCCCGCTACGTGAAGTATCTTACAGTTCTGTGCCGGATTTCCCAGATGCGCCAGGAATTTCCCGGTGTTTTCCATACTGTTTTTCTTCGTAAATTTCGGGGTAGCGCTGATATACTCCTGCGCTGCCCCGTATAAATCACTCGTCTGTGTCATTCTCCTGCTGCTCCCGCCGCTAATTGTGTATGATTACCGTACCCTCGATGACACCCTTATCCGCGGTATATTTCATATAACAGGTATTTCTGTCCATGATCATCCGCTCCGAATTGATACTGATGACCACATTCCTGTAAAGATTGCCGTCTACCTTAATATAGGATTCCCGGCCCTCTTCCATGGTCGTCTCCAGTTCTTCCCGCTCTTTGCCTATCTTATCCAGTTCCGCGAAATATTCATCCTTTAAGCGGTTCCACTCGGAAAGGTTTGCTTCCGTAGTCATCGCGGTATTGGCACCCCGCCTGCGTTTCTCACGCAATGCCTCCGTCATGGAATCCACCAGTCTGGCAAGTTTTTCCTTAATCTCTGCTTCCTTACGCCTGTTTTCCAACAACAAATCGAAAGACTCCGGCTGATAACCACAGTGCAAAATCGTCTTTACTTCCACATCGTTGCCGGCCGTCATGGCTTCAATGCTCTTGAGCGCATGCACCTGTCCGCCAATAATGGCGCCCTTCTTACCATTGGTGATCACCTTATCCTTTGCTGACACTTTGGAATTCAGGATAACGTTGGACTGTACGATACCGCCTGCCTCTACTGTGGTATTTTCTATAAATTCCGCAAACACATTGCCTCTGGCTGATATCTTGCCGCCGCCCTGTATCCCGCGGGACAAAAGCACATCACCGCCTGCAAAGAGCGAAGCGCCGCCTGTGGTACCATGTATCTCAATATTACGCCCGGCACGAATCGTGACACCGCCCTCCACATTACCATTGATGATGACATCGCCAAAAAACTCTATCTTTCCAATAATGGCATCCACATCCCCCATGATCTCATGTACATTCTGGATATCGATCTTGCCGTCTTTTACTTCTATTTTACCGTCATTCTGCGCATAATATACACCATTCTCCCTGGTTATGCCTTTACCTCGCATAGGCGGAAGATCCCTGGCCGCTGCGGCCTTCAATACATTGTCCCGCACTGTATAGCCATCCACACCAGGTACCGCGTAATGATAGATTGCTACCTTATCACCTTTGTGTACGTTTTGAAGCGCACTCATACTGGAATAATCTACGGTGCCGTCTTCCCGGATGGTAGGCCCCACATGCTCCTCCGGAGAAAAGAGATACTCAAAATAGCCATCACTCCCCGGTACAGACTCCTGCCCTTTCGCAACCAGGATTTCCCTCTCATAGACTTTCTTCTTGACCATCGCAGAAAGATTGGAACTGTGATATCCCTTAACCACCCCTTGCTGTTCCAGATAACTTTCCAGTTCACGCTTGGAATACGTCTGACCCTCTGCCGGCGGCATCAGGTAGAGCCACGCTGTCATCTCGTCATCTTCTACGCGCAGATAAGTGCCTTCTGCCAGATTGGTCTCTATCAGAGGTTTCTTCTCTTCTTCCGATTGTTCTACAGCTGTTGACTGTGTTTCCTCTCCCTGTTTGAGCGCCGATACTGCAGACGCTGCCGGAGAAAGACCCTTAGCCTTGGCCATTGCCGCTTTCAGTTTCTCCAGCTGCTCTGACGAAAGATTTGATACGGCCACGTGACTCACCCCACTTTCCTCATGACACTTCTGTCACTTATTATATAATCCTAGATAAAAACCAAATTACCCTTATATATAACTTTACACCAAATCTTTGCACTTTTCCAGTCCCAAAAGAAATTTCCTGCAGAATTATCCTCTATATTTGTGCAAGCTGGGACAGGCGCTCTTCTACCTGTGCCTTCATCTGGGTGTATTTCTCAAGTTTCGCACGTTCCTCAGCCACCTTTTGCTCCGGCGCCTTGGACATGAACCTCTCATTGCCAAGCATCCCTTTCACTCTGGCCAGTTCGCCCTCCAGACGTTTTTCTTCCTTTTTAAGCCGCTCGATCTCCTGTGCGATATCCACCAACTCCTCAAAAGGAATATATACGGTTGCATTAGGAATCACCACCGATACAGCGCTGTCATCGATACCGCTCTTATCCGCCTGAATGGTCACCTCCGAAGCTGCTGCCAGTGCGGTAAAAAACTGTCTGCCCTCCGTAAAGATCTGCCGTACCTCATCCCTATCGCTGACCACATACACCGCCGCCTTCTTCCCCGGTGCCACATTCATCTGTGTCCTCACATTGCGGATGCCGCGTACAGCTTCCTTCATCAGTTCAATAGCCGTCTCTTCCTTCGTGTACTGCCTGTCATCGTTGAATACAGGCCATTGGGAAATCATAATAGACTCTTCTGTGCTCTGCAGTGTACAGAAGATTTCTTCTGTGATGAATGGCAGATAAGGATGTAAAAGTTTCAAAGCATCGATCAACACATTCTGCAAAGTCCACAATGCCGCCCTCTTTCCGTCTTCCTCACCGGTCTCACTGCTGTAGAGCCTGGGTTTCACCATTTCAATATACCAGTCACAGAACTCATCCCAGATAAAATCATAGACTTTCTGCACTGCGATACCTAATTCAAAACTGTCCATGTTGTCCGTCACTTCTCTGACGAGAGTGTTCAGCTTTGAAAGAATCCATTTGTCCACCGGATACAGACTGTCCTTTATCTCATCATAGGATACCTCCCAGCCGCGCCTGCCTGTCTTTTCTTCCTCCTGATCCATATTCATCATAATAAAACGGGACGCATTCCAGACCTTGTTGGCAAAGTTCCGGCTGGCCTCCACTCTTTCATAATAGAAACGCATGTCATTACCGGGCGCGTTGCCTGTGATCAGCGTCAGCCGCAGGGCATCTGCGCCATACTGGTCGATGATCTCCAGCGGATCAATGCCGTTCCCCAGTGATTTACTCATCTTACGTCCCTGAGAATCCCTCACCAGTCCATGGAACAACACTGTCTTAAAAGGTTTCTCCCCCATCTGCTCGTATCCGGAGAAAATCATCCGGATAACCCAGAAGAAAATGATATCATAACCGGTCACCAGCACATCTGTGGGATAGAAATAATCCAAATCTTCTGTATGCTCAGGCCATCCCAATGTGGAGAAAGGCCACAGTGCCGAAGAAAACCAGGTGTCCAGTGTGTCCGGATCCTGCGTAAAATGTTTCCCGCCGCACTTCGGGCACACCTCAGGCGCTTTAGCCGCAACTACGATCTCACCGCACTGATCACAATAATACGCCGGAATCCGGTGTCCCCACCAGAGCTGGCGGCTGATACACCAGTCGCGAATATTATCCGTCCAGTTGTAATAAATCTTCTCCATGCGCTCCGGAATCAGCTTAATCTCTCCCTTTTTCACTGCTTCCACCGCAGGCCTGATGAGTTCATCCATCTTCACAAACCACTGTTTCTTGATCATTGGTTCGATTGTTGTCTTACAGCGGTCATGGGTACCCACATTATGGGAATAATCCTCGATGCGCACCAGAAGCCCTTCCTGCTCCAGTTCCTCTACGATCTTCTTTCTTGCCGCATAGCGATCCAATCCCTCGTACTTGCCGCCGTTTGCATTAATCGTTGCATCGTCATTCATTATATTCACTTCCGGCAGGTTATGACGCTTGCCCACCTCAAAGTCGTTCGGATCATGGGCCGGCGTAATCTTTACCACACCCGTTCCAAACTCCATGTCCACATAGTCATCTTCCACCACAGGAATCGCCTTGTTCACGATCGGCAGCCAGACCTGTCTTCCTTTTAAATAGGTATATCTCTCATCATTGGGGTTCACCGCCACAGCGGTATCGCCCAGCATGGTCTCCGGACGGGTGGTCGCAAACTCAAGAAACTCTGTCTTACTGGGCTGTCCGTTCTCATCCACCAGCGGATACTTGATATGCCAGAAATGCCCAGCCTGCTCCTCATATTCTACCTCGGCGTCTGAAATGGAAGTATTACATACCGGACACCAGTTGATGATGCGGCTTCCTTTATAAATCCATCCCTTTTCATGCATCTTACAGAACACTTCCGTGACTGCCTTGTTGCAGCCCTCATCCATCGTAAAACGTTCTCTGTCCCAGTCACAGGAAGAACCCAGTTTCTTAAGCTGGGAGACGATCCTGCCGCCGTACTCCCGCTTCCAGTCCCAGGCCCGTTCCAAAAAGCCCTCACGGCCAAGATCGTTCTTATCAACGCCCTCCTCTTTGAGCTTCTCAATGATCTTTACCTCCGTGGCAATGGAAGCGTGATCAGTGCCTGGCTGCCAAAGCGCATTGTACCCCTGCATCCGCTTATAACGAATGAGAATATCCTGCATGGTATTATCCAGTGCATGTCCCATATGCAGCTGCCCCGTGATATTTGGCGGGGGAATCACGATGGTAAAGGGGGTCTTTGTCTTATCCACCTCAGCGTGAAAATATTTGTTGTCCATCCACTTCTGATACAATCTCTCTTCTATGCCTTTGGGGTCATAGGTTTTGGCCAGCTCTCTTTTCATGTTATGTCCTCCTTTTCTACATTAAAACACCCTCTGCCATATTCTGGCAAAGGGCGCAGATACGCGGTACCACCTTCATTTATCACTCATTGAATCACAGCCTGCAAACATCAAGCTGGGATTCTATCCGCTAACGGGGATAACGCGTGTGCGCTTACTATCATCCGTATCCATACAGACGCTTCTGCGCACCGGCTTCAGGGCCACGTTCCACAATCCCTCTCCGAAGAAATCTTCCAGCTTTCGATCTCTCTCTCTGTCGGCGGCACTTGTGTACTCTTCCCTATCATTGCCTTTATATTCTTACAACCAAATCACAACTGCCTGTTCTCGCAGTAATTATTAATAATATAGACAATAACTCCCATTTTGTCAATTCCGTCTTTGTATTTTATTGATTCCTGTCACGACACCTTCTGCCCCTCCAGCACTTCCAGAAACACATCCACCAGATGGGGATCAAACTGTGCGCCGGAGCAGCGCCGTAATTCTTCCACTGCTGCCTCATGGCTCATGGCTTTATGGTACGGCCTGTCATGCACCATAACATCATGGGAATCCACCACCGTGATAATCCTCGAAAGAAGCGGTATCTCCTCCTTTGCAAGGCCGCCGGGATAACCGCCTCCATCCCATCTCTCATGATGATGCAGAATAAATTCCCCGATCGGCTGTAATTCTTTGGAGGCGCTGGCAATCCGATATCCCTTCTCCGTATGCGTCTTCATGACTTCCCATTCCGACTCTGTCAGCTTGCCCGGCTTGGCCAAAATGGCATGCGGAATCGCGATCTTGCCAATATCATGGAGCACCGCCAGAAGCGCCAGCTTGCCAAGTTCCACATCCGAAAGATGCAGGGCCTGTCCCAGTCTGGTAGCCATTTCCTTCGTGCGCTCCACATGTTCTTCCGTCTCATAATCACTCTCTGTCAACGTCTGTGTCAGAGAATCCAACAGAGAACTCTTTCTGGAGGATTGACTCATCAGTTTCTTTGTACGCATACTCTGCGCCGCTTCCCTGATGGCCTCATCAAGACTCTTCGTCTGATCCCTGATCACAGCAATACCATACTCCAAATCCGTATTAATCCCGGTATTATTATCCCGCCGGTACTGTTCTCTGATGTTCTCAAAAAGCCGAACTGCATATTCCTGCTCTACTTCCATAAGGCCTGCCGCCATATCTCCGTCTTCCAGCCTGGCCAGGATTGCCTCCTTGGGCAGATTCTCCCGCATAAGGTCTGCCGCCTTCCTAAGGATCCTGTTTCCTTTCGCCCAGCCGTACACATCATTGACCAGACCAATCCCATTGGTGTTGCAGACCACCACAGTCACTGGATACACCTCATTAGACAGCACATTTTCCATTCGGTTGTAGAAACTGTTTCTGGAGTACAGCTGCGTCAGCATATCCCGTTCCACTTCTTTGTTCCGCAAAATCAGAAGATGTCCAATGCCACGTCCATTCTCATCTTTCAAACATCTGAAATCGCCCTGATATACTCTGGCGCCGGCCTCGGACGGATTGTCCCACTCAAACTCCTGATCCGTGCTGGTGTTCTGCATCTGCCTGAATGCACCGATCTGAATAAAGTCCATCATGCTGATTCTGTGTTCCTGATTGCCCAATACCGGAAAAAGCTCCCGCATATCCTTATTGCTATCCGCCACATAACCCTCATAATCGAAAAGGACCATGGGTGCACCCATATATTCCAATATCATCTTCCGTGTCGTATTCAGCATCCCTTTGGAAGAATAGTCGAACGTATTCCTATAAATGAAAGGACAGCTGAAACCATAGATCAATAATGCTATGTCCACGGGCAAATCAATAATGTCCGTCAAATACACGACATTTAGTGCAATCATGGAAAACAGCCACAAAAGACTGTTTTCATATCTGGCCCGGTATATTTTGGGTACACTGGCCGATTTATAAATCAGGATAAAGACTGCCAGGAGAATCAGCAGACACACAAACCCCATATGCAGATAGAATGACGGTCTCATCTGATACATATACGAAATGACATATCCCTCATCCGGCTGATATTGATAGCGCATTAAGATTTCATGGAAGATATTTATGAACAAACATGCGGCATCTATACATACTAATGCGCATACAGAAAGGCAGAACACCCTTTTATACTTGAATACAGATAATTTAGGCTGTGTAAATTCTATCAAATAACACACCATTGCCAAAATCAGAAAATCTAGACAAATAAAATAAATACTGGTTGACACTGACGCTTCAAAATAGGTATCGGCGCCTATCCTTGCCAGATAAGACAGATTGACCGCTGCCACCGCCACAAACATCGTACCTGTCAGCAATCCCATACGATTCCTGCGTCTGTACGTCAACACGGCGCAAACAAGCGCGCACAAAGCCGCCAAGCTATATCCTAGAAAATACCTCATCACAAAAACCCTTTCTATTCATTAAATTATATCCCCAAAGTAACGGGCAGTTTGCAATCATAACATGCCGTGCAGGTCCCTTCACCAAACACAGCATTTTGCATAACAGAGAATTTTCTGTCACATTTTGCCGATACTTAATGTAATGATACCATACAATTTCTTCCATTTCTATCCTTCTCCTAACTTTTCTTTATTGTGATAAGCTACAAACTTCTATGTGAAGTTTTGGCTATTTTAGACCATAACATAATCTTGCATGGTTCAATGCAGGTCAATGATACGTAACGCCCCTCCCTATGTGCGGCATAAGGGCGCTGAAAGCTGCATCTGCCACAAATATGACTAATATAGTCAATATTGGCCACACCCTGATTTTGGTTGGAATCCTACGGTAAAGTGAATGGAGAATAGGGGCCAGCACACATACGAGAACCGTCCCGCCAAGCCCAAACAGAATACTGCTGGCCATACAAATCCTGCCGTGCAGATTCCAGTTCATCTGACTGTAGTCCCACCATTTGACTCCCCAGGTCAATTCCAGATACCAGCCTGCCAGATACTCCAACAGCGTACACAGACCCATGGATGACAAAAATGTCAGGAAAGTTCGGTCCCGCCACCTATGAAACAGGATTTCCAGCATAACAGCACCCGCTCCATAGATTGGCAGCCATGGACCTGTCAGGAACCCTCGATTGACATAGGCGTCATCTTTAAAAAGATACAGACTGCCCTCCCATAGCCAGCCAAAGACTGCAGCTATGAAAAACAAGTACAAATAGAATATGAAATCCCATTTTTCCGGGTATGATGCTGTCGCCTTCATTCTATTGACTCCTTTGGTAAATATTATAAGTATCTGCCAATTTCTGTATGGTTATACATTTAAGTATATTTATAGTCCAAACAATTGACTATATTATACTTATCATAGTATAGTGTTGTTGTAGGAGTTATTGTTGTAGTTCAAACAGAAAGGAGTGTTCTATGGCTAATTTACAATCTGGAGATATTTTAGTATTTGAGGCCGGCGATAACTGGCTCAGCAAATGCATTGCAAAGCTGACAAATTCCAATGTCAGTCATGCAGCTATGTGTTATCAGGACAAGACCATCGTTGAAATGGGCAGCCACGGTATCGCGTGCAGTGTGTGTAAGGAAGCCCCTGATGGAGATAATGCATATTTGCTGCGCCTCAATCCGGAACAGGATGCAGCGCCGTTACTGGTAGCAGCCAAAGAGTATCTGGACGAGAAGATTTATTATGACTATCCGGATTTGGTATTCTTTGCCGGACTGATCATCTACAGAGCGGTCCGTTCCACCAAAAGATGGCAGAAGATCATGGATTACATTCTGGAACTGGCCTGCGCGGAATTGGATAAAATGATTAATAAGCTGATCCATAAGGATGGTAAAAGAGCTATGGTATGCTCCCAGCTTGTCTATCAAATTTATCTGGACTGCGGAGTTCATTATAAGATTCAGATTCATGACGGACTGCTGCAGTCGGAAAATATGCTGTCAAAATCAGAGCTTGTCTGTCTGGCGGATCTTGCGTCAGAATGTGATTCGATACCTGTAGAAAATACTGCCGCAGCAGACAGCGCCGCGCAAGCAGACCGGAAAGAGCCGGATATGGAAGCCGTATGCAAGGAACTTTACGAAACATTAGAGGAAAGTCAACAGGAAACTTGCGAATTGTGTACCGCTAACGACCTGAACGGTCTTGTCGATAAGGCCAAAAAGTTTCTTGACAAAATGGAATATCTTTTAGAACGCGCTGGCGTAGAATTGCCGGTTCGTGCGCTTTTTGTTGCACCCAGTGATCTGCTTAAGGCAGATAATCTGACGCATGAGGGAACCGTTCATATAACGAGAGACTAATAGAAAGCAGCAATATCAAAGGAGCTCATAAAATGTCCCAAAATGATACCCGGATTTTACATATTTATTATCTTGCGGAAATGATACTGTTCTTCGTTATAAAAGTAGCCGAACAGGCGTGGAGAGAACCCGGACAGGGAGATCCGGGTTCTCCGGGCTCCCCTTTGGCGATACTGCGGTATTGTACAATCCTATGCAATTTCCTCATGATTACATACCTGTACCTGCGGCATGGACGCTGTTTGCACTGCCGGGAAAATCTAATCCCCCTCGCCTTTGCACTCACTCTGACAGCGGACTGTTTTATGTGCATAATTGTCAACAAACGCATTTGGGGTTACCTGTTCTTCACTTTGGTAGAGACAGTTTACATGGTCTATCTGAAACCCACAGGGAAAGGCATTGCAGTGCGTCTGGTGCTGTACGCTGCTATGATCTTTCTGATTTGGCATATCGAAATGCTGAATGCCGATAATGCACTGGCCATGGCAAATATGGTACAGCTTACGATCAATCTGTTCTGCGCGTGGATATGGCACAGAAAGACAGGCAGCCGGGAAACACTGTTTTTTGCATTAGGCATTACCTTTTTCGCCGGATGTGATTATGCCATTCTCGTCCGAACCTTTACCCGGACGGACAGTCTAATCTACACAATTGCTGCTTTTATCGTCTGGACCTGTTATATTCCGGCGCAAGTGCTTTTACTGCGCAGTTATGTGGAAAAAATAGAAGGGTCTGACAAGATAGCATAAGTACAAAGGAATGTCGGGAATCTTATTTCTTCCAATCTGGTATGGTCTAAAAATATCAATTTGGCACTTTCATAGCGTCCATATTTCCCTATAATAGAAGTAAATTCCTTCGGAATTAACTTCTAGAGTTTCGCTGTGCGAAACTCTGTATGAGAAAAAATTAGGTTCCGGAAGCAACTTCTAGAGTTTCGCTGTGCGAAACTCTGTATGAGAAAAAATTAGGTTCCGGA